>JBMHDS010000019.1:0-4690 GCA_049889275.1 Bradymonadia bacterium | reverse complement strand
CAAAAGGAAGGAGCAACCCTTGATTGAATTTACACTGAATGGTGAGACCGTCCGAACGGACGAGGATCCTAATACGCCGCTACTGTGGATCGTTCGCGACCAGTTCGGATTGAAAGGATCCAAGTTTGGATGCGGCGCGGGTCTCTGCGGCGCCTGCACAATGCATGTCGCCGGTGCAGCTGTTCGAACATGTATCCTTCCCGTCGCTGCTGTGGCCGGTCAGGACATTACGACCATCGAGGGCATCGGTTCTCCTGATGCGCTTCATCCTCTCCAAGTGGCGTGGAATGACTTTGCTGTGCCTCAGTGCGGCTACTGTCAGTCGGGGCAAATCATGTCGGCTGCCGCCATGCTCGAGACCAATCCTAATCCTAGCGAAGCCGAGGTGGATGCGGCGCTATCTGGCAACATTTGTCGGTGCGGCTGCTACAACCGCATCAAAGATGCAGTGATGGCAGTGAGCCAGTCACCCGCACAATTCGTGGATGCGATGGCACCCAAGGCAAAAGCTGAAGGGGTGGAAGCATGAGTATTCAAAACGTATCTCGCCGTGGGTTTTTGAAATCAACGGCAGTCGTCGGTGGTGGACTGGTCGTTGGCTTTAACCTAACAGGCTGCTCAGAGCCTGGTCCCTTACCGATTGCGAAAGAGGTTGGAAGCTGGGTGCCCAATGCATTTGTTCAGCTGCTGCCCGATAACACCTTAAAGTTTTATACAGCGCGCGATGAAATGGGGCAGGGCGTCACGACGGGTCTCTCCACGATTCTGGGTGAAGAGCTTGATTTCGACCCGCTCGCGATGGAGATCCTGTTTGCCGGTGTCCACGAGGATTACAACAACCCCGGCATGGGTGTGCAGGCAACGGGCGGGAGTAACGCGATTAACGCGCATTACCCCCAACTTCGGCAGGTTGGTGCAAACACTCGGGCCCTGATTCTCGCTGCCGCAGCTGTGGACTTGAATGCGCCTGTTGCTGAACTGAAAACGGATAACGGGTTCGTCATCTATGGAGGAGAGCGATATGCCTACGGCGATTTCATTGAAACGGCGAGCGGTATGCAAGCGCCAGAGGAGGCGCCGCTCAAGTCGCCCAGTGACTTTAAATTTATCGGCAGGGAATCAGCTCGAGTGGATGCCATCGCGAAAGCGACTGGTACAGCGGTGTTTGGTATCGATGCCGATGTCGAAGGTAAGCATTATGCTGTTGTCCGGCGAGCGCCGGTAGCCGGTGCATCGGTGGTCGCCTTTGACGATGCGAAGGCTAAGGCGATGCCTGGTGTCACCGATGTCGTTGAGATTGGCAGCGGCGTTGCAGTGGTTGCTCGTGGTTATTGGCAGGCTAAACAGGCGGCCGAACAATTAGACGTAACGTTCAGTGAGGTTGAGCTGGCAAGTGTGTCGACCGAATCTTTGAGGCGAGACTACGAGTCGGCGATTGATGATGCTTCAGTTGGCACGGAATCCGTAGAAGGCGACCTGGAGGCCGGTCAGGCTGCTTCAGCCATTGCGCTTGACTCGGAATACTGGACTCCCTTTTTGGCTCACGCACCTATGGAACCCATGAATGCGCTCGTGCGCATTGAGAATGGGGTGGCCGATGTTTGGTCTGGCACCCAGGGGCCGGTTGCGGCGCAGAACCTCGTGGCACGATTTGCTGATCTCGACCCCTCGCAAGTTCGCGTGCACCAAAGTTACTTGGGCGGCGCGTTTGGCCGTCGAGGTACGCTGACACATGTCATTGAAGCGACCCAAGTGGCAGTTGCAACACAGAAACCCATTCAGCTCGTGTGGACCCGAGAAGATGATTTACGGCACGGTTTGTATCGCCCCGCCTCTTTGATGCGGATCAAAGCGGGTCTTGATGAGCAAGGCCAAATCACGGCTTGGGACGCTAGGCGAGCAGGCGGCAATATCTCTCCTGACACCATCAAGAACCTGCTGCCCGGTATTTTCCCCTCCATTGGCGAGGGCACCATTGAGTGGACCGTCGGGTTAGCGACTAGCGCATTCGACGGTTGGGTGACTGACCCAAGTAGTGTTGAGGGCTTGGCTGACGATTATGATGTCGCCAATAAACGAGTTCGCCATGCAACGGTGGATCATGGATTACCGCTGACCTTCTGGCGATCGGTTGGCCACTCGTACACGGCCTTCGCCAAAGAGTCGATGATCGATGAGCTTGCTATAGCGGCAGACCAAGACCCCGTGGAATTAAGGCTGCAAAACACGGCGAATAACCCTCGTTTGCAGAACGTCATTCGCATTGCGGGTGAGCGTATGAAGGCTATGACGGTTCCCGAGGGTCACCACCTAGGGTTCGCGGCGCATCACTCCTTTTTGACGGATGTTGCTGAGGTGGCCGAGGTGTCTGTTGAGAATGGCGAGATCAAAGTCCATCGAGTGCTCTGCGTGGTCGATTGCGGCACCGCGGTTAACCCAGACATCGTGCGCGCGCAAATGGAAGGCGGCATTATCTTTGGTTTGACGGCAGCGCTCTATGGCGAGCTGAATCTTGAAGCCGGCGCGATCAAGCAAAGCAACTTTCATGACTATCCTATGATGCGAATGGCCGATGCGCCGCGGATCGAAGTCGAGATTGTCGATAGTGGTACTGAGCCGACTGGGGTTGGCGAACCAGGGCTACCTCCGATTGCGCCAGCGCTAGCCAACGCCGTGTATCGCGCCACTGGGCAACGGTTAAGAGCGCTACCGCTTAGGCTGTCCTAGCCTTTGACCTGAGTACCGCTGTGGTCCAACAGTGAACACTGTTGGGCGATGGCGAGCGTTGGTTTGATTCAGTAGCTGCGCCTTGGTCTTGCGGCAGGGCTTTTGTGAAACAGAGACTGACCCAAATGCCGTTCGGTGTTCGGGACCTCGAATGGGCGTTACGGTTGGGTCATCTTGGAAAACCCAATATCACATGTTGGTCCAAGCTGGCACATTGGTTTAGGCAGACGCTCTATCTGTGTGCCTCGCACCGACGCTTAATATGGCGCTTCAGCCCTTCTTGGTTGATCTCACCGAATATAAGGACGACCAGGCAGATTGGTGCGGTCGCGTCGAACCCCTTCGCAGGCGTCCGAGGCCAGTAAGGGGCCGCTCGCCCTGCTATGTGTGAGCGTCGTACCGACGCCGAATACAGCGCTTTAGCACCACTCAGTTGACCTCGCCAAATACCAGGATGGCTGGGCAGGCCGGTGCTATCGCGTCGAACCCTTTCGCAGGCGCCCGAGGCCAGGAAGGGGCTGCTCACCCTTTTACACTTGAGGTTAGCACCGACGACGAACTTCGTTTGTTAGGTCTGCTTGCTCGACCTGACCAACCATCAGGATGGCTGAACAGACTGACGCGACCGCGTCGAACCTCTCAATGGGCGATCGATACTATCGAATGCCTGCCCGTCCCTTGAGCTCGTACTGACGCCTGCTGTCGCTCCCGCAGGCGAGATGACGGCGCAGGTTGGCCTCTCGACTTTCGACTTTCAACCTTCAACTTTCAAGTATCTCGATTGGGTCAGTGGTCTGCCTGTAATTCTGCGATGCAGGTTGATTCTGGCGAGACCCTTGTCGTAGGGTCGAACGATCAGATCGTAGAGCGGGGGAAGTAATCGATGAATCTTGAAGGGCAAGTAGCCTTGGTGACCGCGGCCGGTCGGGGCATTGGTCGTGGTATTGCGGAGTCACTCGCGCAGGCAGGTGCCTCGCTCGTCATAAATTCCTACTCTGAAGACACTGTGAACGAAACAGCGCGGCGCTGCAAGGCGCTCGGTGCAGAGGTAAGCATTTGTGAGGGGGACATTACTGATCGCGACAAGATGATCGAGATGCGCGATCAAGCCATCGAACGCTTCGGCAAGATCGACATTTTGGTCAACAATGTGGGGGCAGGTCCCAAGGACGCCATCGCCCCTGACGATCACGAGCTTGGCCCCAGTCAAGCGATTTGGGACGCGCTCTACGGTCAGAACCTGCTACCGGTTGTGTTGATGTCAGAAGCGGTCATCCCTCATATGAAGGCCAATCAATCGGGCAAGATCATTCACATATCGTCGATCGCAGGGAAAGCGCCATTCTCAGACAAAATGCTGGAATACTTTGTTCACCACTCCTACGGCGCGATGAAGGCAGCGTTGATCAGTCTCACCCAGACGCAGTCTGAGTTGCTTGGCCCATCTAACATCAATGTGAACGCGATCTGCCCGGGCGTCATCTACACCGACTCATGGAAGCAAAACAGTGAAAAGGCCGTCAAGTTTATCGAGGAGTTCAAGGGGCAAGACCCGCGCACTTGGTTCGAAGGCATTGCGCGCGGGGATTACCCCCACATCTTTGATCGCACGCCCCTTCGCCGCGAGCAAACGGTTGAAGACATTGGCAACGCGGTCGTTTTCTTAAGCTCTGACCATTCGGTCAACATCACGGGTCAGTCTCTGATGGTGGACGGCGGAATGGTCAAGGTTTAGTCGCAAGTAAAAGAGCACACAGCATTGAGCTAGGCATGATGAGCAAAACTAAGTGGTTCGTAATTGGTGTGGTCGTGTTGCTGGTTGTCGGAACCGTCGCGATGAAGTGGCGAGGCGATACGGTGAATGCTCGAGTGATGAACGAGATTAGATCAGACCCGTTCGGTGAGCGGGCAAGAAAAACCATGATCGCAACGCTGGAAGATGGGCGGGTCTATCCGGTGAATT
>JBMHDS010000018.1:0-47400 GCA_049889275.1 Bradymonadia bacterium | reverse complement strand
CCTGTGACGATGGCAATGTGGTCACCGAGGCGTGTGCCTATGGTGAACGGAATTGTCAGGTCTGTGATGCCCGCTGTCAGGACGTGCCAGGCGCTGTGCGTTTCTGTGGCGATGGGCAGTTGAACCGCGAAGACGGTGAAGACTGCGATGACGGAAATGATGAGACTGAGGCCTGCCTGTATGGTGAGCGTGAGTGCATCGTGTGTAATGAACGCTGCGAGAACGTACCCGGGCTGATTCGTTTCTGTGGTGATAATCGCCTCCAAGAAGACGACGGCGAGTCGTGCGACGATGGCAACGCTGTCACCGAGACATGTGCTTATGGCGAGCGAGATTGCATCGTGTGTGATGACACATGTCAGTCGGTGGCAGGCGTCACAAGTTTTTGTGGAGACAGCATCCTCGACCGTGAGGCAGGGGAGACCTGCGATGACGGCAACACCCTTACCGAGGTCTGCGCCTATGGTCTGCGAGACTGCAAGATTTGCGATGACCAGTGTCAAGATGTACCGGGGCGAACCCGTTACTGTGGCGATGGTCTGCTTCACGATCGCGACGGTGAGGCTTGTGACGACGGCAATGACGTCAACGATGACGGATGCAGCAATGCGTGCACTTTGCCCGCTTGTGACGACGGTATCCGTAACGGTGATGAAACCGATGTCGATTGCGGTGGCGGGTGTGCGCCGTGTCCTGTCGGTGCCGAATGCAACGAGGCCGTCGATTGTGAGTCGGGCCTCTGTGGTGAGCCAAACGAGGCCGATGGCATCATTGGCCCGGGGCCCGCTGAGTGCGATGCTTTAGAAGTGGTGGCGGGTCAGAATGAAGAGCAGCCACCGAATAATGCTGATGCAGCCAACGATGGGCGTATCATGGCGATTCAATACACGGTGCCCCAGGGCACCGACATCTGGATCGATCGTATCGAATTCTTCGTCGGTGGTGTGAACGCTTTATCCGAGGTATTCCTATTTGAGCACGACGCCCGGACGGGCCTACCGGGCCAAATTTTGGCGCAAGCCGATTTTGCTGTGCGTCAAGAGGAGAGCTGGCAGGGCGCCCGCTTTGCTCAATCTATCAGGCTGCGCGCTGGCACCATTTACTGGTTTGGTCAGCGGCTTGTTGGCGGGCGCGCGTCCATGGCGGCTCGCGGCGTCGATGTGCCTTATGTTGCTCAATGGCCGGGCACCGATGACTGGGACCGGATTTTCTTTAACATTATGATGGTGCGCGCTGTCAGCTGCGATGGTGGCGCCGGTGCGGGTGATTGCCCGATCGGTGAAGAATGCCCTCAGGTCTGCTTGGGACAAAGCGAATGCGGCAATGGTGTCCAAGAGGCTGGGGAAGCCTGCGATGACGGCAATGTAGATCTAGAGGTCTGCCCCTACGGCGAACGTGATTGCTCAGTCTGTAATGGCCGCTGTGAACTCGTACCTGGAGAGGTCAGCTTCTGCGGCGACGGACAGGTCGACCAAGGGGCAGGGGAGAGTTGTGACGACGGCAACGATGATGACGCTGACGGCTGCAATAACAATTGCCAGGTTCAAAACGCGTGTGCCGGTTGTGAGTGCGATATCCCCGCATGTGTGCCCGGAGACGTACCTCAAATTGTCGATACACTGAACCTGAACCGAATGACCTTCTATCCGCTGCATATCGACGATTGCGTGCCGGGGACGGGCAATTGCTGTCCCGGCGGGACGACGACCCAATCGAGCATGGATGCGCTGTGTCGCTTCGCCGGCCATTGTCAGGCCGTCGACTTCACCATCGAGACCCTTCGCGCCGATAATTGCTATTGCTGGGGCACTTGCACCAATTGCAACTGGTTTCCCAACTGTTGCGAAGGTGGCGGTACCGACCGCAACTACGTGACGTCTGTGACCTGCCTGTAGTGGAGCCTTAGGGCTCCACGCTACACTCTGCGACGCGCTTTTACGCGGCAAACAGGCCTTAGTTCTTTGTGGTGAGAAAAAGGCACCTGCGTTTGATTCTGTCTCTAATCTCAGGCTTTATAATGCGCAGGATCTCAACATACCGCGTCTCACCGGTCTCAAAGATGGGCAGAAGCGTCGATGCGACCTGCTTTTGGTTAAGAATGTCTTGGCGGCTTGCTTCTGGTATCAGGGCACCGTCGGCATCGTAGGCCTTCTCTGTGACCACGAGTGAGGTGATTGGGGCTGCTCGATTGGTGATACCATAAAGCCGCTTCGCCATTGGGCCAGAACCATCCTCGCCATACACTGTGACATCCACTACGACGTTTTCTTTAAGCTTCGCGGATTTGAGAACGCAAACCGGCTTGCCTGCGGGCCTTTGCTTTGTCTCAGGCCCATCCACACTCTCAGTGATTGTGAGCCGTGCGCGGCGAACAGCGCGATCGAGGCTAAATTGTGACTGGTAGCTCACAGCCGATTCTCCCGGATAAAGGCCTGCAGATTTCTTGATCAGAGCGATAGGCTGACTGGAGAGCACTCGACCGTCATCTGATACCCAATCCACGCGTCCATTGAGACTGCGGATGACCTGACGACCCTCGTTACGGAGTCTGAGCTTCAGCTTAGCTGATTGTACCTCGCTATACTCCATTGCCGTGCGTGACGATTCACTCGAATCAATTTCGATCAGCTTACCGTAGCGCCCCAACGCGAGGTCGACATCTAGGTCGAATGTACCGCTTGCGTCCAACGGTAATGCGTTCTTGCCCTGACTGGCTGGTTGCATGACGCGCACAGGTTTGTCGTCGTGGACGACACCGCTCGAGACGTCATGCGTCAATGGACGCAGGGTCACAATCCCCGCGCTGATCAGGACGAAGGCGCCGATTCCAATGGCCCATCCTTTAGCCATGCGTTTAGATTGAGTCCGCTTGTCTTGGACCTGTTTCAGCAGGGGATAGACCCACCTCGATTTAGGCGCTCTTCTGAGGCAATCGTTAAGACAAGCGAGCGCCTCATCACCGTCGTCAGCCTCGCCATCTTCGAGATAGAGCGTCACGATGTTCTCGGCATAGGTGCGGTGCAGTTCCGTGCGCCAAGGCGCGAGCTTGAGGGCGTCATCCAGACAAGATAAACCAGATCGCAACGCAGCAACCTTAAAGTGCCCATTCGCCTGCGTGACTAAGCCGGTGACGTGAGTGTCCATGGCCTCGAGAGTGGGTGCGTCATAACCGAGTTCAGTGAGGAACTCGGTGTATTGCTCGCGGGTGTAGAACGTCTCATCATCACCACGCTCCGACAGACGCGCGATGTCATCTTGCCAGCTTTGGACCTCTTGGTTTGTGTGGTTGCTATTCATAACGATTCAGCCCATCTCCCATGCCCTAGCACCTCAATACCAATGGCGACTCGCCGGGCAAAGCTCAAAATAAGCGCGTTGTTGCGATTCGCCTCAGACACACTTTTGTGATTTAGGTCGAGGGGTATGACGTAAAGCGAGATGGTCTGCTTGCCTACGATGCCACTCACAGCGTTAACTTTCCGTCGCAGTCGAGATGACTGGCTTTGTCCTTGTTTAAGTGACATCTCAGTACAGATGGATGGACAAAGCTAACCGCTAGACACGTCACGGCGCAGGACGACCGCTGTCGTCACAGCCTCGGCCTTGGGTACGGTACGCAATCCATTTCATCGCGACAAAACGCCACTTCGCTTGCTCTCCAGACGTTTTTTCTTTCTTGGATAGGCATGACTGAGTTTAGATCGGCTCGTTGTTGCTGAACACCGGAGCTGAATGTGATGGACAAATCTAGGGTCGCAGCGAAGCTGATTTACCTGACTATAGTCGCCTGTCTGCTCATCGTGACCGATGGTTACGGTAAGCCGTCGGCGAACTCGAAGGTCTCGAAAAAGTCCGTACCCACGCAGAGCCCGAGGGTGCCGACTCATGCCAACAAACGACCTCAGAAGTCACTTAAGCCGACCGAATCTCGCTCTTTTGAGGGTGATAAATCGTCTAAACGACCATCTAGACCAAACAAGAAATCTCCACGACCACCGTCGGATGCCGAACTCGCTGCAATCAATGAAGCGGTTTATTCATCCGACCTCAAAGCAACCGTAAAACCCGGCTGTAAGAATAATGAAGCCAAGGCTCTCTGGTGCATGCCGAAGGGCTATCGTCGTCTGATCGATTTCGCGCCCGCCCTGACCGGAAAGGATGCTGATACATTTCAGGCTGCAGCTGTCTTAAATAAGAAAACCAAGGATTTGGTGATAGTTTTTCGTGGCACAAACGACCCCCAAGACTGGCAGGCGAACTTACAAATCGCTTGGTCGAGTACCTCATTGGTCGGGGTGAAATGTGTTCGCAATGCGGTCAACAAAGCCCTGCGTGCGAAGGATTGTGGCGTGAACAGTCCGGCGTGTTACGACAAGAAGGTCTCCTTAAGCGATATCGCGTGCGGTCGTATTCTCGACAAAGGACGACCAGGTCGTTTAGCGAGATATGTTGCCAATGCTGAAGTCTTCTACATAAGGGCGATGGCTGCTGCAGGCAATCGCGCAAAGCGCGTCTCCATTACAGGCCACTCGCTCGGTGGTTACCTCGCGACGTATGTGGGGGCTAAATTCAAGAAACGCACCGTCACCTTTAACTCGGCTCCTGGCGCTCGTTATCTCCTGGGCGCGAATCGGCGTGCGTTAGCGCAAACAGATGCCTTCGCAATGAATCAGATGCGGAATGTACGCGCCAAGTACGATTTTGTGTCCCCGCTCCTGGGACTGAAACCCAAAGTGATTGCACAAGCCATCGTCAAACCATTATCGGGCGCGCTCGTCTTACCTGAGTCAGCAGCACAGCTCAAAGCCTATGGGCATACAGGTCGTGAGTGCGTGGTGGAGATGTCACATCCGGGGAATCGATACGAAAAGGCCCACAGCATCACGTACTTGCGGCAAGCGCTCGCTGCCGCAAAACAAAGCTGTAGTGCACCGCCTCGAACAAAGTTTTATTGGTAATCACAAGGGCGGCCCTAGCGTCGTCACGGGCAAAATACAGGGCCTGATGGGGCTCGTTATTTGAGCGCTTGGACTTTGTAATAGTGGCCCTTAGCCTCTGCACAATAGCCTTTCAGTAGGCTCGTTGAGCGTTTCTTGCGCCGACATGTCTCAGCGCTGATCTTGGTACTGACGAGCGCCTTGCAAAATAACCGGCTCGTCTTTGTCTCATAGACCACTTTGGTGAGTCCCGCGGGACATTTGTAGCTCTTATCGCCCTGACCTGTGCGGCCATCGAGACGACGTATATGAAACCAGGTGCCTTTATCGAAGGCGCAATAGCCTTCGACTTTGGTTGTGGACCCTTTGTTCTTTCTGCAGTTTGCAGCAGAGATAGGCTGGGCGACGCTCTGCTTGCAGAACAGGGTATTTGGTGCCTTCGACACATCAAAGCGTTTGTAAGGGGCCTTACATTTTCTTTGTCCTTTTTGGTTACGTCCAGCCAACTGAATCACTTGATACCAATCGCCACGGTTCACGCTACAGAAGCCTGAGACGAGCTTCGTCGAACCGCCTTTTTGCTGACAGGCACCTTCGGTGATGGCCTTACCGACAACGGCTTTACAAAACAGCTGATTCGCTTTGTTGGCGACAGCATGTTTCTTGAATCCGGCTTTACACTTCCGTTCCCCTTTGTTGTTGTAGCCCTTTAAAGTCCACACCTGGACGAACTGGCCATTTGCATCGGTGCTCGTCTTCGTGCAGTAGCCTTTGACTTTGCCGGTGGCACCTTTCTTCTTTTCTCTACAGGCTCTCTCGGTCACCGCCGCGGCACCGATGGTCTTGCAGTAGAGCGTCGATGATGCCCGACCAATGTGCACCCGTTGGCGATTGCCAGTGCACTTGCGAACGCTGTCTTTTGTGTGTCCCTTTAGTTTTCTCGATAGCATGTAGCTGCCTTCATCTCTGAAGCAGTATCCATTGATTTTCTTGCCGTCGATTTTCCCGTTCCATTTGCCAAGGCACTGCTTCTTACTGATTGGGAGTGCACTGGCCATCTTGCAGAATGGCTTTTTTGTCTTGCTCTGAGTCGTGAGCCGCTGAGCACCTTTAGGGCAGGCTTCCTTTGTTTGTCTCACCAAAATATGCGGCTTGGCTTGGTCCAGACGACGCCATCCGCAGTAGCCATCAAGCTCGTCGAGTGAGCCCGATACCCCGTTCTTCTTAGTCGAACGGCAGGCCGAACGCGCTATCTTCTTGGCGATGCTGGCTTTACAGAAGAGCACCCCCCCCTTGACGGTGACACGCTTGAGACCAGCCGGGCATTTACTCGACTTCTGAACATCTTTGTGCACCATCGCTTCCCAATCCTTGATGGAGTCACACTCCTTTGAGCCGCTGCGCTTCAGGGCCACACACTTCTTGAAGAGCGCCGGTAAATGGGCATTGTAAGGACCTGGCTTGTATGGCTTTCGGTCATACTTCTTCGTTTTTGTGCCCATCATTTTGCGGTAATCTTTGTCGGAAAGTTTCTTCCTACCCTTGGACTTGTACATCCGTTCCCACATGCGGATGAATGACTCTGCGGAGTAGTCAAGCCTGACTGCGCTGACCGGTGCTCCAAGGCTCCGCATCTCTTCGATGAGGTCTTTTTCATGGCCCGTGTGGGCGAGTCCCCGAACTTTGTAGTCGCGATGATTTCCGCCAATTGTTTTAGGCTCATACGCTTTGAACTGCTTTTGATACCCAAATGGCGTGACGAAACCCATTTCCACATTGCGTGGACAAGCCGCAGGCAGACCATCCCAGCGATGGGTCCTCTTGTCTTTATGGGCAAAGCGCGGTGCGGTCATGTTCACCGGGCCACCAAAGTCAGTGCCCATGGCCATGGCTAAGCCGGTGCGGGCAGCATGGCACAGATTCTGAGCGAGTGATTCGGACGAACCCCAACACCGAATGCGCTGATTTATACAATTCTTGATCTCCAGCATCGAAAAGTGCCCGGCGCGTAGACCGATCAAGCCGCCGGTTCGGCGAATCCGCTCTAGATCATCGTCGCTGAGCATGTATTCATGACTACCGTGTCCACCGCGCTGTTCTTGGGGGTGGGACACTTTGTCCGTTCGAGTATGACTCGCAAATAACGGGTAGAAACCATTACCTTTGCTCATGTCGTAGATTTGGGCGCGCGCCCGTCGACTGATGTGGTCGATGGGTAGGAACATCTTTTTCTTCATGAGCTCTTTGACAAGCTCTCGGCCAACGCTTGAAAACCCGAGTTTATTGCAGTCAAACCCCAGGTCCCGATACTTCTTCTCGCAGTGTTCCACCGAGCGGCTCTTGGTGAAATATTGTATGAAATCTTTGACGTTTTTACTCTTCGGCAAGTCGGCGCCAATGAATCCAAAAATCTGGGTGATGGGTTGCGAGAGTTTCTTCAGATTGTTCATCACTTTGAACATCCGGCCATGTTGATGGGCATTGCCCACAAAGCGGGAGTCAGTCTCATGGGCTAACTCGATTGAGCGAACACCCATGTCATACAATTCGTCGAGTTGGTCACGCCAGTCGCCGTGACTTTCGGGCATCAGATTGCTGACCTCGATGCCGAGGACAACCGCCAATTGATTGTTTGCAATGGCGAGTCTTGCTTCCCAAGGGTTGTGGACAATTTTGTACCAATCGTGTTTTGCATCGAAATCGATCATCGCTTTCAGCTGCGTCTTCGCGGAGTCCATGTCATCACATTGAATTTTGCGTCGTTTGCTCGGCTTGCTCGTCAACAGACATAAGGCTTGGTTGCTGACTGCGGTCGCCAGCATGAGCCTAAGGCCACTCTGGTGTGCTTTCTTGAGATGCTCAATATGGGTCTGCACATGGCTGCCGTCGGAATAGTGCGGCCACCACTGGTCAGGTTTTCTAACCTGTTTGCTGGGCGCGTCCTTATGTACACCGGTGCCTGCAGCAAATTTCTTAAAGACAGATGAATGGGTGCCATCGCAACTCTTTAGTTTGCCCTGGTGTGGCCCGTGGACGTATCCAATATTGAAGGCGCCACCGAATGCTTTATCCGATGCTTGGTGGTTATGCAGGTCGGCAAAACCTTTTTGATTCTTCAGTCGTTTTTTAACGACCCGGCTCTTTGCTTTTTTGTAATCGTTGAGGCGTCCTTGCTTTGGACGTTTCAATCGAATGATGTAGTTTAGAGACTTAAAGCCTTTCTGCCCTTTGAGTGTTACGCTGACATACTTGTTCTTCAGCTGATCGAGCTTTCTCGTAACGTTTTTCTTTGTTCCATCGAAGGTGAATCGGTCGATCACTTTGCCCGTGTCCACCTCCGAGCGATGGCTACAAATGGTCACTGCCACCACGCCTTGTCCGCTCTCGGCTGAAAGATGTAGACTCGCCTTTGGCTGGTCGTAGGCGACGAACGTATTCCATCGACGTTGAGTCGCTCCCACAAGCTTACCTGATTGACGCGCGAAAGTGAGCCGACGAGTACTCAGCCGACTACTGGTGTTCTTGTTGAAGATACCACCGAAGTCAATCTTTCCACAGGTCTCTGCAGATGCCGATCCAGCCAGTAACAGACCGATGGCAAGTAGGTTGAGCGATATCGATATACCTTTTGTTTGCGTTCTCATCAGCGTGTACCTCCTCATTTTTCTACCCCAGAGTGCTCATCAGTCAACCGGTCGGTCAGCCCCGCACTCGTTCAAACGACCCGGCTGATCGCAGGGTGACCGACCTAGCACTTTTCTTTGGCTCAAACAACGTTTGAGATATGCGGTCACCAGGGGGCCTCTGAGCCATCAACGCCGCGTCATTGACGGAGCGATAATGCCATTTCTGGACACCTTCGCCTCGTGGAGCCTGATTCATCCTCCAGCCAAGGCTTTGAAAACATTGTCGCAGCCTGTGGAAAGGGCTGTTTGAACGCTCTTGAATCCCAGATTTCGGTTATTTGTTTCTCAACAGGTAGACGAGTTATGGCGTGGGCGTAACGCTCGGTAGTGATTTGGGAGACCTCATGTCCTGGCCCTAACATGCGCACGCAAGCGGTCAAGAGAGGCGTGTATTGAGCCGGTCTCAAGCCTCAGTGGAGCGGTTAACTTAAACCTTGTCGTGCTTTGCTTGCGAAAGACCGTCGATAGGTCCTAATGTCCCTTTGTTCCGGTTATCTCTTGCCGGGTTAGAGGGAAGATTACATGAAGAAGCGATGGCTCATTTTCATCTTTTGGGCGTTGGGCTGCTCCACAGATGACGCAACCTCAGTGCCTGAAAATCAATCCGACGGGTTTGTACCCGGCGGTGGGGGATTCGATCAAAGCATCGCATCACGGGATGGTGGCTCAGTGCCATCGATTCTCGACCGCGGCTTTGCGCGGCCGAGTGACGCAGGTGATGCAGGGATTGCACAGTCCATGTACGGCGATCCATGCCGGTCCAATGCCGATTGTGTGTCAGGCTATTGTATCGCCTCGCCTCGCGGATTTCTCTGTAGTCAACTCTGCGGAGATGATGCGGATTGTGCCGATGTTGCAGGGCCTATGGGCTGCTACCTCGTCGACAACTTCGGTCCGGACCGATTTCGGATTTGCACACCCGCTGCGGGCAATCTTTGTCAGCCATGTTTCCGAGATGACCACTGCTTCAGCGGGCGTTGCATCGAGGGGCCGGTCGGCAATGTGTGTAGCGTTGATTGTGGCAAAGATGATGAATGTCCAGCGCGCTCGGAATGTCAGACCGAAGACGCCACTGGGCAGTCCTTTGACGTACCCCAGTGTATTCCGGATATTGCATTCTGCGATTGCTCCGAAGACCAGGCTGGAGAGACGAGGGCCTGCGTAAGAACGGCGGAGGGCTTTGACGGCCGCTGCTTCGGCGAGGAGACTTGCCAGCCGGGTATGGGCTGGTCCGGTTGTAATGCGCCAGAACCCACTGCGGAGGCTTGTGACGGGATCGATAATGACTGCAATGGGGCCATCGATGACGGGCTTCCTATCGGCGAGCCTTGTGCGAACGAAAATGAATTCGGTCGTTGCGCTGGCACGCGTCTCTGTAATGGCGCCGAAGGCTGGACCTGCATCGGCCCGGAGCCGGTCGAGGAGCGCTGCGACGCCCTCGATAACGACTGCGATGGCCTTAGCGATGAGGGCTTTACCAACGGTGAGGGGTTTTACCTGAGCGCCGAACACTGCGGTGCGTGTAATGTCGCCTGCGCAGATTTGTATCCACTCGCGACTGCGACGGATTGCACACTGATCGATGGCGAGCCTGCCTGCATCATCACCGCCTGCAGGGAAGGGTTTGCTTTGGCAGGTCCCACGCTCTGCGTGCCGCTCGCATCGAGAATCTGTGAGCCATGTGAACGAGATGTCGATTGTAACAATGCCCTCGGCGACCGATGTATTGAGTACGACGGTGGCAGCCGCTTCTGTGGGCGATCGTGCGCCGATGATTCACCATTTGGCCCCGAATGTCCGGATGGCTTCAGTTGTGATGCGTCTGGACAGTGTCGGCTTGATGTTGGCAGCTGCCTCTGTGCACCCAACGACAACTTTATCTTGCCGTGCACCGTCACAAGCCCGCTCGACGGGCAGCAACGCTGTGTTGGCACGCAGGTGTGCGCGGCCGGAGAGCTCAGCCGTTGCGAATTGCCAGGTGAAATTTGCGACAACTTCGATGACGATTGCGATGGTACGGTCGATGAAGACTTCATCGACGCCGAGACCGGTGGATACACCACCGATGCACACTGTGGTCGCTGCAACAATGATTGCGTGGGCCGCTTGGCCGGAAATGCCGTTAATGGGCAAGGTTACTGCGACCCGAGCGGTGATGAGCCAAGGTGCGGTATTCGTTGCGATGACGGCTTTGTGGATATTAACGGTGTTTTGGCCGATGGCTGTGAATGCCGATTGCTCGATGCAGATGCGGACGCACCCGATGCGGATGGAATCGATGCGAACTGTGACGGCATCGACGGAGAGGTGCCACGTGGTATTTTCGTCTCGCCCACCGGCGATGACAATGCCGACGGCACACGCCGCAATCCACTCCGAACAATCCAGGTCGGTATCGAGCGTGCAAGACCCCGCCGCAATCATGTGTATGTGGCCGCCGGCGTATACGCGGAGACCATCACCTTGCGGACGGGCGTCTCTGTTTTTGGCGGATACAGCGCCGACTTCTCAAGGCGTGATTTAGATGGCAATGAGACAGCGCTCTTTCCGCCACTAGAGGTGGAAGGTGAGCGTCTCGGAACAGTGACAGCCATCGATATTGTCGAAGAAGAGACACGCCTCACCGGCTTTACGATTGTGGGTCACGCTGAGAACATTCCGGGCCGCAGTTCGTATGCCGTCTATGTGCGTGACTGTGGCGAAAATCTCATACTCGAGAACAACAACATTCGAGCCGGCAGCGGTGGTTCCGGTCTGAGAGGTCAATCCGGTACACCGGGGCTTGATGCACCTGACAATGCAACCGAGGGAGAACAAGAGTCCTTTGCTCGGTTCGCGGAGTGTATCGAAAATGCTCAAGTGCCCAATCGGGGCGGTCGTGGCGGACGCAATGAATGCAGGCCGCCCAATGGGGCAGCCATCGTGACAAACGGCGGGGATGGTGGTGCAGCCGGCTGCCCAACCTTTGACCGACCGGAGCAGCCGGGCCAAGATGGCGTCGGCGACAATAACGGCGGTGCAGGCGGAGTGGCAGGCTATAACCAGCAGCTGGTCGAAGCTCAGACCGGTTGCGCATGCTTGGTGCCACAGACACCGGGGGCGACCGAGGTCGGTATACCGGGGCAGAGCGGTGGTGTCGGTCGCTCTGGAAACGCCGGCGCCGGTTGCGGTAACGGATTCGGTCGAATCGTCAACGGTCAATGGCTTGCAGGTGGACGCGAGGGGCCGGCTGAGAGCGGTGGGGGCGATGGACAATCGGGTGGTCCGGGCGGCGGCGGCGGCGGTGGCGGCGCCGGATCGGGCGTTGAGCATGGCGGAAGCTTTTGTAATCTGATCTTTGACGAAGTGATGGGCGGCGGCGGCGGCGGCGGCGGCGCAGGAGGCTGCGGTGGTCTTGGCGGAACCGGCGGCACGTCGGGTGGCGGCGCGTTTGGTATTTTTGTCTTTTACACACAGCCCGGACTCTCGGTTCCCATCTTCAGGGCAAACTTGATTGAACGCGGTTTCGGCGGTTCAGGTGGCGACGGTGGAGAAGGCGGTGAAGGTGGCAGCGGCGCACTCGGTAAAGCGGCTTTAGCGCTGGCGGGTGATGACAGAGAAGACCTCCTGGCTTGCGCTGACCCTGGCGGTCGTGGCGGCGACGGTGGTGCCGGTGGCGATGGCGCCGGCGGCGGTGGTGGCTGTGGTGGCTTGTCGGCTGGTATTTTTTACCGTGGCGTTGAAGTCGCTGATCTCGGTCAGTGGCGTGTTCAAAATATCTTTCCCGGCACCGGTGCTGCTGGGCTCGGTGGCCGCGGCGGGCTGTCTTTGACCAATCGGGGACAAGACGGCGCCGATGGTGACTACGTGGAGGTCGCACAATGAGATTTCCTCTCTGGTTCGTACTGGCCGTTGTCGCATCTACGATCTGGGTTGGATGTGATGATAACAGTGGCCCATCGCTCGGTCAGGTGGCTGACGTTGGCATGACCATCCCGGATGCATTTGTACCCATTGAGCGTCCTTCTCGAGACGCCATGCTCGGCGACGGAGGTATGGCGCTGGCCGGTCAGTACGGTGCGCCTTGCCTATCCGATGATGAGTGCGATTCACGTATCTGTGTCCCAGATACTGAAGGCGGCATATGCTCTGAGATCTGCGTTGTCCGATGCCGTCTTTTCCCGCCCGGACGTGTCGCGAATTGCCGGTCCGACTCCTCCCGTGGTCGGGTGGAGTTTGTCTGCTATCCGAATCAAGATTTGATTTGCGAGCCATGTACGAGTGACGCGCAGTGCGACGGCGCGCCTTGTGTTGAGACGGTGGAGGGTCGTCGTTGTTCTCGCGTATGCGAGACCGACACAGATTGTCCTCAAGATTATACCTGCGCAGACGAATTGTGCCGCCCGAGAAGTGGCAGTTGTAGCTGTAGCTCAAGCAACGCAGGTGAAAGCCGCATTTGCGAATCGGAGAACGAGTATGGCACCTGCATAGGAGAGCAACTCTGTGAGCCGGAAACAGGGTGGAGCGATTGTAATGCGCCTGCGGCCGAGGCTGAGGTCTGCGATGGCGTGGATCAAAATTGTAATGGCATCGTAGATGACGGCATCGCGCTTGAGCCCTGCCAGATTGAGAATGAGTTCGGCGTTTGTGAAGGTGTCTCCGTATGCGTGGGGGCTGACGGGGCTGAATGTTACGGCAGCGCGCCCGCAGCCGAGGTGTGTGATCTCACAGACAATGATTGTGATGGGCTAATCGACGAAGACTTTACATCTGCACCCGGCGTGTTCGGCCTCGATACGCACTGTGGGGGCTGCAACATCGACTGCAATGGTCGGGTGCCGAATGCGACGGCTGTGGTCTGCGATGTCGGGGGCGAGGAACCAGCATGCGTTGCCTTGGGCTGTGAACCCGGATTTCAGCTCATCGACGGTCAAGCGTGTGTACCGATTCGAGATGTGACCTGCGAGCCTTGTGTGGACAGCGATACCTGCAGCTCGCTCTCACCCGGCTCTGCTTGCGTACCTATCGGTGACCCCGCAATCCCTGAGACGGTGATCGAAGTGTGTGGCCGTGATTGTGGTCCAGACAGTCTTTTTGGACAGGATTGTGACCCAGGTTTTGAGTGTCGACGGTTCGGCGCTGAGCCGAATTTTATTCACCAATGTCTGCCGGCGACAGGTCATTGCTTGTGTCGGGATAATCCCGAGGGCTTTTCCATACCGTGTAGTGTCACGAGTCCCTTAAACGAGGCGCTCACTTGCACCGGTCGGCGCGGCTGCGACGGCGACGAGTTTGGAGATTGCGTACTGCCGGCTGAAACCTGTGATGGGATCGATAATGACTGCGATGGGATCATCGATAATGATTATCGAAGCGCAGACGGTCGCTACAACTTGAATCCCAATCACTGCGGCCGCTGCAATTTTGACTGCGCAGATCTGGCCTATCCAAATGCGGCAGGCGTGTGTCAGCTCGATGCGGCAATGCCCGTGTGCGAGATGCAATGTCTCGATGGCTTCGTCGACCTAGATAACGGCACAGATGATGGGTGCGAGTGTCAGATTGTTCCGGGTGATGATGTACCTAACGGCGCTGACCAGAACTGTGACGGCATCGACGGTGATGCGTCTCAAGCCCTGTTCGTCTCGAAAGTGGGTGATGACACAGCGGCAGGCACGCTGCAAGCGCCGCTGCTGACGATTGGTGCGGCCATCGAGCGTGCCCTCATGGCCCCAGGCGTGGTTCGCGATATCTACGTCGCAACCGGCGTCTACAGCGAGAACATCGTGCTCGCTGATGGCGTCAACCTCTACGGTGGCTATGCGCTCGGCTTCCGGACCCGCGATCCGGCAGAGCACCCGACGACGATTCTTGGTCGCCAGCAAGGCGATGAGACGGCAGGAACCCTGACGGCGCGGGAGCTAGTCAACGCGACGCGGGTAGATGGTTTTTCCATTTACGGGGCTAATGCTGCCGTTCCCGGTGCAAACAGCATCGCCATTTTCGTCCTGAATTCGGGCTCGAACCTGGCTCTTAGCAATAATGAGATTATCGCCGCTAATGGTGGGCCTGGTGGGCGTGGTGGTATCGGCCGTGCGGGTGAAGCCGGCTCCAATGGCGCCGTCGGTGATGTGGCGGTTTCGTCCGGTCGACGGACCTGCAACGGTACGACGACGGCGGGTGGCGCAGGCGCTGAAGGTGTCTGTGGTGGCCAGAATGTGAGTGGCGGCGCTGGGGGAACGGGTCGATGTCCGCAAACCCAAGAACTCGACGGTGACACACCGTGTTCGAGTGTGTTTGATCAGAACTGCCGCAACTCGTGTGATTCAAGCCCATGTGATCCATTGCCGCCCGGTCAAGGGACTGGGGGAGATGGACAGGGCGGTGGAGACGCACCGGGAGGCGGTCCTACATATGATCGTTGGACGTCAGCAGGTGCCTGTAATCTCTGCGGCTTATTTCCTCAATTGCCCCACTTAGGACAACCAGGGAGCGATGGGCCCGATGGCGACAATGGTACAGCTGGTCTCGGCTGCGCCGATGGAGCGGGCGTACTCGACGCTCAGTTCCGCTGGTCAACGCTCGATGGTGGCTTTGGTCAGGCTGGCCGTGCAGGAACGGGTGGCGGCGGCGGATCTGCTGGCTCAGGCTTTGACGTCACTCCAGAGGCGAATGGCAATCGACAGCAGTGCGTCGACACCTTGGGTGGCGGTGGCGGTGGTGGCGGTTCAGGAGGCTGTGGCGGTGGTGCAGGCGTTGGCGGACAAGGTGGCGGCGGTTCCTTTGCAATTTTGATCGCTTTTGGGCCGCAGGGCGCGCCCAACGGGCTTCCGCGTTTGCTCAACAATCTGATTCGGCGTGGCGTGGGTGGTAATGGCGGTCCAGGTGGCGCCGGTGGAATTGGCGGCCTCGGTGGCGAGGGGGCGGATGGCGGTATCGCCGCAAACGCATTCTGTGCCGAGCCTGGAGGCCGAGGCGGCAATGGCGGTGATGGTGGCCATGGTGGTGGTGGCGGCGGTGGATGTGGTGGCATCTCTGCGAGCATCTACATCTTTGGTGCGGGTCAGAATGGTGATAATGATTTCGCCGCCGACAACATCTTATTGCCTTCGGGTCGGGCGGGCCGCGGGGGGCAAGGCGGTGGTTCGACCGGCAATCCAGGCACGCCTGGGCAAGACGGTTTACTCACCGATGTGGTCCGCTCGGACGCACCCTGACGAGACCGCACCCGCAAAGCACTTTTACTGAGCACCTCTGACCCTGCACATCCATCCGATGTCGTATCGCCAACAGTCTCCGATTCACAAACACTCAATGGCGTGAGCGCCTTCGGCTCGATTTGACACGTTCTTCATGCATTCTGCACACAGTCGGCGTGCTGCGTGTCAGATAGACCGTCGAGACAAAGTAAGCGCTTTGGTGGACCTCGAGCGTACGCATTGTCTCAAAGGAGTTCCGAGAGGTGTAGAACTGTGGAGAATCGTCACTTTAACAACGCTCTGATATCAATTGGGACTGCATGTCAGCCAAGGGCTGTCGCCTGGGTATCGACTCGGGCCCGCAACGCAGCAACGAGACGCCCTGGCCGGGCTCGTAGTACTCGCCTGTGTGGGTCGGTCATGAGCATCCGATGGCTCGTTCTAAGCATGAGCATCAGTGGCTGTGCGTTCGAGGTGAGCCCCCGAGACCTCGCCGCTGAAGTTGCCGAGGGGCACCGGAGTGGTTTTTCTGCCGAAGAGGGACGTATTTTTTCATCCCGCCAAACGGAGAATCGCCAAGGTCTTGAACCTGATGGATACGTGGATAAGCCAGCGCATGATGGCTCGGTGAACCACAACGTTGGACCAAGGGCCAACTTAGATGCGGGCGTTGAGCAAGACCAAGACGACAGACCTGAAGCATTTGACGGCGGTCCTCAGGCAGAAACCACCGCAGACGGGACTGTGCATGACCAAATCGATGACGGGTCGAGTGATTCACCAGGGGATGACTCAGATGATACCGGTGTGAGCGTTGGGCGCTGCGATGGTGATGTTGAGGCGTGTCTGCTCGATGGCTCGACTCCGGTGGATGACGTGCAGTTGGACGCCAATCCAGGCATTGTTGATGGAGACGATGCCGGGGAAGTGGAGCCATTTTCCGGAGCAGAAGACGGAGACGCAGGTGTTGACTCCGGCACCGGACCGCCCGACGGTGCGCCCGTTGATGAGTCATTTGTGTCGGTCTGCAGCGAAAATGTCGAATGTGCGCAGTATTGCGAAGGCAGCGTTGATGCGTGCGTACAACAATGCGCCGGTCACAATGAACCGGTCGCTCAGCGAGTCTTAACGTCGTATTTGGGCTGTGCGCGCAACCATGATTGTCTTCTGCGGTCACAACAAATTAACAGCGAATGCATGGCGACTCACTGTCTACGCTCGACCATCGCCTGTCGAGGTCGCGCGTACCTAGAAGCGGAGTCCGAGAGGGGTCGTTGTGGCGATTATTTGGTCTGTGTGGAAGCCTGCCCGCCTCAAGACGGAGCCTGCCTCACCACGTGCTGGCGAGCGATCACAGACGCGGGCCGGCACTTGATCGCCGAGTTAAGCGACTGCGTCGGCGCTGCTGGCTGCGAAACACTCGAGTGCGCCGCAGACGTCTGCCCCGATGAATGGAATCATTGCGTTAATCATGCTTGGCCTCCATCTCAGTAATGCAGTGTTGGTCGAAGCTCACCGATTCCAGCGGGCAGGGTAGCCCCTCACGTCGATATGTAGTGCTGTATCATGATCGAGATAGCGGCCAATGCCACCGCGTTGAGCAATCACTCTGCGTTCCAAAATGTCGAGAACGATGCGCTTATCCATCATACCGACTAAACCATCTCCATTTATATCTTTTACACGGAAATCGATGGCTTTACCCCAAAGGTGCTGGCTCTTCTTTGCGCCGCCAATGTGTTCATTGTGGGCAGGGGCCCTGAAGCCCGAATCGATTGCGAGCGCATGGGGATTGTGACCCGCTTTTTGTAGCTCTTTCATCAAGTGCAAGAGTCGATATAAAACGGCTTTATCCATGAGTAGATAATGTTGTCGAACAGGTTCTGAACGGCCGCCCAGTAGTTCATTAAGCGCGCTGTCGAAACGGCCCTTAAGGCTCGTGTCAACGGGCATTATAAATTCGCGAATACGAAAATGTCCGACCAATCGTCGATCCAGTTCGGTCTCTTTCACCACGTAGAATTTCTGACCCTGATACCGCTTCAAAAACCGGCCATTCATATTCATTGACTCACGGAATTCGGGAGCTAGCTCTTGGTAGGTCACACGGGGGAGACTGGCGAGCACTGAGTTGATACCCGACCGGGTCATCACGGGAGGCTGCTCTGACTTGCTCGCATTTATTGTTTGAGGCGTATCACAAGCCAAGAGTGTCTGATCGGTGATCATCACCGCCGTAAGTGAGAGCGCGAGCGCGCAAAGTACGAGTCGATGCATCTGTATTCCCCCTATGTCACGTGAAGACATGCGGGTATACGTACGTGGGGTCTCTTTCGATCTAAATTTGTATGATTTTAAGGTTTGGGAGGTCGTCGATAGACGCGAGCTGGGTGGTTTACCCTCGTTTTGACTTGGCTACCAGCCGCCGGGCCATTCTCGGTAGCGCCGCCGTGGAGCATGCAACGCGGCATGACCTGGGGCGTCTTTTACCTGCGAATCAGGTATTTACCGTATGCCCATCCACGGGCACCTGCCCAGCAGCAGCGCAGCTGCTGCCCCGTCCGAGCCTGGTGAATCGCATAGGCTGTGTTTTGTCGGTCGCTATTGGCACAGCGGCTCTCAGTGACCTCAACGTTCACCCAGTTACCACGCTTTTGGATCCGCTTCAGTCCTGTGCCCGTATCCATCCAGCAGACATTGCTGAAGTTGGTAATGCCCCGTGATCGCGCTTGCTTGCCGCCCATCGGATGCGAGTTGAGCCAAAGACCGGGGTCTTGTGCTGGCGTCCCACCAACAAGGTGATCAGTCGAGGCGCCTGGTGCGGCGCTGGTGCTCCGGCTGACCAAAGATACCTTGACGTGTGAGGAGTAGACATCGACGCGTATGAGAGGTGTACCGTTTTCCACAGCGCGTTTTACCTCAGCTGGAATTGCGTAAGGCTCAGCGAGCTTCTTGTAGAACCACTTGCGCTCTTTCTTGTCATGAAACATCCCATCGCCCTCATCCTCCGCATCGCGAATCTTAAAGCGATGGTAGTTGGCTCGGTCCTGGCCAATACGGTAATTCGCCAGCTTCAGGTATTTCTTGGTGGTCGGTGTTGAATGGTCGTGCAACCCGATGCGCGCGACATAGCTCTCCATCGGTACCTCGGCCAGTGCGAGACTTGGCGTTAGAAGTGAGAAGCACAAAAGGAACAATAAAACGATCTTCATAGGACCCTCCTCCCAGCAAAGGCTGCCCCTAACGTATGAACGGCGGCACATCGATACAATGAAAATCGACCCAAGTTCTGACCAAGGCCGTCGGTAGAAACGCTCTCGAATGCCCGTCCTGTTGAGAGATAGGCCCGCCCGCGGCCGATTGGGCTTGGGGATAAGAGAGGCGCTCTCGTGATCATGGACCGAATTGATGAGTTAAGGCGTGGGTGAGGAGGTCTACAGCGTTGTTGCAGCGAATCATAGCCAGGTCGGTAGACCCTAAATAGTGGAGGCTATGGTCAATGAGTCTGTAATCGGGTATTGCCCCGCATGATAGGCTACGGGAAGGGGACAAAACGGGATGTTGATGAACGATGAACAACTCGATGGTGCGAGCCGGGTTGCCTTGGTGACGGGTAGTACGACGGGTCTTGGGTTTGAAATCGCGTGCGCTCTCGGACACGCCGGCCACCGGGTCGCACTCAACTACCACAACGATCAAGCGCGCGCCGATAAAGCGCTTCAGCGGTTTAGGGCAAAAGGGCTGACCGGTCGATTGTACCGGTCCGATGTAACCGACGACGCCGCCGTAGCGACGATGTTCGAGGCCATTGAGGCTGACCTGGGGCCGGTTGATGTGCTCGTGGTGAACGCGACGCCAAGCCAGCCCCAACGAAACATCGAGGACTACAGCTGGGAAGACTATGAGGCCATGCTGCATGCATTCATTAAAAGCCCATTCTTGTTGAGCCAGCGCGTTGTCGCCCACATGAAGGCGCAGAAGTGGGGACGAATTATCCAAATTGGCTCCGAGGTGCTCGCGCTTGGCAGCCCTCAGTTCACAGCCTATGTTGCGGCCAAGGGCGGTCAGAATGGTTTTACCCGAAGTCTTGCCAGTGAACTCGCGCCGTGGGGAATTACGGTCAACATGGTCTCGCCGGGTTGGATCCCTGTGGAGCGGCATCGTGATGTAGACCTACAAATCAAGAACAGTTATCTCAAAACAGTTCCTGTGGGTCGATGGGGGCAACCGGACGATGTGGCAAGCGCAGTCGCCTATTTTGCGAGCGATGCGTCCTCATTTGTCACAGGCGCAAATCTGCACGTGAATGGTGGGCGCACGGTTCAGTAAAGCGATGCCCACTGCTTGGCCGCCGCGGCTCGACGATTGTTCTCAATGAACGCGGCGTTCATCGCTGGCTGTCACATCGATTGGGTAGTTTCGTCGCTTCGTTTTGCTGAATTGCGGATTCGATGTCCCAGTTCCTAATGGATGTGTACGCTTATCTACCTTTCGGATGGTTTGGCACGCGTTTTGCTCTCCCCGTTGGCGTCGATACACGCACAACCTGGAGGAAAGAATGCGACACTGTATTGAAATCACGGATATTGCCCCTGGGCGGACTGGTTCTATCGTTTTGGCCTTGGCGATCATGTTTTTTGGTTGCGCTGAACTCCCCGATGGTGAATCCGCGACTCAGTTAGGTGAGAAAGCAGCCACGTCTGGTGGTCAGGCATTTGGTTCGACCTTCGATGAAGACACCTGCAGCTATGATATGAGCGATCCGTACGAGCCACGCAGTCGATTCGAGTGGGGCCCCTTCGAGGGAGAATGCCACGACACTTTCAAGCGCCGACCCATTGTTCGCTTGTCGGGTGATGAGGCCGAGGCCTTTCAAGATTCAGCCGGACATTTTGTGGTGGCGAACGTGTACCACGACGGTGCTTTCTGGATCGCCTATGTGCCGAGAGATGCTGTCGAGGATGTCTTTTTTCAGCTCGAGTATTTTCCGGCGATCGTACCGGCCGGGCACACCCAGCTGAGAGTTGATTTCAATCAACCTGTGTCCATGTATGGTCAGAGCGATTCCAACCGAGGGCAATTCCACGAGACCAATTATTTTGTTTTGTCGGCAGAGGCTGTGACGCGGAGGGGTGATAAGTATGACCTATTTAGGGGTGTTCAAGATCACTTCGCGATCGCGTTGCGCGTGACGACGCTCGAAGCACGTTATCGTTCGATGGTCGAAGACCAGGGGCATCGTGTTGAACAATGGCGACTTCAACTTACCGAAGGAGAGCGCCATAAAGTGTTTGCGTGGTATATCGGTGTGAGCGAGGAGATGGCACTGGACAGTCCCTATCACACAGTTTCTCGCAATTGCACCACCGAGGTCGTGGATCTCCTCGATTCGATTGTCAGCTACACATGGCGTGAGCGCATCGGTCGATTTCTGCTCAAGGTGACGGAATTTTATCCCAATGTTGTGCGTGCGGCCCTCATCGCGCGGGGTCTTCTACCCCTTGACCAATCGACGGACTGGTACGAACTTAAAGATGATCCGGTTATCAGCGAATTGCTCAGCCAATCCCACTAAGTTCGCACCTCAATGTCCCACATTTCTCAGGCTGTATTGATTCGGTGAGCCCGTCGACTCCAGCTCATTCAATGGCAGCCGTTCGGCGCCTATTCCTCTCGTACTGATAGCCCCATTTAACCATGTGATTTACGAGCGATTGAGTCACTTATTTAGACGCGTCTCCCGTTTGTCTAAGTTATCGACTTGACAATTAATCTAACGATGGGTAGTTTTGCCGGGTGGCAATCAAGTCTGGAAGAGCAAAATAATTTTGTTCTTAACTGGAACCGAGAGCGCTCGCCAATGCTCTTAAGACGAGGTCTTGGAGCGGCAACCGGTCACGACTCACGCTGCAGTGGGTGTGCGCCGGGTCTGGGTCATGCAAACAAACGAAGCCGGCGCCGGCGCCGAGAAACCGATGGGAGGAATACGATGGATGCACAGGTCTACTTAAACGATAAGTCGAAAACGTGGGAGTTGTTTGACCAACAGGTGTCGAAGCACTACGACCGCATCTCCGATTTAATTTCGTTTGGTCTATACAAAGGATGGCGAAAGGCGCTCGCCAGACAACTACCTCAGAAATCTGGACTCAACATCCTCGATCTCGCCACCGGGACCGGTGCGATCCCGTTGTCCATGTTGGACCACGCCGGGGACCAAATCGAGCGTATCGTCGGCGTGGATCTATCGGAAGACATGATGGATATCTTTCGAGAGCGCTTGGCCGGGCATGCGCGTGCCGGCGATGTCGAAGTGCTCTACGGCGACGCCACTGCGCTCGAGCTAGAGCCTGCGCAATTCGATGTTGTGACCATGGGCTGCGGCATCCGCAACGTATCTGACCACAATCAAGGATGTGCCGAAATCTTCCGCATGCTTAAGCCAGGCGGACAGGTCCTTTTCCTCGAGCCGTCCATGCCGACCAATGCAGTGGCTAAGGCAGTCTATCTTGGGTACTTCCGCCACGTCGTCCCAACCGTAGCCGGACTCATCTCGAATTATTCTGCATATCGTTATTTCTGCGACTCCGTCGAAGGTTTCCTCCACGGAGATGATTTTGTCGCGATGCTGGAGAGTCATGGGTTCGAAAACGGCCGTTACATCGACCTGACGTTTGGCGCGATTCGAATCTACAGCGCGCAGAAACCAACAGAGTAGCAGTCTATGCCGGCACAGTGGCAGACCGGGGGAGAGCCTTGAACGGTGCGGGGTGATGAGTGGGGAGTTTTCGATATGGCCGGTATGAGTGAACGACTTGAGCGCAGTGTAGCGGGGCGAGATGAAAAAAACGGAGGCGTCGCTCACTGGGCGGCCCGTCTACGTGTCCGACTATTGGTGGGATTGATGAAGACGGGGGCACGGCGCCGCACCGCGTGGATCGATGGATTGATGCTCAGGCTCGGTGACGGTGTTTGTAACCCTGCACCATTGAGGAGGCTGAGCATTGCCGAGCTCTACCGGTCTGCGCTCTCTGATGTTGACAGCCAAACATCATTTCTTGATATCGGCACGGGCAGCGGCGTCTGGGCACTGATGGCCGTTCGTCTTGGTGCCGACGTAACCGCGACTGACCTCCCCGGCACGCCCCTAGACCTTGTGGCCGAAAATGCGTGGGCGAATGGTCTGTATCCACCCACGCTGCTCGCGGGCGACCTGTTCGAACCGGTCGCCGGTCAGCGTTTCGACCGAATTGTATTCAACGCACCTTTTCATGACGGCGTGCCGGAGCGCGCTGAAGATCGGGCCTACCTGGGCGGCGCTGGAGGAAACGTCTTTCGGCGATTCCTGAAGGCATTACCAGAACATCTGAGTGAGGACGGTTCTGCCTGCGTCATTCTGCCTCGAACCGAGTGGACGCTGTACGAGGATTCTTTGTCCCATTTCTCGGTTGAAGTGCGAGCGAAGAAATGGGTACCGCTGTTGGGGATGATCTACTGCCTAGAGTTGAGGGCTGCATCATGAAGCTCCGACCGATGAGTCCAATGCAGCTTGCATTCCACCACTTGAGTGAGCTCGTTAATCCAAACAGCGGAGAGCTCATCACCTTAGATGGTCACCTCGACGTCCAACGTCTTAGGAAAGCCATTGGCCTCGCGTTAGGCCGCCACCCACTCTTGAACAGCGTCCCCGTCAAAAAATGGGGGCGACACTACTGGCGCGAAGAGGCCGAACCACTACCTATCGACCTGCGGGTGTCATCCATTATTGACGAGGAAGAAGACGCTGTCATGGATGTCTTGCTCAATCATCTATGGCAGGAGCGGATACCAAAAACGGGTCGGCAGGTTCGCTTCTTCTACACAGAAGGCACCTCGAAGAGTTATCTACAGATTTGTGCGCCCCATAGCGTCACAGATGCATGGTCTGGTACCCGGCTCGCAGCCGATATTGCTCAAGCATATGGTGCATTGACAGAGAACAGACCATATCAACCAACGGTGGTTAGGCCACTCGATGAGTCTATCGACGAAGCGTTCCTCAATCGGCCAAGTATGCGGCAACGCGCAGCGCTGCTCGGCGAGACCCTACGCCGCATTGTGGGAGAGGTGTTTAGTGATGGCGCTGGTCTATCGCTTGATGCAGCTAAGCGGCCCGGCGACACCAAACTCAGTATTACAGAGGTGTCTCCTGAGTTACTGGAGCGCACGATCAGGGTGGCGCGAGCCCAAGGCGCTACGGCGCATACACTTTTCTTGATGGCGCTGACCAAGGCGCGAACCGACCTCCTCGACGAAAAACAAGGCAACCGCCTCCTACGAATCAACGACTTCGCCACACTGCGGCCCTATGCCGAGAGAGACCTTCGCGATGCCTTTGACGTGCTCGTCGTGCCCAATCAGGTGAATATCGATCCAAATTGGGATGATACGGAAGCGCTCAAGGCGATTTCGAGCCATCTTCGCGATCAGAAAGCGGGCGCCGTGCTGCCGGAACTCTACCGGCTCGCTCTGTACGGCTTCTTGGCCCGGTTTGTGCCCACTCGATTGACCGCCGACTTCGTTTTCAAATGCATTAATAAGACCGATCTCGCCGTCACCAACCCGGGGCGTGTGCCATGGCAGGATGAGTTAGCAGCTTTTGGCGACGTACCCGTGGCCGATTTCTTGAACTTTCCCCACCTTCTGCCGCCGGCGAAGGTTGTACTCATCTTCACAACCTTCAGGGGGGCGTTAAGGATTGTGCAGCTCTACGACCCGGCGACAACACCGAATGGAGTTGAAGCGACGCTCGTTGGGCCGTTCATTCGACATCTTGAGTCATTGCTAGAACAATACGAAGGGGCCGGTGCATCAAGCCTCACACACGAGACAGCAGCGCAAGTGGATCGACCGAATGCCGTCGTATCGTTTGCGCGCGAATCGACGCTCGGCTCGCCACGCAATGTATCGAGCCGAAAGCGGCCTCGCGTGAACCGCCCAAATCGGATTAAGAGAGAACCGCAGGCGTGAACATCATCGCCCGATGTCAGAGCTCTTTCGCGCTAAGGGGGTGAGCTGTCATGCAGTTTGAATTTAAGCAAGACATCGCATTCGGCGTTGACAGCGTGGTCGACTCGGTCCGAGAGCGCTTGGCAGAGCTTGCGGTTTTTCTGCCCGAGGTGGCGAGCATCGAGACCATAGATAAGTCTGTCGACGCGGACGGCATTACCCACATGAGGAGCCTCTGGTGCGCGAACCCTTCAAGCATCCCGGTCGCAGTTAGGCACTTGGTCTCACGAGAAATGTTGCAGTGGCGCGACATCGCAACCTGGCACGAGGACCCATCTCGGGTGTGTTGGCGATTCGAGACCGAGCACTTCAAGGCCATCTACGCATGCTCCGGAACCAATTATTTCGAGCCGATCAGCGATAGCGTGACGCGCATTCGAATGACCGGTGACCTCAGCGTGTTCGCTGAACAAATACCAGGTATGCCTACCTTCATCGCGACACGGCTGAAGCCGCGTATCGAACAATGGTTGGTTGGCATGATGATGCCGAACCTGAAGGCGCTTCCGACCGCCATCGAGAGGCTGCTCGGGGAGGGACATCGCGAAGTTGGTTCAAGGGCGTATCCGAAGGGCGAGCCTCTTGTGGCTAACGGCAATGCACCCTGATCCGTTCCTCCGCCTCAGCGAGTCGTCGATTGAGATAGTGTTCGGGGTCGACGCCGAGTCGAACAATCAGTTGTTTGATCTCTGTGGCCACTTGATGCGCTCTTTCGAGCTGGCCTTCGTGGCATCTTAGAACGTACTCAGATGTGAGCACCGATACCCGTTGAGTATCGTTGAGCGGCAGCGCTTCCAACTTCTCCAAGTACCGTCCTGCGTCATCAAACCGCTGTTGTCGACCGGCGATCTCTACGAGGAATGGGTAATGAATGGCTGTATCCGTTATCCGGATTGACTCCAACATGGTGACAGCGCTCATCAGATCTACTTCGGCTCGGTCAAGGTCCCCATTCAAAAAGTGGACGTAGCCCCTCGAGCCCTGTGCATGTGCGATAAAGCGAGGCCATGAGACCGTGGTGGCGATCCGCTCAGCCTCATCGGTCACGCGTAAGGCTTCGTCAAGTTGACCCATATCCGTGAGCACCTGCGAGTAACCGATCAGGGCGAAGCTGCGCAGCAGCAGATGACCCGTCTGAGCGGTTTTGCGCGCCAGGCGTCTGAATAAAGTATCCGCCTCGTTTAATCGGCCGAGCGCCCACAGCGAGTTGGCGAGGTTGCCGATGGTGTTCAGCTCACGGGCTTTTAGGGCACGGTCTTGGCACAGTTTGACCGCCTCTTTGTAGAGCTGAACCGCCTCTAATTCTCGGCATTCGCCTTGCAGAAAGTTGGCATAATCACTGAGGACTTTCGGCTCCAAAATTTCGAGCCCGAACTCTTTCGCGACGGCAATACTCCGCTTATATGCCGTCGCGGTGAAGTCGATGTCCGTACTGACGAAAGCGCTGTGCGCGAGAAGATTTGCGTAGCTCATTGGATGGACATCGGGCCGTAACTCCATGCACAGCTCAATCGCCTTCTTCCTGTTTTCCGCCGCCAACGGGTTACCTAACCGAATCGTCTCAAAGACCTCCAGTCGCAGCGCCAAGGTCGATTCGCCGAGCGCCGCGGCTTGTTTGAGGCCGGCCGCACAGCTTTCGCTCGCGGCTTCACGTCTGCCGGCCATCGCCAGCAGCTTCGTTTTGAAATAGGTGGCCCGAAGTGCGAGCTCTTGGGGAAGCGCCAATTCGAGCGCATCAAGTGCTTCGGCACCGAGCGGGTTCTGCCACATCACCAGGGATAACCTCGCCAGCGTGAAGGCAATCATGGCTTGATTTTCGTTCTGTTTGGACGCCATTGCCTGTCTGAGCGCGGCGCGGAGGCTCGGTATCTCAAGACGTAGCTCTTGATAAAGTTTGGCACCGCCTGGTCCGTCGATTCTCGCTAATGAATCGGTGCGCCCATAGGCCGCGTAGAAACGAATAAAACGGTCGCAGGCCTCGCCAGATGTTGTGCCCAGTTGCAGCCGCGCAAACTCTTGGACTGTCTCCAGTAGGTAATATCGCTGGCCCCCATCATCGTCTTCGCGAGTCATCAGCAGGCTGCTGTTGTACAGGCCCTTAAAGACACGCCGCATCTTTCGTTCGGATAGGCCGCAGACTGCCGAGGCCGCTTTGAGTTCAAAGTCCGTCGGAAAGAGAGAGCAGCAGGCGAGCGCTGAACGCAGCTCATGGTCGAGTAGGTTCCAAGACCATTCGATGGCAGCCCAGAGGGTCGAATGACGTTCATGCCGGCCTTGCGTTTCATCCGATAGGACTCTGAACCGTTTGTGAATCTGGCGCTCGAGAGCGTCGAGCGTTCCATCCTGAAGTCGTGCCGCAGCGAGCTCGATGGCCAGTGGCAAGCCATCGAGATGTTCGACAATACTCTGCGCCAGAATGTGGGCTTCTTCGGCGGCAGCAAGCCCGCCATTCTCATGTCCTCGTTGAATGAATAGCTGAATCCCATCGGCTAATGACAAAGGGCCAAGCGTACATGTGTACTCGCCATCAAGCTGTAGTTTGACTCGGGTCGTGACTAGAAATTGAAGTTGTGGGGCCTCATCCAGCCAACGACCAATGGTCGCGCTCGCATCTTCGACGACCTGCTCGAAATTATCGAGAATGATCAGCGCAGGCGGCAAGTGCGCCAACATCTGTGCGATTTGGTCATCGGGTTTACCACTCGATAGATTAAAGCCGAGGACATCTGCGAGAGTGGTTACGATGTCAGTGGGGCTGAGCGCCGCTGACAAGTCACAGAACCAAACACCTCCAGGACACAAGCCAACATGCCGCAAGCCAATGGTTTGGCTTAATCGAGTCTTTCCGATACCGCCAGGACCCAGCAGAGAGATGAGGCTTCGACCAATCTTGAGTTGATGGATGACCTCATCGACCTCTGCATCTCGTCCAACCAGTCCATCGTCGAGTGAGGGGATATTGGTCGAGACGCTCAGCTGGTCCTCTTGCGCAATTTGGGCCCGCTTATCCGCTAAAAGCGGTGCAGATAAATTGAACGAGTTTGCTCTGCTCATTGGAGCTACGGGCGCCGAACCATCGAGCAAACTGGTCGCCATGTCCTGTTCCCGCATTTCGCTAAATCGCTTTGGCTTTGTACCATCGGCCACGAGGGTCTCGTATTCCCGATGCCATTCTCGGTACTCCGAGTCAGTCCAGTGGCCACCAACCTCATGAAGACAAGCGGAGAGGGCCTGCGCGAACTCTTCACAGCTCGGGTAGCGATTTTCTGGTCTGAGGTGCGTGGCCCGGGCCAAGACAGCGCTGATCTGTCGAGGCAGCGATGGACAGAACTGATGTAGAGGAGGAAATCGGCACTGCGCAACACGGCGAAGAATGCTGAGCAGATCAGTCCCACCGAAGACGGTCATCCGCGCGAACAACTCGTAGATGAGAATGCCTAACGCGAATTGGTCTGAGCGTCCGTCTAGCGGAAGGCACCGCGCTTGCTCCGGACTCATATACGAGGCTTTACCGGTTACGGTGTGAACGGCGGTCACGTGCCGGTTCAAGCTCGACTTCGCGATACCAAAGTCTAAGAGTTTCGCCCGTCCGTCACGGGTCAGCATAATGTTTTGTGGACTGACGTCGCGATGGACAATGCCCATCGCGCGGCCTGACGCGTCGGTGTGTCGATGCGCGCATGCGAGGGCGTCAGCGGTCTCGACCGCTGCCCTTAAGATCACTGGGGGTGGCAGACTCTTGCCAACGGCGTTCATAATACGAGCGAGCTCAGAGATGGTCTCTCCCTGCACATATTCAAGGATGAGGTAGTGTGTTTCGTTATGCTCGAAAAACTCGTGTGTTTTGACGATGTTTGGATGCCGTAAACGCGCCATGATGCGGGCTTCATCGCCGAAGCGAACGAGCGCAGTCTCGTCGTCATCATCGACATCCTTAAGACATTTTATGACGATCGGACTTTGGTCATGGATATGCTCGCCGAGGTAGACCTCACCCATGCCGCCCACGCCAAGGCGTTCTAGGATTCGATATCGGTCACCGATCTGCTGCACGAACTCATTCGCCTTTCTTTCACCGTTCTTTATGGATGAGTATCTCCTCGTCTCTGCGGTGACACAACCTGTTTTCGAGACCTTTGCGGCAAAAGGAGGAGACCATCCCGACCGTCGTTTGCAGTGCGCGCAAATGGGCAGAACGGGGTCGCTATGGGCGGCTCTCAAGCCCAACCCGTGGACTGTCGCGTCAAGCGTGTTAGCTTTGTCTCGCTGAATCATGGAGAGCGAACACATGCATAACTGGATACCGATGGGCATCGCCCTCATTCTAGTGGCCGGCTGTGGTCGGACAACGTCGATGAAACGCGATGAGGTCGACGCGAGTTTTGCCAGTACTGAATCTGACGCGAGCATCGGTCGCGGAGATGTCGGAGAGATGGATGTCACCGTCTCCGATGCACGCATCGCCGACGCTGCACCACTCGATCTGGATGGGGGCATGGTGATGTCTGACGGAGCGATCGATGATTCAGACATGCTCGCTGTGGATGTCTCCGTTCAAAGCGATGGAGACGCACCCGATGTCTCCCCACAGTTCGGACACATCGCCACAAGCTGTGGCTCGCCATCGCAAGGTATTATGCCCGTTGACTGTACCGCGCGCGGAGATGTCATGGCTGCCTGTGTCTTTAGTAACCACTGCATGTGCTCGGAGGGCTTTTATTGCGAATCTGAGGAGAATTGGCCCGGCACGAACGAATGTGATCCCGGCTCTATTTGTCTGCCGGAGTAGTCGCAGAAACACCAGCGCCTGGGTTCTCTCAAATAGCGCCACAGCCTGGATGTGTTCATTTTCTGATAATTTTTTCGTACCGTTCGGTTGCTTGTTTCGCCTCCAGGGAATTTTTTTAACGTCGTCGATTTAGTTTTACAGCAAACACATTTGTCAAAATGTTACGGTTTCTGCCATGCTTGGGCTGTCAATGGGTGTGGGTGACGTAATGAAAAAACAACGCCGGCTTGGCGTCGCAACAATGCGGCGCGATGCGCTATTTTTGTGCTGTATATTCCTCACAGCGTGTAACAGTGAAGAGCGATCAACAACGACGGAACGCATCGACCTTGGGGCGACCGTGGACCGCGGTGTTGATGCGCTGATTGGCGACAGCGGTCCCGTTGTGGACCTTGGTGAGAGCCCCGATCAAGCAGTGACACCAGACGCCGGCGCGGCAGCAGATATCGGCACTACGCGTCCGGATGCAGACGTCATGGATGCACACGTGGTGGATGCGACCGGTGATATGGGCGGGAGCGCAGATGTCTCGGTCGGTGATGCGGCTTTGGGCGACGGCCAGGTAATAGATGTGGGTGCCCTCGACGGCGGACCCGCCGATGCGCTCGTAGACTCGAGTACACCAGATGCTCGGCCCGTGCCCGATGCCGGTGTGGATGCATCGCCGGATGGCGCTGTGGTCGTCGTCGATATGGCGATTGAAAGTGTTTGCGGCAATGGTATTCGTGAAGCCGATGAAGGTTGCGACGACGGTAATCAGGTCACCGAAGGCTGCGCTTACGGCGAGGCTGAGTGCACGGTGTGCGCGGCGGATTGTACAGAGCAAGCGGGCGCGGTGCGCGTCTGTGGTGATAACGTAGAAGACCCGGAAGAAGGTTGCGACGACGGCAACCGCGAGACCGAGGGCTGCGCTTACGGCGAGGCTGAGTGCACGGTGTGTGCGGCGGATTGTACAGAGCAAGCGGGCGCGGTGCGCGTCTGAGGTGACAACGTGGACGACCCAGAAGAAGGCTGCGACGACGGCAACCGCGAGACTGAGGGCTGCGCTTACGGCGAGGCTGAGTGCACGGTGTGTGCGGCGGATTGTACAGAGCAAGCGGGCACGGTCCGCGTCTGTGGTGACGGTATACAAGATCCCGAAGAGGAATGTGACGCAGGCGCCAATGTCGACTTAAATTGCCCTGAGAATGGTGGGCCTTGCCAGCGTTGTGATGCGACCTGCCGCCTGGTCGACGGCGTGCAGCGACCTGCACCACGAACTTGGGATGGTGAGGCAAACGATGGTCGGTGGGAGAGCGCCGCTAATTGGAGCCCGAATGGCGTCCCAGCGTCGAACGAATGGGTCGTGATCGGTCAAGGTGCCAACGTGACGGCGAACAACGCTCAGTGTCGAAACGTCACCATTGAGGCCGGCGCAACTCTCACCAACAACGCCCAGGTCCTTGCTTGTGCGCTCACGATCAATGGCACCTATCGTCGCGCCAGCGGTGGTATAAACCCAGCGGGGCGCGCCATTACAGTGCGGGGACTCTTCGGCTCCGTGCCTTGGATCGATACTTGGAACACCGCCTACACATTCTATGACGGTGCCCAATTCGGCAATGCCGGCATGTCGTTTCGCGTGCGCGGTGGCAACTCTATGGCGTTTATCTTGTCTGAGGCAGGCTTTACGACCCTGCGCGCCGGCGCCGCGCTCGATCCAGGCAGCTGGGCTGATGTGGCCTTTCGTGTCGACTTGAGTGCCTATGACATCGCCAACGGCGCAGAGCTCGTTCTATGGGATTTTGGGCGCCACGACGGCGCGTTCCAGATGAATGACGAGCTGCCCGTCTTGGTGGAGGACAGTCGTTCACAATTGGATGCACGTCTATTCTGGCGGACGGATACATCGCAGCTTGTGCTGCGCCTTGATTCTCGGATACCACCTGATGATGTTGCCGTGTCTCTAGAACCTCGAGCCCCCACGGTGTTCACGCCCATCTCGGTCACAGCGACGACGGCGCATCGAACGGCGCGCCTGCAATACGAATGGTTCGTCAACGATGAACGCGTTGCAGGCGATACGGCAGTATTTGAAGCGGTTGACCGGCTGTCTCGCGATGCAGTGGTTCGCGTCGACGTCTATGCGGAGACAGCAGGGGGCCGAACAGGGCCATTCAGCGACAGCATCATCGTTCAAAACTCTCCGCCCGCCATAGAGCGGTTGGAGATATTGCCAGGCTCACCAACGGTCGATGAGGTGCTCACGCTCGATGTCGAGCTACGGGATCCTGACCCCGGTGATGTGGCAGAATTAGTCGGCTGTGTTTGGCAGCGCTGGTCTAATAATTGGGTCGATGTGGCCGAAGGGGTCGAGCTGGCCGCCTGTGCAGATCGCCCCGAGTGCGAGGCGGGCGCAACACTTCGAGTGAGCTGCCAGTCCAGCGATGGCGAGGCCGTCGGCCCTGTGGTGAACTCAGATCCTGTGACGGTCATACCTTCGGATTGTGTCGCAAACGACCCAATCTGCGTACCGCGGCAGTGGGTGCCCACCGTAAACGCACGTGACTACGCGTACTGGAATTGGCCAAGTAAACAGCGGCCCCGAAATCCCGCCACTTGGCCCGCATGGCAGCGTCGGACACATTTCGGCACCGGCTATTACGGCATGGTCTTTGATGAGGCCACAGGTCAGATGGTCAGGCTTGGCGCCCTCGATGACGCAAACTCCATGGCCGATGGTCTCGACCGTGAGAATTCTGTATTTACAACGCTGCCGAGGGCGGCGCTCCAATGGGAGGCAGGTCCACTCGAGGCGCCTTTGGTCGCAACGGGTTTCCTCGGTGAAGGGCAGCGGGCCGACCGCGGTATTCTCGCGCTGTCCGAAGGCGGTCGCTTTATGAACCGTCTTGAAATTCCGTACTTACGCTACGCAGATGATGAGCGCGTTGGCGGCCATCTCGAGATCGCGTCTATGGCCCGTCACCTGACTTTGACCAACGTGGTCACAACACAAGATGCGACGGACGTGGCTCAAACGGCGCGTCTCCGATTGTCGGGCGACGCCTTTGGCGCAGATGCCCAAGCCGAATGGCTCGACGAGGGGCGTGCGCTGCGCCTGACCAATGAAGATGGTTCGGGATGGCTCTTTGTGGTCTATGAGAAACCGGACATGGAGACGACGCTGATACGCACTGAAGCGGGCGAGATCATCGCTCAGCGCCATGCCCCAGGGCCCATCGCGACACAGACGATCTCTTTGCTCATTGCACCCACACACGGTCTGTCGGCGGGCGAGGTCAATATGCTGGTGAATCCGGATACGGCGGTGGACGTGCACTATACGCTCCTTAATCTAGCGGGGGGCGACGTACGTCAAGCGATGGGCAGTTGGGATGAGACCCTCGGCGCTTATCGCGTCCGGTTAGGCTCTCTCAGTGAAACGGGGATTATCAACGGCAGGAATTACGACGCCAACCCAGAGCTGCACAATTGGTACGGGCGACATCGATTCGTCGTCGATACCCATGGGGTTGGGCCCCTCGCTGTGCCGCTCGCCTTCTACAGCAGCCAGGGGATTGGTCTCAATATCACCGGTGGTGTCGCGCTGTGGCGGGATTTCGGTGGTGAGCCCATTGGCGTGCCCATTCAGATGTCTAAGAACTGGCACGATCCATCCGTCGGTCAGTGGTACAGGCTGTACAGTCAGCCCACCTTTAGTGGTGTAGACGGCGACCCGATCGAGTTGACAATGCTCAGCTCCCGCTGGGGTGAAGACGCTTATGTTGCCTCCCACGGTCAGCTGAGCTTAATCGGTTGGAACGCCGACGCCCGCAACCCACCGCCCGGGGCTCACTGGGATGAATCTGCGCTCGGTTGCTTTGGAGAGAGCATCACCTACAACCCCGACAGGACCTTCCGCTCCATGGTGGACGATGTCCGTCCGTTCCTCGTGCAGGCGCAAGACAATAATGGGCGTTGGAACTGGACAGGGAACGTCGGGGGCGCTGATTTTCTCAAATATGATAGCGCCATCAATGAGCAAAATTGGCCACGCCAGATGAGTCGGGTACGGACAGAGTACCGCTCGCAAGGACCCAATCTCACCGATGTGAGCTACTCAGGCGTGTCGTTGGACAATAAGATCCACGGCGACATCAAGGTCCAGATGGGTCGGACCGATGACATGGTGAGAACGTATTTTCACTTCGAGTATACCTTTCTCGAAGACGTTGAGTACGAGCGCCTCGCGTTCTTCCATATGGCGGCCGATGGCTATTCCGACAATGGCTATACGCGGGCAGCATGGGGCAATGGCGATGGCGTCATCGGTGACAGGGCCATCGAAAATCATGGTACGACAGGCTATGCCAACGCAGCCGACCGAGGCATTGAACTCCCGGGTGACACGCCTTGGGTGATGGTCTACGACAATCAGTATATCGACCAGGGTCTGCCCGAGCACTATGCGGATTTGGCCTTTGTGGTCCGTGATTTTGAAGCCAACATCGGCGGCACGATTCTAACGACGCCCCACATCAATGTGCAGCGAACCAATAATCGCTTTTCGCAGCTCGGCTTTGAGCTTGGCCTACCATACGCCGAAGGCGCTGAGTGGTGTGGAGAGCCGTGCCGGGGCCAGATTAACTTTATCCCCGCCGGCAGCACCGTGCGCGCCACGGTCGAGTACCTCGTGCCACCGGCCGATAAAGCCCGTTATTACGGTCGCAGTGATTATCTCGCGGCGCTGCCAGCGAATTCATGGCGCACCACGGATATGGCGTGGACGCTCGCCACAGGCAATGACCTCACGCTCAATGTCGACGTGGGCACAGCAAGGCGTGTTCATCCTGTAGAGGTCGACGCAGAGTCAGGCGCACACGCAGCAGAGTTCAGCCTTGAGGGTGGTCTTGGTTTGGTGCCGATTACCGTCCACGGCTTAGAACGTCACGACGGCTGGCAGCTACAACGCGCTGATGGCGCTGAATGGGAGCGCGTCAACCAAGCGGTGCACGGCAACGACTATTGGCAGGCTCGCTATGACGGCGTCACCCACACCTACTCACTCACATGGAATGTCCCGAATCGTGGCTCAGAGCGCTATCGCGTCGTCTGGGTATCACCTTAAGCGATTCGCTAACGACGCCTGCTCTATGCTTCGGTGCGTGGCTTAGTTGACCGGCGCCGGCAGCTCGTGGGCATAGGGTTTATTGTTTAAGTAATTGACCACCGCCCGGTGGGCCACCCGCGGCACCTCGCAGTGGCCCACGTCGATGCCATGGACTGCGTATCCGTACACAGGCTCATACAGCGTGTATCGCTCCGCAGAGAAGTCGTGATCGTTGCAGTCTTGGTCAGGACTACAGATCGGCGGTAAGCCGAGGTAAGGCCCCAGTGGCGCGTTGGCGGAGCAATCATTATGTGAGGTCACGCTGTGGCGGACTGAGAGCACGCTGCTCACATTCTTGGGGACGGTCATTCGGTGGCCCGACCAGGGTTGGAAGGCGTCTACAAGCACGACCTTATCGATGGCCTTATGGGTGGTCGGCACCCGGTAGTCATTCTGTAGGTGTTGAGCCACCGACAGTGCGTTCACGCCACCCCAAGAGAAACCAAGAATACGCACATCGCAGACGGGGTCAGCGTCGGTGATTTTGCCGTCTTGATCGCGGTCGAGGGCTTTGACAAGCTCCGGGTACACGGTGAGCAAGGGGAATTGTAGAAAGCTGTCAAAGGTCTCCTTGCACGTGCCGTCCCAACAATCTCTCACGAGTCCTTTAATCTCAGCGTTTGAACACAGCTTGGCGAAGTGCTCATTGGATGGCGTCTCGTGGGACATCGCGCCCGTCAGACACATTGTGATCACGCAGCCATTCGCAGACGACTTTGTGCTGATCTCACGAAAATCGACTTGAGTCGTCCCATCTTCAGCGAGGTCTCCACAGCCCCATGCGAAGACGGTGGCGATGACGATGACGATAACCCCGTAATCAACCTGACGCTGCATGACCTGACCCTCCGCTCACTGCCTTGGTGTCACTTGGGTAATGCACAGAGCGTGCCGGCTGGTTTTGGGGTTTTTACGCTGTTATAGATGGATTTAGCCCCTGTTTGTGACACGCCAGCCACAGTCTCTAGGTGTAGCTGGGGACTCGACCCTCCAAAAGGGCGGACACTGTGCAGCAGCGCTTTACTCGGCTGTGGAGATGAAGAGCATACCGTCTTGTGTGCGCTCGCGACCGTTGTGAAAAGCTTGGTCGCCCTCATGGTGCGTGGTCATCGGACCGTCAAATGGTTCGTGGCGAAGTCGCATGACCGCCGCGTGCGTACCCGGTATGGGCGTCCAACCCGTTAGCACGCCACTTTCATACGTCCCCACCGTTCTGAGCGCGCCCGTACGCAGCGAAAAGGCCATGAGCGCAGTCTTCAGACCGCGGCTTTGCGCATACAAGATGGTGTCCCCATTCTGCGCGACACCAAAATAGTCGTCGCCCATGACACCCAAATGATGTGTCTCAACCCGCCCATCGGGATAAACCGTGGCCACTTGCATGTGGGCTTGCCCATCGTTCTCGACACGCGCCATCAGCGTCAGGCGGTCCCGATTTAGAACGCTCTCTGCCCAGACCACATCGCCCTCGAAGAGCGGGCCGAAGTCCAAGACCTGTGGCGCCGACGGTGCGAGATTCAAGATAAAACTCTCGCTCACGCGCCGATGGCGCTGTACCAAGGGCGAGACCACGCCGCCGACACCAGCGATATACAGTGTTCGTCGCATATACGTGGCGGCCTCCCGCAAACCGAACCTCGCGACGCGAACGGTCTCTGCCACACCGCTCCCGGGAGGAAGCGAATGCTCGAGGACATAGAGCGTTGACAACCACGTGGCCAAGCAGTCATCACGAGTTGCCTTCTCGGCATCTGTGACCACCGACTCAATCCCGCCATTGAACACCCAACCTTCGATATAGGGGCGCAATTCAGATTCAATGAACGTGCTGATGGCGCCGACGTAGTTTGGGTTCAGCACCACACGCCTCACCAACAGCTCTCCGATGGAGATATCGCGATTCTGCCCTTGCTCAATCAATGGATGGCGCGCCAAGAGTCCACTTAGAATTTGCCGCGCTGTGTCCGGAGTCTCAAGCGTCGTCTGCAGTGAGTCAGAGACTCGATAGGCAAAGACTGCGTCGACGGCATTTAAACCATCCACGAGCGCCCCGACCGTATCGGCGTCAGGATGCGCGTCTTTGAGTGTCTCGATCGATCGTTCAAAGAGTTCCGGTGCCTGTCGGGCGAGGACCGTCCTAAACCATGCGTCGCCAAGGCTCACCAGTAAGGCCTTAAAGTCGAGTCGTTCGCCATAGTCTCTGACCAAATGAACGTCTCGTCCCACCGTGGTGTCGAAGCCTCCAATTTCTGCGATGGATTCAACTAAAGGACGCGCCATCGATTCATCGAGTGACCGCGCAGATTCGAGCAGGTGGTGCATTCGATCGGAGAATGAGTAGTTGGTCTGCCCTTCGTATTCACCGAGCTTGAGCGCCTCGATGAATGCGATGTTGCTCTCATCGAGTCCCGCACCTTGAACGCCAAACATACCCCGCGCGAACGCGCTGGCGTTGTCAGGCAGCAGCCCACACTCAGGCGCGGAGACACGGCCACCCGACAGCGCGATGATAGCCTCGTATAGGCCATTCGCTAAGCCAACGGCTTCGCCGACCACCCCTGAGATGGGATCATCAACAAAGTCGTCGATCAAATCACCAAGCGGTCTGAGCATCTCGTCGCTAAAATCCGAGTAAGGTCGAATGAGACGCTGGGCAAGTCGTTGTCGCTCTTCCCGTTCATTCAGCCCATCGGTCTCCTCAGCGAGACCCTCGCGGACCCGCTGGGTGAGCGCGGGCATGCTTAAGCTTTCTCCCTGGAGGAGCAACCCCAAAACAGCCCTGGATAGGTCTCGTTCGGCGCTTTGCACACCAGCCGTGGGCAAGGCCATCACCCGCGCTTGAAATGCACGCGTAAACTCGCGCACGAGCCAGTCACCAACGGTGAGCGGCTCGTTTTCTCGCTCGATTGAGCGACCCAGCGCCTCGCCGAGTAGATCACCCACGGTGACAGGCGCGCTGCTACGCATCATTTCTGTAAGTGCATCCATAAGTAAGTTCGGCTCGATGCTTGCGCCCGCATGTTCGGTAAATGCAGCTGGTGTCATACTGACCACGTCGGGTTCAAGCAGGGATGATGTGATCACCGTGTCATAAAAAGCTGCAGCGGCGTCTGCCCTATCTGAGTCGAAGGTCTGGATATCTACTGTGCCCGAGTCCTTATCGACGACTACGGCTGCGGGCATATCGTTCCAGAGTCCTGTGATGGGCGCTTTGGTGTGAATGAGATGTTTACGTTTTCGGTGTAGTTTGCCGGCGCGGTCCGCCCAAAAGGCATCCGCGTAGTCCTCGGTGATCGTCTGCGCCAAGCGCTGACTGATGTCTGCGAATGTGGACGTTCCACGATCTCGAGCGCTCGTATAGAGAAGCTTTGGTGTATTGAGGGCACCAAAATAAGTCAGGAGGCGCTGACCGTTGTTCACCCAGTAATCACGCTCTGCGGCGTTGAAGTTGCGGTCGACGGCGAGCGCGCCCATCTCCACAGGATCAAAAACGGGATTAAACACAGCGCTGCCGAATCCGTGGTGACCACCATCGATCGATTGCACAAAGGGCTGAGTGACAAATTCCGCGGTCGCCAAGAAATGTCGTACCTCCACGCGCCTGACTTCGGCGCGCTTCAAGTACAGTGGTTCAAGCAGTGAAGTCGCGGACTCAACACCATCGCTCACAGCGCCGAATGCGCCTGTCTCCGCGTCGAACTCGATGAGGTGTATGCCACGTTGACCTTCCTGAAAGGGTAGGGCATTCAAGGCCCGGGTGTTTCGCAGAATCTGGCCGTCTTTGAAGATAAGCGAAGGGGATTGATCTGTGGTGCTGTCGAACGCAGCCTCAAAGACATTGCCAATCAGAATGCGGTCGATGTGCTCCAGCTGACCAATGCGTCCTGCATCGTCGAGCTCAATGCGCCAGCTGTCGAGACCCACATCACCATCGCTGAGCGCGTCGGGACAGCCCAGACCACACTGCGCTGTGAACTCGTTTACCAATACGCGATCCACCATAAAGAAGTCGCGGGTGACCATTCGGGCGCCGGCATCGTAGAGTGGTCTGAGGGCGGCGGGTTGTGAGCCCGGCGCAAAATGTGTCTCAAGTGCGGGCAATTCGACGGGGTCGGCGATGGTCGCATGGCGCGCATCAACCATGTCTCGGCCGCTGTTACCGGGTAATTGAGAATCGTCCGCCGGGGGCCTGTCGTGCGGTTCATCGAGCGGGGGGTTTTGCACCGGCGCGGAGGCGCCTGCGTGGTCTGAGCACCCATGGAGTGCGAATGCCACCGTGAGCAAGAGACAATATCTAAAGCCCTGTCCGTCGAGGGTTAAATCGATGTGTTTCATAAACTTGACGACCTATAGTGATGTATTTGCCCAATCACGGGCTGACGGATGAGATGGACGCAGGCACATAGGTGCCTCTCACCGATAAAGTGACCGGCAGCATCGGCGCAGATAATGAAGCGTCTTCAAGCGAGTCAGTCCCGTGAGCTGTATCCGGCCATAGATACGCGCAGCTTCGGGCTTAAAAGAGATGGGATAGGTGTCTTGAACGAGGGCGCTTTTGGACTGTCTCTATCTGTAGGGTGAGGGCTTGAGCGGACCAAAGACCATACATCGACACCCGATGGCGCTGGCAGAAAGTCTGCACATCAGTGTGAGAATCGAATGCCGATGGTGGCGCGGTAGTCATCGCCATCGAACACGTCGGCGCTCACATCGGCCGAGAACACAAAGTTGGGTGCCATCTGGACTTTGCCGTAGATGCCGATGCGGCTGTCATGGAAATAGCCATCGTCCAAGTCATAATTGGTCTCACCAAAGAAACAGCAATGGTAGTGCTGCTGCGGACCGATGGTGCCGTACATGTCGTATCGGCAGGACACCCCAACGCTGCGTTCATCCAAATCGCCTGAGTAGTCAAAGTTCACGTTGGTCACACCCGTCGGGACCGTGGGCAGGCGCATCATTCGCGCTTGTGTATCCGGGTCGCAGTACTCCGCCAATGGCCCGGTGAGCGCTTTCTTCATCTTGCGTGTGGCGTAGCGTCTCCACTTTGGCGGGATTAAATCGGTCTGTCGGAGCTCGGCGGCCAATTGTTGAATGGTGTGGTCCCAATTTGGGTCGGCGTTTAAATCAGGCGAATCTTGCAGCGCAGACTGCGTGGTCTCGAATTGTGACTCAGCGCCATCGAGCTCGCCGCAGCCAGTCATCGCCAGTAGAACTATCAGCATTGTGAACAGTTTAAATCGCATAACCGGGCATCTCCCTTTCATCATTTATCCGAAGCAGGCGCTCGGATCGTGGGTTATGAACCGCAGGGTTTGCACTCTGTGCATCGCCTGTTCATTTTTTCTGACATTTTGATTGAGTTGACGAACGCTGTAGGATAGATCGCAATCCCATAGTGTATCACTGTGGAGTTACTAATGCGTCACGCAGGGCTTTTTGCCATCTCATTCATTCTGTTCACCCTCTTACCGGCGCTCGCTTATGGCGAAGCCAAGGTGGAGAAAGTCGATCCCGGTACGACCGCCTGGATGCTCACGAGTACAGCGCTTGTGCTCTTAATGATCCCAGGGCTCGCCATGTTCTACGGTGGGCTTGTGCGCACCAAGAACGTGCTCGGCACGATGATGCACAGCTTCGCCGCGATGGCCATCATCGGTGTACTCTGGCCCATCTGCGGTTATGCCTTGGCCTTTGGCAGCGAGTCGAACGGGGTCTTCGGTTGGGACGCAGACAAGTTCATGCTCTCGGGCATCGACGGCAAGATCATCAGCGGTGTGATCCCCGAATACGTCTTCGCGATGTTCCAGGGTAAATTCGCCATCATCACACCGGCGCTCATCGCGGGCGCCTTCGCTGAGCGCGTGCAGTTTCGTGGCTATTGTGTGTTCATCGCGCTGTGGAGCCTGCTGATCTATAACCCCCTCGCGCACGTCATCTGGGGTGGGGGATTCCTCACCGGCGACGCCATCGACTTTGCTGGCGGGACAGTGATTCACATCTCTGCGGGTGTCGCAGGGCTCGTTGCAGCCATCTACCTAGGCGCACGCCGTGGTTTTCCCCGCGTGGCCATGAAGCCCAACAACCTAGTCATGACCATGATCGGCGCGGGCATCTTGTGGGTGGGCTGGTTTGGCTTTAACGCCGGCAGCTCAGTGGAGTCGGGCGAGACCACAGGACGCGCCCTGGCCGTCACTCAAATCGCCGCCGCTGCAGGCGCGCTCGCTTGGATTTGCCTGGAGGGTATCGTGCACAAGAAGGCCACGAGCTTAGGCCTGGTCTCTGGCATCCTCGCAGGCCTCGTGGCCATCACACCGGCCGCCGGTGATGTGGGCCCCGGCGGCGCCATGATCCTGGGCGCTGTGGCCTCCTTCGCTGCCTATGGTGGCATTATGCTTAAGAATCGCTTGGGCTATGACGACACCCTCGACGTCTTCGGTATCCACGGTGTCGCAGGCATCGTCGGCGCCATTGGGCTGACTTTTGTGCTCCGCGAGGTGCCAGACCATGGGGTGATGACACAGCTCTGGCATCAGACCCTCGGCGTGCTCGTCGCCATCGGCGCGGGCGCTGTGGGCACCATTATCCTCTTGGTCGCGGTGGACAAAACCTTAGGCCTAAGACTCGACGAGACCCGTGAGCTCGCTGGTATGGACCATAGCTGCCACGGAGAGCATGGCTACGGCATGCTCAATCCAAACTAAGGGAGGTTTAAGTCAATGAAGCTTGTGACAGCCATTATCAATCCAGACAAACTGGACCTCGTGCGAAACGCCCTCGTTCAAGCAGAGATCACCCGCATCACGGTGTCTCGCTGCTCGGGTCGCGGCCAAGCCCAGAGCCGTGACCTGTATCGCGGCCTTGAGGTGGCGCCCAACCTAGTGCCCAAGATCCGCCTCGACATCGCCTGTAACGACGCGTTCGTACAGACCACCGTCGACGCCATTCTAAAGGGCGCGCGCACGGGCGAAGGCGGCGCCATCGGCGACGGTAAGATCTTCGTGACCGCCTTGGAGCAGTGCATCCGTATCCGCACCGGTGAGTCGGGCAGCGAAGCCATCTAGGCCTTGGCCAGCATACATCACGCCAGTATACATCACGCCAGCCTGCACCACACAGACGCGGGCCGGCGAAGCCTCATGCTTAAGCGGTCACGCCACGAGAGACCGCTTTGAACACCACGTACTTTTTGCCAATGCGCATCCTCGGGCCACCGTCCTCGGTGACGCCCTCGAGGCTGCCATCACCGCTAAACCAGTAGCTCTTGCCCCCCGGTGTGTTGAGGCAGCAGCGCCGCTTCAGCTCGCGCGCCCGGTCGACCGCGATGTCGATGGCGGTCTTATCATCGAGGCGATAACCGAGCGTGTAGCGCGGGTAGACACAGGGCCCCATGCGCACATAGAGATAATAATTCCCATCGCACGCGCGGGTCTCAAGACGCTTTCGCCGCTGCGCTTCTTGCGCTGCAAAAATGACCTCAAAGACCGTCTCAAAGGGCAGGTCAAGGGCCTGCGCGATCCGAAGGACTTGGTCGCCCATCGGTGTCTCTTCGCCCCGTAGCCAAGCTGTGAGCCGGCGGTGGCCCTTCGCTGCGTTACGGTAGCCCATGGCGTGCACAAATTGAGCGTTGTTGAGTCCTTTGAGCGCGAGCTGCCGGCGTATGAAGCGAGACAGCGGGGTGCCGGACGGTGCCTCTTTATCAGCTACGATGGCCTTAAACACCGCCTCAGGCGAGACGTCGAGGGCCTCGGCGATTCGCCGCACTTGCACCTCATTGGGTGTCTCTTCGCCCCGTAGCCAAGCGGTGAGCCGACGGTGGCCCTTGGCCGTGTTTTGGTAGCCCATGGCGCGCACAAATTGAGCCTGGTTAAGCCCTGTCTTTATCAGGCCTTGGCGAATAAATTGAGAGAGATGGCTGTCCATCTGATCCTCCTTGCCTCAAGAGAGACATCTGGAGGTGACCGCGCAATTGCGCCCGTCGAATCAAGACGCACCCACCCCATGTGTGCGCGTCATTATTCGAATCGATGGGGACGGTTTGGGTAGACTCGCTACCCGTGCTTTTTAGCGGCTTATTTTACGTGGCCGCAATATGCCCCAAATCACCACGTTGCCCTTAAACACTGCAGATTGGTGGTGTGCATGTCAAATCAGGGACCGATTTTTAGAAACCCGTTGGCTCAGTGATGGTGTGGCCACAGCCTGCAGCAAAACAAAGCGCTGCTGTGGTGAAAAACCAGTCAAGCCGCCTGTTTTACAGAGGTGATTGGCAGGCTGTGTTGCGCCGAGGTGGGTATGCTGTGAGGGCACATGTAATGCGCTAACCTGTGGCGCGGATGTCGGTGGCTATCGGGTAGTCCATGGCCCTTGGTGGCAGGGTCTCAGCGTCTGCAAAAGGGTAGGCATGCTGAGTGAACATCGCCGGTAAGGTGACGGTAAATGGGTCTTCAGATTGGCCTTTGCAACAACTGCAAATAACGCCGCTCTCGTCTGTATGTGGTCTGCGTTGAATCATCATGTACGCCTCAATCAATGAACGTTTAAGCGAAGCGACCAAAGCGTCCTAACTGGCTTTGGTCGAAAGCACCTTGTCTATACAGAGAGAACTTAGCGCAGACGCGCCCACGCCTTGACTCACTTTGACTCGTATACGATTGGGGGGGGGCGGGCGCACATCAAAAGAGTGTTTGTGGGTGATTGTGCATCGGTTCAAAGCCATTCACTCGCGGTGTAAATTCTCGCGTCTCTTCGCCTTGCAAAAGTCTTCTGGAACAAACTATTCTCTTCCGTATCGCTTACCTGTTTTCGGGAACTCACATGCGCTTATTTTGCTACGTGGCCTTATTGGCAATGGTTTACGCCTGCTCGGACGATACGGCGTCTCGTCGAACAGCTGATATGCTGCCAACGTCGAGTGATGGTGGGCTCACAGATGCCATATTGGCTGACGACGCGGGTGAAACTCAGACCCGGACAGATGGCTTTATCAACGACATGGGACCAGCCGTCGAGTTTGAGCCGGTGGTCCGCGTCTCCGGTGCCATTGGGCCAGATCCTGCGGACCAAGTGGATGGTTTTCGTGAACCAGGGTTTGCTGCTGATTTGGTCACAGGCTGGTCCTTACTCCACGTGGATTCAGCGGCTGCCGCTGGCGGTGACGGCAGTCGCGATAGGCCTTTTAAGGCCATTCAGCCAGCCGTTGAAGCAGCGGCTGGCACACCGACCGTGATTCTTATCGCGCCAGGTGAATATGTAGGCCCCGTCGAGTTGAGTGGCTCTGTGGCCTTGCTGGGCGCAGGCTATGAGAGAACCCGCATCGTCGGCGAAGACAGCTTTTCGGTTCAGGTGAGTGGCGGTGATGCAGATCGTGCCATCATCGGTTGGTTGTCTATCGATGGACAGAACGGCTTAAGCGCTACGGGCATCCAAGAGTTGCACTTGTTCCACATTCAAATCCGCGCAGGTTTAGGGCTCGGCCTATCCATCGATGGCGTGAACACTGCGGCCTGCTTAAATGGTTCAATCGCCGGTGCGGGGCTTGATGGCGATGTCAGTGAAAACCCCCTCGTTCGTATGAGCGCCAGTGGCGTCGCGCTGCTGAAGACCCGGGTTGAGCAGCACCATGGACCCGGGCTTATAGCGGGCTTTGGTGATGGCGCGAACTGCGGTGCGAGCCCCGTATGCCCCTTCTCGAATTTTGTGTTTCTCGAAGACCTCAAGGTGTCAAATGTATCGGGCTACGGGATCGACCTGCAGCATGCCGCTCATGGCTTACACCGCGTCGCCGTAGAATCGGTCTTACGTAACGGAGACACAAACGCTACGGGCATTCGGCTCACACAGACCTTTGGCCGGTCTTGGGGCAGTGTGTCGGTGCGCGATGTGGACGGTGTTTGCATGCTCACACGCAGCGCGCGCGGTCGCGTGATCGATTTGGACGTGTCTGAGTGCCGAGGCGGCGGGCTCAAGGTAGAGAGATTGGCGCCCTCAGACCCAGCGCTGCTGTTTCCAGCGGCAGACTGGCCAGATGATGGGCTCGGTTGGAACTGGCCAATACCCACTCAATGGTCCGCACGATCAGGTGTATTTTCAACTCGGCCTATTCCTGGTGCTGGGATCGAGTATCCCATGGGCGAATGGTACCCCATGGGCGAATGGTATCCCATGGGCGAGTGGTACCCCATGGGCGAGTGGTATCCGATGGGCGAGTGGTATCCCATGGGCGAGTGGTTCCCCATGAGTGAATGGCTGCCCATGAACGAATACCTAAACAACGCCGACATGGGGCTGCCAGCGAGTCTTGTGATGAGTGGCGAAGACGCTGCACCAGATCTTGACCTGCACCTATGGTCACGCCAGATGTTCGTTGGGACCCAAGCATCAAATAACGCTGGTTTTGGCGTGTCGTTATCGGGCCATGCCACAGAGCTGGTCGGCGCAGAGATCACGGAGACCGTGGCGGTGGAAGAGGTCATCGACGCGCCAAACGACCAGGAGGCGATGCCACAGGGTGGGCGCCATGCGGCCGGGCGAGGTCTGGCGCCAGGGCAGGGGGGGCCGAATGCGCCTTCTTTACCCGCGGGGCGTCTTGAGGATTCAAGCTTGAGTTTGAGCGAACGCGCAGGCATTGGTTTGCTCGTCAGTCAGGAAAACCTCGTTCCACTCAATCAGACTGGCAGCAGTGCTTTAGCTTTGTCTCGTATAGATGAAGTCACCGTCGAGAACACAGATGGCCCCGGCATCGTCGTACACCGCGTTGCGCTCGTCGAAGCCAGCGGGCGTCCCTTTATTGAACGCAGCATACCGATCTTGGAGAGCCGGGTCTCCGGAAGCAGCAGTGTAGGTGCCTTCTTTGTTGACAGTGCGGTGGACCTCGTCGCCAGTCAGATCTCCGGTGCGGCGGGTGCAGGTATCTGGGGGGCAGGGTATGCGGGGGCGATGGTGAATAACGTGATTGAAGATGTGGGTGCCGGTGAGCTCGGAGGGTTTAGCATCGGTTACGGAATGTTGGTCAGTCGATCGCCGTCACGTCCCGAACTCTTTAGTCGCATCGCAGAGGCACGCTTAATCAGCAACAGCATTCGTGGTTCAGCTGAGTGCGCTGCGGTGGTGGTTGGCAACTGCGAGGTGAACGCGACGATGCTCTTCGATGCGAACGACATCAACGACAATGGAGTGACTGGGGACGCTGGTCTTGTGGTCACCGGTGAGGTCGATGAGACGTGTTTGGACATGGTGGAAGGCACTCGGAATGACACCATCCAAGTGGAAGGGTGTGAGGAAGAAGAGTGTCAAGCGTTTTCAGGTCCCCCGGTGCCAGACTTGGACGATGGCGTTGTTGTGGGCGCACGCTGTGATGGCGCCATGATGAATGCCGACGAAGTGTGTAATGGTCTCGATGATGATTGCGATGGCATCGTGGACGAGGGCGATTTTCTGTTTAATCAATGCGGTGGTTGCGGTGAGTTGCCACCCGAGCGCTGCGATGGGCGAGATAACGACTGCGATGGATATATCGATGAACCGAGCCTGCTCGATGCAGAGCTCGCCGAGCTAGATGGCTTGTCGCGCACGGTTGACCCGAAGAGCCGCGCCCTCGCGATGGCGAGTGAGACAGGGCTGCCGCTTGTGGTGCTGGACATGGGGTCGCATGAACTCGCCGCAGAAGACGGTGGAAATTTTCCGGGGCGGCGTTTCCGTATCTTCTCGGTCAACGATCCGAGTTTGTTCCATGACATCGAACTGCCACAAGAAGGCGTAGGCACTCAGGTCAAGCCCGTCTTTCTCTTTCACGAAGGTGAGAACCGCTATGGATTCATTCACACCGCGGTGGATGCGATAAACCAAGCGCTCCCACGCTCTTCTGCCATTACGCGCTTTAACTGGGACCCAATGTCTAACACGCCCTACGAATTGCTATCTACGGTTAACTGGGCACCCACAGGCGCGAACAGCAAGATTATCTCTGGTGCTGACACACAGACTGATTTGATCTTGGTTGCGAGCCGACAAGACCACACGGGCATACAGGAACCGCTTATGGTCGTTCGTTTGGACAAGGACATCTTGTCCGCTGGGCCTCAGGCCCTTGAGTTCACAGATGATTTCGATGGCATCACAAGCAATGGCGAACCTCTCGTAGGTGGCTATCGGATTACGGGTCTCATTCAAGGTGACGGTCTCATTCAAGATGACGGCACCAATGAAATCATCTGGAACCAAGATGCGGTCACGGTGCATGGCGCAAGAATTTCAAAGCCATTGAGCTTTCTGCCAGATGTGGAGACACGTATGGTCGCGGTGACGCTTGGGCGCAATGGCCCAGAAGTGCCGCGGCGTAGCTATGAGAAGGTTTTTACATACCTGGTGGAAGACGAGGGCGATGGTGTCCAAGAGCCCGTCGCGGCTACATTTACGCGTGGCTATGAATTCTTCGAGAACTTAGCAGGTGACTCGTGGCGTGCATACGAACTCACCATCGCCGAGACGATTCATGCAAATGAGCCAGCAGTGGGTGTGATCGTCACCTTTGGCAGCTCCCATGGAAGCGCCTGTGACCTTACCAGTAACCTCGCTCGTGGTGGATGTGATCAGGGCCTTCGTTGTCGCCTCG
>JBMHDS010000017.1:0-4208 GCA_049889275.1 Bradymonadia bacterium | reverse complement strand
ATTAGGTGCTTATCTTCTAATGGTTTTTGTATTTAAGCCGCTCGCCGTCTTAGCCTCGGTGCAAACCATTGAGGTACCACCCTTCGCCACAACCCTCGAGAATGTTTCACTCGCGTTATCAACGGCTACTTTTGACGCGATCCTCATCAATGGAGTACCAGACAACCCAATTCGAATGTCTGTCAGTCACGGCAGCATCACACTCGGCGCCGACAATGGCCTTGCCTTTACCGAAGGTGATGGCGTCGAGGACGCAAGGTGCGCGTTCAATGGCACAAATGAGGCGATCAATGGCGCATTGAGTCGCCTCATCTACACACCACCGCCCAATTATGCTGGCCGCGCGACCATCACCATCGAAGCTGACGAACAGACCGCGACACTTCAAATTGCTGTCAATCGCCCCATCGACGCCGAGACCGCAAGAGACGAAATTCTCAACAACGTGCGGTCGATTCACGGCGGTGGGCAGCCTGGCTTTATCGTCGCTTACGGTCGGACTGCACACGACATCGCGTTCTATGCGGGTGGACCGACCGATGGAACTGCGGTGACAGCCGCAGGATGGGGTGCCGGGCGAGTCATTGCTCTGCCCGACCATCAAGCGCTCAACATGCATAATTACGGGCAGGAATCCGGTCCATTTTATCGCAACGCCATCGGCTGGCTCAGCCGCGATGGTCTAGATGTCCAGATCGTTACCTTGTCCGCCGATGTCGCAGCGTGGTTACAAGCGCAGGGCTACCAAAATGTGGTTGTCGCAAATCATGACGGTTTGGCCGATGCGCTCTCCCGAGCAGATATCTTCATCCCCCCTTGGTTGGGCGCCAACGTCAACCAGCGCGTGCTCGACACCATTGGACAGTTCGTGCGCGCGGGCGGTGGTCTTCTCATCTGCGACTATGGAGTTGGATATGACTGGTGGTGGCGAAAACCCATCTATGAGGCACCGGGCAACATCTTACTGCGTGAAGCCGGTATCGGCTTTGTTGGCGGTAATCGATGGGAGGTGGGCATCGTCGAGTTGATGCGCGCGGAGGGCAGTCTCGACGCAGCGCAGCTCATTCAAATGCTCGATGACCCAGATGCCTTTAACGCGGCCGAGAAAGAACGAGGCGGCGCGCTGCTTGGAAAGCTCTATGACGCCCTCTCCCCCGAAGATCCGCTGACCCACAGACTCGACGCTGCATTCGGAGACGCCGTCGATTCAATCAGACCGACGCCGGCAGCCCCCGTGACATCGGCCTGGGAGAAAGCGCTGCTCACGCGCGAGGCCGGTCTGCTGAGAAATCGGCCAGCCAATGAACTGTCGGCCCACCGGAGCGCCGAGGCGATATTCGGCCACATATCCGACGATGCGCCTCGTATTCGCCGCGTGATCACGATCGATCCCACACAGACCCGGTGGCATTCAACGGGTCTCTATGGTGCCCCGGGCGAAGTGATAACGGCGACCATACCGGCGGCAGTACAGGATGCCGGCATTGTGCTGCGCTTTGGCGGCCACACGGACAACATCTCGGTCCGCGATGAATGGAAACGCCCACCTCGAGTACATTGGAGTTGGCCCCTCGATTCAAATGAAGTGGTGGCAGCGAGCCCCTATGGCGGTGCCCTATACATCGATGTGGGCACAGAGAATCGCGAGCGAGAACCATTCGAAGTCGTCCTAGAGGGTGCTGTCGCCGCGCCACAGTTTGTCTTAGGTGAGACCAGCGATGAAGACTGGATTGATGGTATCCGTGACGCGCCGGCTCCCTTCGCTGAGATGATCAGCGAACATACGATCATCAGCCTGCCATCCAGCTTGGTTCGCAACTTAGACAATCCCACCGCCGTGATGACTTTTTGGAATGATGTAGTCCGTCTTCAAGACGAGCTTGGCAGTCATGGCACGCGCCGTTACATGGCGGAACGGATCAACATCGATGTGCAAGTGAGCTACGGATACCTGCACGCCGGCTATCCAACGCAGGGGCCGACTGTGTCAGCAGAGAATCTAATGAACCTCGACCATCTCAGAGCGACAGGTTCATGGGGCTGGTTCCACGAGCTTGGCCATGAAGCTCAGCGCCGTCCGGACAAGAGCTGGGGGTGGGACAACGCCTATACTTTCGACAACTCTGTAGAAGCGACGGTCAATATTTTTACGGTCTACGCGTATGATCAGCTCGGTATCAGAGAGCAAGGCGGCTGGGGCTGGACCGGAGATGCCACCACGGTGATGAAACGCGCGCTCGAGGGCCTCGAACAAGGTGACTACGCGACCATTGGCGTTGGGTTTAAGCTGGCTTTCTTTCTCCAACTTCGGGACCACTTTGGCTGGGCTGCGACCCAAGAAGTTTTTGAGCGCTATAATGATGAAGAGCGCATGCTCCCGGTCGGGAATGACGCCGAACGTAACGCATGGCTCATTCACGTCTCTGAGGTTGTAGGTCATAACCTGGCACCGTTCATGGCAGATATTTGGGGGATTGGCATATCGGCTGAAGCACGCGCGGCCGTCGCTCAACTCCCCGAGTGGATACCGGCTGTCGGCGGATTGTCGGGCCGATATCGGACCCAACCGAACACGGCGCTCGATTTCGACCTCGAGGGCGAGGCGCTATCCCACGATGGTGTCGCGGAAGTGGTCGAGGTCACACAACCGGCACGCGGGCGGCTTGTAAGGGCCGGCGACGTATGGACCTATGAGCCGGACCAAGATATCACTGGCGAAGACAGCTTCACATACGGAGTGCGATCGAGCACGGGGCATGTTCATCATTCGACCGTGCGGATTGACGTGACCCGACAGGGGGTCGAGATGTCGTCATGGTACGATATCGACGGCAGCACCATCGCCGACCTAAGAGCGACACCAGGTTTTCCGGGCCAGCCCGAGGAAACACAGCTTTTAGCCACACTCGAGGCGCCGAGGGATCGCGCTGATCGATACGGCATAAAGCTGAGCAGCTATTTGGTCCCGGAGGAGAGTGCCGAATACCGTTTTTGGCTCGCAAGCGATGACGCAGGTGAGCTCTGGTTGGCACCGGATGCGGCGATAGATAATGCTGTCCGGATCGCTCACGTCGACGGCTGGACACCGTATCGCGCGTATCGCCACACGCCATCCCAAGTGTCCGAACCGGTCGCCCTACGAGCGGGTCGCGCCTACGCCATCGAAGCCTTGATGAAGGAAGGTGGAGGCGGCGATCACCTCTCCGTTGCATGGTCGATGGATGACGATGAACCGACTCCCATTCCTGATCGCATGTTGTTTGTACAGGTACCGCCTCAACCGGACCCGGATGCAGGTCTTCCAGGATCTGATGCAGGCACGGAGCGTGACACAGGCCTAGCACGAGATGGAGCCCTCACCGACGGTTCGGCCGAAGGAGATGCCACTGTGGCGTCTGACGCGACGATTGATGCTGATGCGCAGCGACGCGGAGACGCTTCTTTGGCGCCCGATGACGGCGTACAAGCCGATGCAGCTCCAGGCACACAGACGGATACGGATACTGGAGCAGCAGATGCGAGTCAGCCGGATGCAACTGCTGGAAGGGATCGCTCGACTGAGCCAGCCGACGCAAATCGATCATCGAGTGGTTGTGCCTGCGCGAGCTCCGGCCAAGACTCATTCCCGATCACCTTTGGTCTGATCATGCTTGTACTCTTGAGTCTACGCATGCGCACAAGAGCTTGTCGCTGAAGTAGACATCGAACGCCTTCAACACAATTGCCGTCGCATTTATCTCTGAAGACCCAAGGCTATCAATTCGACAGTGCTCATACCCATCGAGGAGTCTGTTCTCGTTTGGTTAAAAATTTTTGCATTGGTGGATAATACCATATACCCATATGGGGTATGTGACCATTCGGTAAACAGGCACGCACCATGAGTGATCAACTTCGAATTCAAAGCTGTTATCAATGTTTTTTACTGAGTCTGCTATGTGTCGTCTGCCTCTTCCTTATCGCTTGTGGCCATGAACACGAGCACGGGCACGGGCACGACCATTCTCACGACACAGTTCCTGAACGCTATTCCGACCTCACCAACCCCCGCGACGACGCGGACGCCACCAGTGAAGGCGCAGCACTTTTCATGCAGCACTGCGCGACTTGCCATGGCGCGGATGCTGATGGCAAAGGTCCCACAAGCGAAGAGCTAGACCCGAAGCCAACGGCGCTAAATGATTCAACTGCACTCGCAACCATGAGCG
>JBMHDS010000016.1:0-112614 GCA_049889275.1 Bradymonadia bacterium | reverse complement strand
GCCAACTGGCGATAACACAGGTGCAGGTGGTACTGGCGGTGGTGCTGGTGGTGCTGGTGGTGCTGGCGCCGCTGGTGGTGCTGGTGGTGCAGGCGGCGGTGCTGGTGGCGCAGGCGGCGGTGCAGGTGGCGCTGGCGGTGGTGCCGGTGGTGCAGGCGGCGGTGCCGGTGGTGTAGGCGGCGGTGCCGGTGGTGCAGGCGGCGGTGCCGGTGGTGCAGGCGGCGGTGCTGGTGGTGCAGGCGGCGGTTCAGCCGATCAGGGTCTCGTAGAATGCCAGATGCTCAACCAGTGCCTGAGCAACTGCCCACAGGGAGACATGGCATGCCCGACTCAATGCCAGCAAAACGCCACGCCAGAGGCAAATATGCGATTTCAGGCCATCCTCAACTGCCTGCAGCAAAACCAATGTATCGACCAGGTCAACGGACTGGACGAAACTTGCGCAGCAAACTTCTGTGGTATGGAGCTTGCCGCATGCGGTCTTTCCCTCGAGCCACCCAGTGGCATGGGCACATGCAGCGAGCTGTTTGAGTGTTTTGGCCGCTGCCCAATGGATAACCAGCAGTGCCAACAAGATTGCATCAACAATACCTCGGAAGATGGCTTCGCGCAGGCACAGGCCATATCGCAGTGTGCACAGGCACAGTGTCCCAACGGCGCTACGAATGAATGTGTGCAAGAAAATTGCCCTGACCAGTGGCTCGCCTGCTTCGGCGAGCCTGTTGACCCGCCAATGCCTATGGGCGAGGGCACCTGCAACGAGCTCCTCATGTGCTTGAACGCGATGAATGACGCTGCGCAGTGCGTTGAGGCGACCAGCGTTGAGTCCTATGCACTCTTCACCGCCATCGTCGATTGTAGCCGTGCCAACATGTGCATGACTGCTGAGTGTGAGCAGACAAACTGCGCTGCAGAATTCACCGCTTGTGCGGAAGACGGCGCCGAGTAAAACGTCCGCTTTAGTCGGGTGGCCGAATCGAGTTGGCCACCCGCACCCCCCTGCCTCTTGACGGCGTTTCGCCCGTCCACTCAAGTCTCACATATTTATGAATTCATTTGCCTTCCATCGTACCGATGCAGCATGGTGCTGTCCCAGCCACGTTGTTGCCTGTGAAAGGGTCAGTAGCAAGTCGGTATGTCCAAGGGTCTTCAGGAACGATTAAAGCCGTTTTTTACCATCGCATTTCTTAAATTCTGTGCGGTGGGTGCAAGCGGAGTTGTAGTCAACCTCGGCATCCTCGCGGCCTTGCAAAGCGCCGGCGTTCTCAGCACCACCGCATCGGCAATCGCCATTTACGTATCCATTCTGACAAATTTCGTTATGAATGAATGGTGGACTTTTAAAGACAGGCGCGAACACGGTCAATTGTTACGGCGTGCGCTTCGTTTTCAGCTCGTCTCATTGGTGGGGGCGTCCGTGCAATGGGCTGTTTTCGTGGGCTCGAATGTCGCCTTACTCGGGCTTATTCATGGGCATTCGTCGGTCTCTACCTACTTTGCCGGTGTGGACCCGACTTTCGTCGCTATGAGCAAACACGCAGTGCTCACGCCACCAGAGATCGGCCGTTGGATTTTGCTGGCGCAGGTATGTGGGATCGGCGTGGCGACCGTTTGGAATTTTCTCGCCAACTTTAATTGGACGTGGCGCACAAACAGCGATTGACAAAACGGACGTGTCTTTTGCTCAGACCTCAGCCTTCGTCGATGAGTGACAGCAGCTCGTTTAATTCGTTGTACGCCTTCATCTCACCTCGCTCCTCTGCCACCTTGAGGCCAGTCTGAAGCGCCGTTCGGGCTGCCTCACTCTTGCCTGCAGCATGACTGAGCTCGCCGAGTTGATAAAAGGCATATGGCTCGGGCTGGTCGCGATCAACGGCGCGCTTCAGCAGTTCGATGGCGTCGTCAATTTCGCCCGTCGCCTTGTATTCAAGCGCTAAACCATACAAGGCAAACGGATCATCGGGGTTATCGTTGAGCATCGCCTTGAGCGCGTCAATGCGTTGTTGCTGAAAGCTCACCATAAAATCCTCAGTCGAATCGTCTCTTCATAGGCGAGTAATTGTTCTCTGAGCTGTTCTTCCTGGTCCGACTGCCCGATGTCGAGTATTAGATACGAATGTTCCGGATTCGACTGCAGGTATTCAGCTGCGATGTTAATACCGAGCTCTGCGATACCGGTGTGAAGCTTACTCAATACGCCTGGCACGTTTTTGTGAAAGTGAATGATCCGATGGTGATTTGCATGCAGGCGAGGGAGCTGTACCGCCGGCACATTAACAGCCGAAGCGGTCGTCCCATTGTTCATTAATCGAATCAATCGATTGGCAGCGGACTCAGCGATGTTCTTCTGCGCCTCGATAGTCGACCCACCAATATGTGGCGTGAGAATCACATTGGGTAGCCCTTGCAGCGCGCTCGTGAACGCTTCGTTATTCGAAGCTGGTTCCTTTGGAAAAACATCCACAGCTGCACCCGCGAGATGACCTTCCGTGAGCGCAGCCTTAAGCGCCTCGATGTCCACCACATGCCCTCGAGCATTGTTGATGAAGTAGCTGCCGCGCTTCATTAGAGCGAGTTCGTCCGCTCCGATCATGTTTCGAGTCGTATCGGTCGCTGGGACGTGCAGGGTGACCACATCCGATGTGCTGAGCAAGGACTCGAGTGAATCGGCTTCTTCCGCATTGCCCATGGGCAATACGTCGACGATATCAAAAAACTGAACCTTCATGCCCATGGCTTCAGCCAGAACCGAGACTTGTGAGCCGATTCGACCGTATCCCACAATCCCGAGTGTCCGGCCGCGAATCTCGTGCGCGCCTGCCGCCGATTTCATCCACTGACCTGAGTGCATGCCCATAGACACATCGAACAGTCGCCGATGCAGAGCAACAATCTCGGAGATGACAAGCTCAGCGACGGACCGCGTGTTTTGAAATGGTGCATTAAACACCGGAACACCGTGGGCTGCAGCCGCGTCGAGGTCGACCTGATTGGTTCCGATACAGAAACAGCCGACGGCCCATAGATGTTTGCAGGCAGCGAAAAAATCAGCCTGTAGATGTGTCTTCGAGCGTAGACCAATGATGTGCGCATCTGCAGCGATATCGATCAACGCCTGACCCTTGAACGCACCAGGATAGGTCTCCACCTGAAAGCCCGCGTCGCGAAACAAACTGGCCGCCCGTTCGTGAATACCTTCGAACAGTACAACCTTGATCTTTTTAAGCGGATAAGATGTCTTCATGGCCAATCTCCAAATTTTGCCGAACATTAGCGCGAAAGAGCCCGAAATAGAATGCACTGTGCTCATGTTGGTCGAACGTAGCGCCCAAGTCCTGATAGGGCCCGGAGGTAAATACAGTTGAGACAAGTTAAACCAGTTAAATCCCTGTCGTCTGTGAGGCCGAATCGATGAAGACCAAAAAGTGGCTGATTCATGTGATCAATCACGCCCTGACTCACGACGCCCACTCGTTCGCTCAGCTTGACCCCTCGGCCTATCTCGATGCGGAGCGGCGGCGGGCGGGATTTGATACGGGTCAGCAGGTGGATAGGCTGTCCGATGCGCTGCAAGAGACGCTCGGCGTCTCCATCTCCGAATACCATTCCGTGAATCTCCTCGTACATGCGTGCGAACTCGCAGCGAGCCTTCTGAAGGGATGTCATCGAACGGTTATTGGCTATGAAATTATGGCTTGTATCGCTGCAACCTTGGGCCAATTCGACCTCGTAAATGCCGCTTTGTTGCACCGAGGCGGGGAACACAAGGACGAAGAAGGCTGCCAAATTGATGAATTAGCCATCAAGCTAGGCCACCTATATTTGCAGGCCTCACCTCAGTTAAGCGGTCGCTTCTCAACCCACCCAATCGTCTTGTTTCGGGAATGGCTCGACTATACGCGCATCGGCCAATTCGCCATTTTGTTCGATAAGCTACGCGATACCGATTGTCCACTTCCAGCTGACTCGCAGATGCTCGCCATTAACGCCGACGCTGAGAATCGCTTGCGTCGGATGGTCTCGTCTGCAGCCGCTTTGGCGAGTGCCGATGGCATCATTGACCCACCCGAACAAAAGCTCATTGAGTCATTGATCAAAAGAGCCGGACTGAGCGACGCAGATGCGGTGATTGCAGTGGAAGAGCTGCGGCATCCGCAGCTGCCATCAAAACTTGTGCAGCCACAAGCAAGTCTCCCGGAGCGGGCTTTTCTCTATCGCCTGCTCTTTCTTGGGGCCTATATCAACGGCGAGCACCACGAGAGTGAGAGAGCCTACATTCAGAGTCTCGCTTGCGAGTTTGGTGATGATGAATCAATGCTTCTCAACTGTGAGGAGATCGCGCTCGCAAATTTTACGGATAATTTCGCAGACCTTAACTTGGCGCCTAAGGACTCTGTTCTTGCGACGGTTCACTCGGTGCTTTTTAAGCGATTTGGCGGCGCACTCGAACGGCATCGTGATCGACTCCTCGCCGAGGTCCAAGAGACCGCAGAGCTCTTAGAGTTAATCAAGGTCAGTCGGGAGCGGCCGCTTACTCGTGACGAAGAAAAGCGAGTACGAGAGCAAGCCATTGACCTTTTGAAAGCAATCCCTGCTCTTGCAATCTTCATCTCTCCAGGTGGTACCCTGCTTTTGCCCTTAGTCATCAAATATCTAGGTATCGAGCTGCGGCCGAGTAGCTTCATCGATGATGTCCGCTTGGGCGAATCAAAAGGGTCTGTCGACGAATGAGTTGAATGCACTTTTGACTCGCCATTCTTTGGCGTGCTTTGAAGCTGCGCGTCTCACCGCGCTTCGAGGGCCTGAAGTCGGCGCTGTGGCGTATCAGTCTCTCGACCGTCGAATCATTCGGACTCGACTTTGACAAAAGTACCTTGGTCCACAGCTTTTTGTACCCCGGGGAACGCCAGCACTTGGTTATGCATGGCGAGATACACCCCGGGTGGCAAAATTTGGACAGACAGCAGCGCCTCGGTCACGTTTTGAACGGCATCGGTGTGCTTCATTTCATACGGGCGCATCGCGCCCGTGAACACGACCGGTACGTCGAGGTCGGGGTTGAGTTCCAAACTCTTCTCACCGGATTTCTGCAACATGTCGGTGCCGTGAACAACCACTACGCCGTCGTGAAGTTCCGCCATCGCGCCCACGGTACGTGCGATAAGCTTGTGGTCTGCCTCACTCATCGTGAGACTATCTTTATTCATCAGTGGAACACGAATGAGTTCAACACCTCGCAGCTGTAGAGACGCCAACAATACATCGAGGACATTAACCTGGTTGGCCATGACCCCGCTCATTTCGTCATAGGTCTTCTCAATGGTTCCGCCGGTTGAGATCAGAGCAATCTTTTTTCGCATCGTTGCCATTGTTCACCTCGCTTAGGGTCCTAACAGGTCTGAGGAAATTGTTTCAATCCGAGGGCAGCCACACAACGCCATCGCTTCGCTCAGCTCTCCCTGCAGCAGTCGGAGAGCGTGTAACACACCGGCCTCTCCGGCGCACGCTAATCCCCACAGAGCGGGTCGTCCAATCAAAACCGCTTTTGCACCTAAAGCTAACGCTTTGACGATGTCTGTACCCCTCCGGATGCCACCGTCGACAAGTACATCCACCTGATCCCCGATGGCGTTCACTACGTAAGGAAGCGCCTTCGCTGTTGCCGGTGATGTATCGAGTTGGCGGCCACCATGGTTGGAGACAATCACGGCCGAAGCGCCAGCATCTAGCGCTCGGCGTGCATCATCAGCTCTAACGAGCCCTTTGATCACGATGGGCAGTTTGGTCTGCTGTTTCAGCCAAGATACATCAGACCAAGTCAGGCTTGGATCGAGTAAGGTCCTAACGTACTGACTGAGCGCTGAGTCACTCTCAGAGCGCTCAAGATGAGCACGCTCAGCGGTCTTGAAATTCCCCATCGTCAGCGGCGGCGGCAAGTGAAAGCCCAGATCCTGGTCAGCTTCGCGCGTTCCGATTTCAGCTGCGTCTACCGTCAGTACAATCGCACCGTACCCTGCCGACTCTGCGCGCTCGATGAGGGATTTGGTCACCCCTCGGTCACGGTAGACGTATAACTGAAACCACATTGCACGGTTCGATGCGGCCGCCGCCCGTTCGAGTGATACATTCGAGAGCGTGCTGACGCACGCGATGGTACCAAACCTCGCTGCCGCCTTGACGCTCGCGCATTCGGCATCAGCATGTGCGAGGCCATGAAAGGCGGTCGGTGCAATCAAAAGTGGCGCGGCGACCTCATAGCCGAGTACCGACGTCGCAGTATTCCTTAGACCCACATCCACCAACACTCGATACCACAGTTCAATTTCGTCCCAAGCGCGCCGATTTTGCCGGAGGGTAATTTCATCTCTCGAGCCACCCGCATAATATGCGCGGGCCATTGCTGACAAGCGCTCAAAGGCATGTGTTTCGAGTGCGTCGATAGAACGCAGCTTTGCTAAAAATACCTCCGTAGCGTCGCTCAAGTGACCGGCCTCCTGTGTTCTGTGGTCGCAATATACGTTCACAGTCTTACTCACACGTCTGGAGGGGACAAGGCTCATTTGATGTGGACGTTTGCTTTCAGACGCACGTGTCTAATGGTCGTTTAGGCGTACTCCAACAGACTCGTTACGAGTAGGCTGAATGCGATAAAGAAGGCGCCATTGAGCGCTAAACTGACCCGCAACGTTGACTGGGAGATATCGCGTCGCCACCAAGGGCTGGGAGCCTGTTTCAAACCTGCTTCGCTCAGGTCATGAGCGTCGGACACCACATGCCGCGGTGTTGGCATCTCTACGGGCAACTCGGTGCGCTTTGGCGTTGACATGATGTCTCGGGCTTTGCGTTCGACAGCGAGAACTCGATTCAGATTCACCTTTGCTGTTGCTCGATTCTCCAAGATTCTCAGTACGGGTAAGTCGCGAATCGTTGGCATAGCTCGATCGCTATCTATGCGGATACTCTCGGAGACCTCAAGCAGTCGACGCAACATCGAGCGCGCATCTGGGAATCGAGCGTCTGGTTTTTTTGCCATGGCGAGGCGAACGATAGATTCAAACGCGCCTGCCTGAGCCTGGCCCAGCCTGGGGACGGGCTCGTTGATGTGCCGTTCGAGCATCAACCACGCCGTGGGCGCTGTGAAAGGCGCCTTGCCCGTAATCATTTCGAACATCATCACCCCAAGGGCATACAAGTCCGCGCTTGGCCCCACGGTCTGACCCATCGACTGTTCTGGTGCGCAGTAGCCAGGCGTGCCGATGTGTTGAGGCTTCATAAAGAGTGTGTGGCTGTGGTGGTCACGGCGTAGGGCAGCGATCCCAAAATCAAGAATCTTTACCTTCTCTTCGCCCGTGCTACTGCGCGTCACCATGATGTTTGCTGGCTTCAGGTCACGATGCACAAGCCCAAGCTCGTGTGCTTCGATGAGAGCCGCGAGCACCTGCCGAGTAATATTGCTCACGCGCGCGGAATTCATCGGCGCCTCAGCTGCGATGAGGCTCTTGAGTTCACGACCTTCGATATATTCCATCACCATGAAGAGGCATCCGTTCGACTCGCCGTAATCAAATAAGGTCACAACGGCATTGTTGCTGAGACTTGCGAGTACGCGTGCTTCGTTAAAGAAACGTCGTCGATTATCCGCTTCCGCACTCAAGTGGCGATTGATAAATTTCAGTGCCACAAGACGTCCGACAGGATGTTGCACTGCTCTGTAGACAACCCCATGGGCGCCGGCACCGACACACGCCTTGATCTCGTACTTCCCATTCACCATCGTGCCCGGCTTTAATCGACCAGCAGATGATTTCGATGAAGACAGAACCTTTTCAGAGAACGTCATGGATTGGCTCCTCAGTGCGCTGTGTCAAACTACTCGACGTTGGATCACCGCGGATCTATCACCCTGGACAGCGAAATTGCCCGAATAACCGCGTGTTTGCCCTACCTATCAATTTAACCAACGAAGAGGCCGAACAAAAAATTAATGACGGTCCAAGTGTTTATGTTTTCTTTTTTACATTAAAAACAGGCTCTTATGGTGGCGCGCTGCTTGGAGCCGTAGCATGTGTGAATGGCCGCAAGTCATCCGTAGCGTGGTCTATCACACACGATACTGCGCCTACACGGGAGCGCGAACCTGAGCGTGATTGACTGGTCAGCGCATCCGAGGGTCATGCTAGGCTGCTGAGTTGCTCGCGATGGGGTCAGCTGTCTGACCCGAGCAGATGTGCACAGAGTCAGGCGGTTGGTCCAATGCCCATGGAGTTGCCTCGAGCATCACTTTTCTGCTGGTCGAGTACCCCACAGCTCGTTCAACCTGCGGTCGCGGCCGCAGCCTTTGCGGTATCGCTTGTAGTGCCCTGGATTCTTTTTGTAGAAGTCCTGATGGTATTCTTCAGCGCGATAAAAACGTGATGCCGCCTTGACCTCGGTCGCGATCGGCGCCGGCCAGGTCCGACTTGCCTGCAGCTGCGTTCGTGCTTCTTTAGCCAGTTGGAGTTGGTTCGGGCCATAGGCGTATATTCCCGATCGATACTGGCTTCCGCGATCGCAGAATTGGCCATTTTTCTGAAGGGGGTCAATGTTCCTCCAGAACACGTCGAGCAATTGCTTATATGTCACTTTCTTCGGATCATATACGACCTGAATGGCCTCGGTATGCCCTGTGAGACCGCGCGAAACCGCCTGATAGGTTGGGTTGTGTACTTGCCCATCCGTATAACCGGCGATGGTCTGCGCTACGCCAGTTATCAAGTCAAAAGGCCCTTCCATACACCAAAAGCAACCACCTGCAAAAAGTGCGACTTCATGACCCTCAGGGACCCAGTCCAATTGCGGAGCGAGGGGTTTTATTTGAACTCGGCTTTTTCCGCCCTCGGTCTGGTTGGATTGAGCAAAGCAAGCGAAGTTGAAAAGAACAGCGGCCAAAAATGGAATAAATCGATACATGATATACTACCCGCGCGGTGATGTTAATGAGTGCAACCCCGACGGTCATGGATGCACCATCGCTACGGTTAGATTCATTTGATAGGTCATTGAGGCAGTCACCTCATCCATGAATTTATCTCAGGCTGTCCAAACGTATTGATTGAGCGGTCACCGATAGCTCTGGGAGGCCTGACAGTTCCTAAACCTCATATTTTCGATGCCTGCGTCCACGCGTATAAGCTTGTATGAGCCGATTATTCTTTCCTCACTTGACCAAACATCGCTCCGGATGTTGAATAGCCGCGGGCCGACCCCGTCGCTCCAATTATCCTGAGATATCCGGAGAGCTAACGTGCGTATTATTTATCTGACACTCGCAACTCTAATCTCTTGGTCAGTCGCGTCTGCTCAAGAGCCCGTTCGTGCATGGCAAGGCAATCGAGCGGTTGTCAAAGCCAAGCATTTGGTACCTGTCCTGAAAGACGGCGAAGGATACGGCGAAAAGTACACGTTCGACGCAAATTTTGGCGAAAGAGGCAGTTTCTATTTCTCGATGGCGATCGCAAATCTTGGCATTGGCGACCGTAAAATGGAGGCCAAGGGCCGCCTCACTCTCGACGGTGAGACGATCAAATGGAAGAAGAAACTCGCCGCCGATGAGTGGAGTTTTACCGATGCGCCTTTCTCGATCACTGCCGGACCCGCCAAACTCAGTGGTGACCCCAAAAAATTAACATTTGATATCAAAGCCGGGGACAAAACGATCACAGCAACAATGACAGCGGTCGCACAGCCTTGGCGCCCCCGTAATGGGCGGGTTCTGTTTGGCAAGAAGCGCTTAGCGACCGACTTTACGGTATTCCCACTTGGCGACGTCGAGTTAAAGCTGACCCACGCCGATGGACGCACGGTCACAGCTAAGGGGCGCGGTCATGGTAGCCGCTCTTGGACCGAAATCGCGGTGTATGAACAGTCGCGGGCGAGTCTCGAGTTTCGAGGTATTGATGGAGACAAGACTATCTATATCCGTGAGATCATGCCTTCCAAAGAATATTCGCAAAAGCGTGTCGCCTATCTTCTCATTACCAAAGGCGGCGAAATTCTCGTGGAGTCATTTGATTTTGAACTCGCCGTGCAAGAGGTCGATACGGATGACGCGCACAGTAATCGTTACCAAGTTCCCGTTAATATGAATCTGATGGGTCAAGACGCCGAAGATTCGAATCGCCTGTTTCGAGGTCGATTGGTCAAGAGGAAGCTCCGGAAACGCAAGGACTTGCTTAAATCGATGAACGCGATGGTGCGTATGGTCGCGCAGAGATACAGTCAGCCTGTGAGCTATAGCTTTGATGCGGACTACTTATTCGAGATCAAATTACCCGACTCTGTTGAAAAGCTTGCTGGTATCGGGCGCTATGAATTTTATCATTGGAAAAAGTAAGCTGGCCTAGTTTCTCCCCCCTCTTGCGTGGTAACACGCCCGTTATGAGCTTGACCGACAACGCCCCAGCCAAAGTTGACCGCACCTTCAAGGGCTTAAGACAGTTCAATTCGCCTGACGGTAGGCGCCTATCCAATCGGCGCGATCGTATGAACCCCGGTTGGGCAAAGTGGTTTCCAACCGACAGTTTGGTCGATCGCATGGCTAGAGAACTCTGTCGTCACTATGCGGTCGACATGAAAGAATTCTGCGAATCGTTCGAGTTCTTCACCCGTGTTCGTAAACATATTCGAGCAAAAGTTGTGACCGATCTCTGTTGTGGACATGGCTTGACTGGGCTTCTGTTCGCAGTTTTCGAGCGCGAAGTAGAACGGGTAGACCTTGTCGATAGGATGTGTCCACCGACTTTCCACAAGCTGCTAAAGGCTATCGCTGAGGTCGCCCCCTGGGCCATCCCCAAAGTAGAGTTTCACACGATGGCGCTCGGGCAATATCGAATCCGCGAAGGCTCATCTGTCATTGGTGTGCACGCATGTGGTGTTCAAACTGATCGATGTATCGAATGTGCTATCGAGCTCAACACACCCGTTGCTGTTATGCCGTGTTGCCATTCATCGATCGCATATGGCCAGCGGCCTCGTATGTTCGACGAGACGATTGGGATTCCTCTAGCAATTGACATTGACCGGTCTTATCGTCTCCGCGAGAGTGGCTACGATGTGCGTTGGAAGGCGATTCCAACTGTCGTGACACCGAAAAATCGTATCATACTTGGTGAGCCACGAAAGTAGAGGGGGCAGATGGTCAATAGACATGTAGTTACTCGGCCCAATCCACCTATGAACGTGTGCGCAGGCCGTCTAACACTGCATCAAGTGCCTTCGGCTCGCGACAACTTGATATGGCTACTCGTCTGCAACGAAACGGGTGATGCCGCCGTGGTAGACGGCCCCGAGGCGGGTTCGGTTCTTGCTTACTGTGAGCGCCATCAGATCAAGCTAACGAAAGTTTTGAACACGCATACTCATCCAGATCATATTGGTCTCAACCTGGACTTGGAGAAGCGTGGTCTGTTAGCCGAACTTGACGTCTACGGCTGTCCCACAGAGAGATCCATCATTCCTGGGCTTAGCCACCAGGTAGATGAAGGTTCAACCGTTGCCGTGGGGGTGGTCGAGGGTCAGGTTTGGCGTACGGAAGGCCATTTAGATGGCCATGTTTCCTATATCTTTGACGGCCTTGTTTTCTGTGGTGACACCTTGTTTACCGGCGGGTGCGGGTACCTGTTTGATGGTCCTGCGGCTAAAATGTACGACTCTCTTAGGCGGCTTCGAGAACTCCCCGATGACACACTTGTTTGCTGCGCACATGAGTATACACAGGACAATCTGGCATTCGCCCGCACCGTCGAACCTGAGAACCCCGAACTTCTTAAGCGGATTGCGGACACAAACCGTATGCGTGGCGAGGGGCGTTCTGTAGTACCGTCCCCCATGGGTCTTGAAAAACGTACGAATCCATTCCTTCGTTGGGATTCCATTGAGCTTCAATCTAACTTAGGAACAGTTCCGCGAGCAGCGGCTAACTACGTTGAAGTTTTTAGACAGACTCGGTCGCTCAAAGACCAAAAATATTATAAGAAGTAGGGAATTAACCGAGGTGAGCAACGATTTGAAGTACCGCGACAAGCGGTGGAAAAAATTGAATTGCCGTCCGCGCAAAAAAAAATGCTGAGGCTCAATGCATACTCATTGCTCGGCGCATACCAGCTACTGTCGTAGCTTTAATCTAAAGAGAGAACTGAATGAAAACGCTGCTGATCATCTCATTGATTGTCATGTCTACAGGCTTACCCGCCTTTGCTGAAGATAAGTGCATGAGTTTGAAAACCATAAACGCTGATGACGTCGTCGGAACGTATGGAAAGACAAACATCAAGCTGGCTGAGCTTGACGCAAGAATCTCGAAGGAAAAGTGCAAAGCCAAAATTGAGTTCGACAAGAAAATCAACGAACTCAGGCAAGAGGCACTCGATGAACTATTGGACACTAAGATTCTTGAGCAAGAAGCAGCTGCGCTGAAAAAGGCCGATGTAAATGCATTACTCAAAGACCTCGTGGGCGCCAAGCTCACGCCACCAACCGATGCGGTCATGAAGGCTGAGTATGACAAAGCAAAGGACCAGCTCCAAGGTATTTCATATGAAGAGGTCAAACCCCAGATTGAACAGTTTCTGACGCAAAAGGCACTCTCAGTCGCGACTCAAGCTTACATCAGAAAGCTCAGGGAAAAATATGAGGTGACAACTCAATTGCCCGTTTTTCGAGTCAATGTGAAGACGTCCGGACCCAGCAAGGGCGCCAAAGATGCCAAGGTTGTCATTCTTGAGTTTGCTGATTTTGAATGCCCCTATTGTGAACGCGGTAATAGTACTCTCAACGAACTCATTAAGCGTTACCCGAACGATGTACGCGTGGTTTACAAAGATTTCCCCCTCGACTTTCACGAAAACGCTGTGCCAGCGGCGATTGCTTGCCGCTGCGCTGGTGAGCAAGGGAAATACTGGGAAATGCACTCATTGTTGTTCGCGAATTATGCTCAACTGAATGTCGATAAGATTGCTGAATTGGCTAATGGTTTGTCTTTAGACACAACGAAGTTCGGACAGTGTCTCAACAATCCAAAGCACGCCGAAGCGATTGCTGCAGATCAGGCCGAAGGGGCCGAATACGGCGTGGAAGGAACGCCCGCTTTCTTCGTGAATGGAATTCCGCTCAGTGGTGCGCAGCCACTCGAGACTTTTGTTGAGATCGTTGAACGCGAGCTGAAGAGGCTCAAGTAGTTATTACCAGACGAAAGCTCATTTTCGGGTTATTCAGCGGGTGTTACCCCGCTGGACCTAGAAATGAAAACGGGCACTCAACTGAGTGCCCGTAAAGCTTTTTGGTTATCCAGTCTTTTAACGTGAGGCGATGTGCCCTCGATGGTGGCGGTCACCCACCTGAATCCGAGGCGCTCTTCTTCCACCAACACTAAAGTCGGCTACGCCGCGTCGCGGTACTCGCACAGACCTAGTCATCTGACGCCCATAAGAACGTTCGATGATTAGATTCGCCCGACCAGGAGCCACATTCGTGAAGAGCGTTACCTGCCCCGGTGCTAAGGTCCTGGAGGCGGAATCATCTAGTGACACGACGACGGACCGTCTACCAGTATTTGTTACACGCACTGCGCCCTCAAAGATTCGTCTTGGACTCCAATTAGCAGTCTGCGCTGCTGTCAAGTTGAGTGTATCCGATGCGATGATTCGACCGCGCTTGCGCAGCTGCACGGTGTGCATGCCCGGTGCAAGCCGACTCAACGTAAGCGTGGCGTTGGCTCCAATGCGACCGATGCGTTGGCCATCAACCCATAGGCTGGCGCGTCTGCCATATGAGTTCGTTACAGAGAGGTCAGCGAAGAACGGCGTTACATGCACCGTTGCCAAGCCACCAGCTTCAATGCGCAGCGTTTGTCTTTGTGGCAAGATTCGACCTGGTCCGCGTGGAGCCTCAAGAGAGCGAGCCGTAACTTGGTAATCACCCGCACGGAGTTTTTCAGTTTTGAAGGTTTGCCCAGGGCTGAGCGTACGTATTCTTCGGCCGTCAATACTAATGCTTACTCGAACCTTCGCTTGGTTGATGATCTGGCCGACGCCTCGCATTTCGCGAACACGGAGATATGCGTTACCGGATACAGGCACTTGCACACGCTCGGTGACGGCGGCATCCAGACCACGCACCTGAACAAGTCGTACACCGTTAGGGATATCATTGAAGACCCGCTTTGCCTGAGGCTGGACGAAGCCAGCAAAGTGGTTATCCACGTGAATCGTAACAGCATGATTTCTCGTGTTCTTGACGGTTAGTTGGCCGTCAAGCTGCGAGCGGGCGAATGCCGTATTGAGTACGGTCAAACTAACCAAGATTAATAAACTATTGATTCCTCTCACAAGTGGTGAAAAAGACATTTTTTAATCCTTCCAAAAATTTTCGTGCCGCCCTAGTAAACGACACTGACAACCCTCCTGACGGCACTTGTCTGTGGCTATTCATCAAAAAAAGAAAGTGACGGTTAAGCTGCAGCTTCGCCCCTGAAGACACAGCGAAGCTTGCGTGACTCTGGAGACACGAATAACGTGTCACGTAGGTCACTGATATTTGGTACGAGTGGGGAGCTACATCGCATGGATGGAAATCAACAATATTTCTTGGCGTTCGTCCGAGTCCTGTTTGCCGTTTGCCTTGTTGGCTGTGGTAGCAATGCAGACGGCCCCGATGCTATGGCAGACGGCGGCTACGATGGCTCATCTCAACAAACCGACGGTTTGGTCGATGGGGGTAGTCTAGATCAAGGCGCTGATATAGGCTCTAGCCAGGATATTGGCAGGCAAGACAGTGCAATGCCGCACGATGCAACATCCGATGCGGGCGGCATGGGTGGCGCAGGCGGCACGGGTGGCGCGGGCGGCATGGGTGGCGCAGGCGGCACGGGTGGCGCAGGCGGCATGGGTGGCGCGGGCGGCATGGGTGGCGCGGGCGGCATGGGTGGCGCAGGCGGCATAGGTGGCGCAGGCGGCATGGGCGGAGAAGGGGGTGGCGTCCCCGGCCAGGAGGTCGACTATACGTACCCAGAAATGACCATCTATGACTTGGTCATGGAGGACGAGAACCTACGCACGATGCGACGTATCATCGAGACGGCCGAGTTTGTCGATGAACTCTCCCAAACGGCGTTCGTCGGAACGTTGTTTGCTACCACCGATCAGGCCTTTCAGGCATATCAGCAGAGAGAGCCGGACAGATTTAATCTCATTCGAACTGACCCTGAGGCGGCGAGGGCCTTCTTGAGGAATCAATCGTCGAATGGTCGACAGAATGTCGAGGGTATGTTGCGTGACGGTCAGGTCCGTGTATTCAGCAATCGGTTGTTGTCAGTTGTTGATGCGGGTGGCATTCCACGTGTGGACAACGTTCGTATCCTGGAACGAGATCTGGTTGCCCTAAACGGGATGATGCATCGGCTTGACGGCGTGATCGCAGATCCCGGTCTCGGCGAGGGTGGGACATGTGCTGCGCCCGCGGCTGGAGAAATTGGTATTCAGTATGGCTCTACGTTTGGTCTTGGACAGGCTGTATTTCGCGTTGAGTTTGCTGAAGCCGGTACACATTGTATCGACACCTTGAATTCTGCTTTTGATACGGTCTTACAAATCAAGGAACGATGCGATATCGATGGGCCCCCACTAGCCGAGAATGATGATATTCAAGTGCGCTTCGAGATGGATGAGGAAGTTATCCAACGTGGCATTCGTGGCTTTGATGACTCGCGGTTAGAGATCGACGTTGAGGCAGGACAGTTTCGAGACGTTATCGTGACCGGCTTTACCGGTGTTGGTGAAGTGGCTGAAGGTGACTTCCGATTGAGTATCCAAGCGGGAGAATGTCCGGCGATTAGCACGACCGATTATCTAGAACGGCAAGGCAACTACAACATCTTCCTCGATCTTTTGGACCGTTTTGAAATTCTCCAAAGATTTGAAAACGATGATGCGATTACCCTCTTAGCGCCAAACGATAATGCTTTCTTTAATCTCGAGGAAGATGCACCTGGTACTCTCGCAGAGCTTGCTCTCGACGGCGATGCGATGGTGGCGAGCTTGAGTTACCATATATTGGAGGGACAGTATGTAATCGAAGGGCTCGTGGAGACGGGCCGAATCGTCACCTCCACGGGTGATTTCATTGAGGTGGTCGAGCGAAACGCTGAAGTCTATGTCAACGGGGCAAGGGTGATTGAGCCGAATGGTCTCGTAGACAATGGTGCTGTCCAAGCGCTGGAAGATTTCTTAGCGGTCCCCGATGGGTGTCTCGCCGCTGCGGATTGTGAAGATGGCCTCGTGTGTAACCAAGGGCAGTGCCAGCCTCCACAGCCACCTGGTAGTGTGCTCGATGAGCTGCGAGAGAATCCGGATGTGAGCAATTTTGTCCAACTCATCGAAATCACAGAGTTGGAGGCCCTGTTTGACGAGGTCGCTCCGATCACAGTGTTTGCGCCCGTAAATGACGCTTTTGTGGAAGGCCAAGTTGCAGAACTCGCCGAAGATGGTGATACGCTCTACGACATACTCGTTTTTCATGTTGTCAGAGAATTGCTTCAATCACAGGAACTCAGCGGTCTGGCTAGTGTGGAAACGGAGTTAGGGTCATCTCTCGATATTGAGGTTGTTGGTGAGGGACTACGGGTCGGTGGTGCTGCGGTTTTGCAGCCGGATCAGGTTGCGTTTAATGGTGTGATCCATTCAATCGGGGGCTTGTTGACTCCGCCGCCGCCTTTGAATGCTTGTGCTCAGCCTCAGCAGATTGATGAACTTGGCGTCTACATGGGCTCCACGAGTGATGCCGGTGCACAGTTCGGGGCGAGTTGTGGTTTTGGTGCCGAAGGCCCAGAAGTCGTTATGCAGTACTCCCCACGTGTCGATCAACGTATCTGCGCCGATACCCTCATGGCAGTAGCCGCCGACGGAATGACATTCGATACGGCAATCCATGTGCGCGAAGATGTTTGTGATGATGCACTCGCGGAGATCTACTGTAACGACGATTGTGATGGCCCTCGGTGTCTATTCGGTGGCGATAATCAGTATCAATCGGAGGTGACCTTAGAACTACAGGCGGGGACCGACTACTTCATATTTGTTGATGGGGTGTTCGGTGAGAGTGGAGATTTTACTCTGTCTCTTAGAGAGGGCGGGTGTGGTGAGGAACCACCGGCTGGCAGCCTCCTCGAATTACTCAGGGCACGCCAAGATTTCGCAATCTTGGTCCAAGCCATCGAAGCGACAAATTCGGAAGGGATTTTAGAGGGAATGGACCCTCAGACGGTTTTTGCACCTACGAATGAAGCATTCATGAGACTCGGCGCTGAACGGCTTGATGCTTGGGTAGCCGACCCTGAGGCGCTCAGGAGAATCCTGTTTGGCCATATTGCAGCCGGGCGTATTCCGACACGGCTACTCGAAGGTCCGGGAGAGTTTCCGACACTCTCTGAAAACCCTGTTTATGTAGATTCTCGCGGTGGTGATTTCATCGTATCAGGCGCCATGGTGACGGAGGCTGACATACAGGCCAGCAACGGCATCATTCATACAATCGATGCTGTCATCTTACCCCCAGCACCCTGTAACGACGTGGCTCAGTGCGTTGAAGGGCAGATCTGTGGCGAGGATGGTTTTTGTCGTATCGCGCCGGCACAAGGTACGTGTGCGAATCCATACCTCATTGAGGCATTCAATTTTTACGAAGGCGATACCAGTGACCGTATCTCCAACGAGTTTGCTGGTTGCGTCGGCGTAGATGATGCGCCGGACCATGTTTATCGACTCGACGCAGTGGGTCCGTTCGAGCCTTTTCCAGGGCTTGATTTCCCAATCTGCTTGACCACCTTAGGCACCATGTTTGACACGGTTCTCCATGTACGCGAGGGAGACTGTGAGGGGACTGAAGTGGCCTGCGAAAACGAGACGGTGTTGGATGCAGGCGGCCGAGAGCTTGTCTATGAGCAAGCACAGGTGACGCTCTTGGTACAGCCAGACGTCGAGTATCGAATCATTGTAGATGGGGATAATGGGGAGTCGGGGCCTTATTCCCTTGGTGTGATCAATGGTGCCTGTCAGTAGTCGGATTGTTTTCATAGAATAATTTGCGCAAATTGGCGTTGTTGCACCGCACACGAAGACGCCGCTCCGCTCCCGAGGGGCGCCAGATTTGACCGTAATTCGACCAAAGGTGATTCGATGAGATTTTTGATACTCATGGTGCTTGGATGTTTGTGGGCCAACTCAGCTATCGCTGAACCCACCTTCAATTCTGGGCAGCTAAAGAAACTGGCCGATGGAGACGTGCTGATTCAGCCGCGAACACCTGCTGGGGGAGAAGGCGTATCATTCATCGCCTATGCCTTGTTTAAAGTGCCTGTTGAGCGTGTCTGGCCCGTTGTCAGGGACTGCGCGCAGTTCAAAGAGTTTATGCCCCGAACTAAGAAGAGCTCAATGAAGACGGGAGCCGACGGCGTTGTTCATTGCTACGTGGAGTTGAGCATGCCGTTCCCGTTTAAGAATTTGTCGTCCACGGTGAAGTCAAAACAAGAGAAACTTGCTGGCGGAGGTTTTCGGCGAAGCTGGACCCTAGTTGAAGGGACTTATAAGCGGAACGCCGGCAGTTGGATGGTGACGCCATGGAAGGGCGATCCAGCTATGAGCTTGTTGACCTACGAAGTTGATGTGAACCCGAATGTGTCATTGCCAGATTTCATTATTCGAAAGGCACAGACAGGTACTCTTCCGGACGTTTTTTCTGCGGTAAAAAAACGGGCATTGAGCTCGCCCTAACTGCACCCCTCAGAAAACCTCTCCACCTTTGCAGCATGAATCACGTCGAGATTAGCCCCCTTTAGCGGGTCCACTGAAGTGCCTGACAAATGCTGTCCGGCCGGTTAGGCTCATTGGGGATTGATTTACCCCGGGGGGAGGGCCATATGAATTCTATCGTTAGACCGCTCGCTATTTTGGTGTTCGCATGCATTGCAATGGCGGGCTGTGAGGATTCGAGTGGCGAGCGTGACTCTGATGACACCTCGATGTCAGTCGACGACGGCGGTCAACTGGTCGATGGATTCGAATCGGACGGCGTCGCTTCGCACTCTGACGCCGGCGTGTCGTGTCATCTCGATGGGGTGGGGGCGACCGCTATGGTGCAGGTATATCACGATATCGACAAGAGTGATCGGAGTTCACACGTGGCAGGGATCACTGCCGATGACGAACCAGCAACCGCTCGGTTAATGTCATTTGGTGCGGACGGTTCGAGTCAACCCCTGGAAGATTGCGGAGGGGGTCGTTATGCCACCGAGATGCTTGATGATGGTGTCCACCTGATTCACTTCGCCGACGAGAATGACCAAGTCTGTGCGACTGGTAACTGCCCGAGGCGTTTTACCCAGAGACTTGCCGCGGGTCGTCCGGTGAAGATGGTGACGTTTGGCGATAGCATTGCAGTGGTCGGTGACCGGCCGCTCTTTCCTGAGCGCTTAGCACAGATGTTTTCCGCACTCGGTGAGGTTGAAAACCAAAACCTTGCGATTGGGGGGACCACGTCTGAGGATTGGCTACCGACGACGAGTTACTTCGTGGATCGGGTGATTCCGAACATCAGTGATGCAGACCTAATCGTCCTGACAATGGGTGGAAATGATATTTTGGCTTATGTCTCGGCGTTGGGCATACCGAACGATATCCCGGCCGCGGTGGATGGTGCACGCGACGTTGTTCGCCAAGTGGTGGACAACGTGACCGAGATTATCGCCGAGATTCGTGCAATTAACCCAGATGCCGATATCGCCTATTGTTTGTATGCTGATTACAGCCAGGCAACTGGGCATCCTGTCTGGGGGCTTGTGGGCAATTTTCTTGGTGCAGACACTGTGGGTAGTATTCTCGAATTGGCTCGGGATTCGATTCCAAGAGATCTGCCGGGTTTGTTGCTCGTTGACATGTTTGGCGCTGCCCAAGGTTTGCCCCTGCATGAGTATCTGTACGATCAACTGCACTTTAACGCCCGCGGCCAGGCTCTCTACGCGGAGGAACTCTTCATGACGCTCGGCGGTGTTCTGGTGGGTCCAAGCCCGATGACAGACTTTGGGCGGAGTCCCCTTGGCCTCGAACGAAATTACGGCCTTGTTATTGAACGAGAATAGATTATGCCATCTGATTCGAGCGTAGAGATTTGAGGCTTGGTGAAGCCGAGTTCTTGTAAGATCTCTTTCGAGTGTTCGCCTAGTTCGGGAGGCGATAGCCGGAGCTGACCAGGTGTTTCGGACAATCGATGCGGTATGCCCGTCATTTGGATTTCTCCGGCCGTCGGATGCGTCATTTGCGGCAACATATTGCGTGCCTGGAGTTGGGCGTGCGTGAGTACCTGGTCGAGAGTGAGTACAGGTCCTGCTGGGATGCCGGCCTCCGTGAGACGCTCTACCCATGTGGAGACAGTCTCTTGTTGAAGGGCCTTGTTTAATTCTATGTCGAGACGATCAACATGCTTAACTCGTACGGTATTGGATTCAAATAGCGGGTTAGTTATCAGATCGGCCCGTTCAATCGTGTTACAGAACGCCCGCCACAATTTATCATTCGCGACGGCGATATTGAGCCAACCATCGGAGGCTTCGTAGGTGCTGTAGGGTGCGATTGACAAATGTCTATTGCCGAGTCGGGGTGGGACCTTACCTGTATTGAGGAAGGCCGTCGCAAGATAAGTGAGTAGGCTGACTTGGCCGTCAAACATGCTGGTATCCACTCTTTGACCGAGTCCCGTTTTTTCGCGCGCATAGAGCGCCAATAGGATCCCGGTAAACGCGTTCATGCCTGCGACAACGTCTGCGATGGAGGCGCCGACTTTCGATGGCGCGCCGTCGACTTGTCCTGTGATGCTGGGAATACCGCCCATACCCTGAATGATGAGATCGTAGCCTGGTCGAGAGCTCCAGGCGGGCTCTCCATCGTGACCGAAGGCACTAATCGAGCAATAGATGAGCGCTTTGTTACGCTCGCGACAGGTCTCGTAATCGAAGCCGAGTCGGGCGAGTGTGCCGGGGCGGAAGTTCTCAAGCAATACATCCGCTTCGTCGATGAGTTGCCAAAGGATTTCTTTGCCACGTTCGCTTTTTAGGTCCAGGGCGATCGAACGCTTATTGCGATTGATGGCAAGATAGTAGGTCGAGACCTCATTGATAAACGGCGGACCAAATTTACGCGTATCGTCGCCGCCATCAGGCCTCTCGACTTTGATGACATCCGCTCCCATATCGCCTAGATTCATAGAGCAGAACGGGCCGGCGAGGACCCTGGATAAGTCGAGTACCTTCAATCCCGTCAAGGGGCCATCGCGCAGCATACTCATCCTCCAGATAACACTTAGAGTCATGCGGTATATACTGCGACAACCAGCAAAGATTCGCTAGAGTCGTTCGAACTCTATAATTCTTCAATCTCATTCAATATCTCGCTATTGTCGATGTATGCTTGAACGACCCTCCGAATTACACCCAAAAACTTGGCAGATTTTGCAGGCGCTACGGCGCGGCGTCCACTTGTCGCGAAACCGGCACTATCAGCTGTTTCGTGATCCGCATGCCCGTCGTGGTTTAAAGCTATTTAGGTATCTTCAATCGGTGATCCATGACCTGCGGTTATACGCCCAAGATGTGAAGATTGATCGCGTTGTCGATCAGAAGAAGTCTGGAGAATTTGCGCTGCAGCTCCGTTTTCCGATGGTCCACGGATTCAGGACAGCTTACCTACGACCGTTCGAAGTGCGATTGATTGCGCAGGACGCACCCGAAGTCGCAGCTTTGATCACGGATGAGCCTAGGCTTATGCTACGTTCGCGTTGAGTCGGCGGTGCCCAACGGACCTAGCGGCCTGTCACAACAAGAGCGGTCGTCTTTAAGAACAAGAGTGGTCTTCTTTGAATTGTCGGTGCGGTCTGTCTTACGCAGCGCGCCGTCTGCGTCGTCTGAACGCGCCTGCGCCTAGGACCAGAAACGCGAGGACTGTGCCGTATCCAGGCTTATCGCCAGAGATGCCGCAATTGCACCCCGGATCTTGCTCATCATTCGATGTCATCGGTTCTGCCATCGGTGGGTCGATACCACCGCCGTCACCACCACTGCCGCCGGCTGCTCCGAAACCACCCGCAGTACCACCTGCACCGGCACTACCGCCGGCACCCGAACTACCACCAGCACCGCTGTTGTTTTGCACGCAAAGGCCGTTCTCGCAGCGCTGTCCATCAGCGCAGTCTCGCCCCACGATACAGGCATCGAGGCATCGTTGGTCTTGGCAAATCTGACCTTCCTCGCATTCCGGTTCGCACGGGACAGGGTGGCAGTAGCGGTCGGCTTGACAGATGAAACCTTCGGGGCACTCTCCCTGGGCGCAAGGTCTGAGGCACATGCCCTCATCTTCACCACAAATTTCATCGCCGACGCACTCGGCGCCGTTATCTGCCTCACCGTCGCAATCGTCATCGATCCCATTACATAGCTCTTCCATCACCGGGGCTGCGCTGCAACTGAGGTAAGAGCCTTGGAAGCAAACACGCCGACCTTGATGACACTCGATGGAACACTCCTGGTCGGTGTTCTCGTCCACCAGGCCGTCTTCGTCGTTATCGATTCCGTCGCACACCTCTTCGCGGTCTGGGTCGACCGGTGTGCAGTCTTCTGCGGGTGCGCCATTTACGCACTCGAGGTAGCCTGGATTCATACTGATTGTTGTGCAGGGGAGTGTGACGAACTCATCGGTCTCGCCATCGCAATCGTCATCGATTCCGTTACACTCTTCACCGGGGATCGCACCGCCCGCGCACTCGGTGTAGCGCCCATCCACGCAGCGCTCGATGCCCTGTCCGCAATCGGTTGTACAGTTCCGGTCCGCGACCATCTCATCAACGCGTCCGTCACAATCATTATCGAGCCCATCGCACACCTCTTGACGCGCCCGATTCGCGATGTCTTCGAGGGCACGGATTAGCTGGTCTTGATCGTCTACGTATTCCGGCTGCCCTGTGCCGCCTGCTTCGGCAATTCGGTTGAGGGTATTACGGTCAACGCCGCGGCCGAAACCGATGACAAAAACTGGATACTCCCGAGCGAATGCCTGACGAGCGGCATCGACGGGTCGCCCGCGACAGGTCTCCGCGCCGTCGGTGACCAGCACGATAAAGTTTCGGCGCCCCATGTCTTGTCTTGAATCAAAATGTTGCGTCGCCTGCTCAAGAGCCCGCCCGATCGGCGTGTTGTTGCCTCGGGGTGGTGAGCCCGCACCGAACAACTGGTTTGAGACGTTTGCGGCATTATCAGGTAGGCAGGGCGTTCGCACAGCGCGCTGGTGATCTACGGAGCACTCACCGTTCCAAGGAAATAGCATGAGGCCGATGCGCATTGTACGCTGAAAGATATTCGCGAGTTGGTTGACCGCATTGACTGCTTGACCCCATTTGTTGAACTCATTCATGCTGCCTGAATAATCGAGTACAACGAGCATGTTGGGTTGTTCACAGGCACCGCTTGACCCGCCCGCACGTGCATTGCTGGTCATAATGATGCTCATTAGAAGTACGACAGCGAAGCGTCTACGCATATGATTCCCTCTCATCAACTAAACCGCCCAATCGACATCGAATAACGTGATGCAATTTTCGTGCACAGTGCTCTAAAAAAGTGGCCAGCTTACTGAGCATCGGTATCGTAACCCACGTTTTGGTGATTGTCGACGATGGGTCCCTCAGGTGTCGGGGAGTGGCAAAAAGTTGTTGTAAACGAGGTTCGAATGATAAACTCCCGCGGTGGCCTTTTGAGGCCTTGCGAACGTGGGTTTGAGCCCGAAAAGGCCGATATGAAGAAATGTTTTACAGTCTTTTGTCTTTTGATTGTCGGGTCGCTGGGCTGCAATTCGGCGGATTCAGGTGAATCGATGGGCGGCGTAATTCCAGAGGATGCACGAATGCTAGGAGACCTCGCCACCGATGCGGGGGTGGGGTCTCAGGACTCCATGATGCGCGACGTTGATGTCTCACCTGACGCTGGACAATCACCGCTATGTGACCGCATGGCCAATTATGGGTTGAGAGAAGCGCCCTTCGCGCTGGCCGATGGCACGAACCATTCGGCCAGAGCCGTATGGAATGGATCCGAGTGGGGCGTCGCGTGGATTGCACAGAGCGGAGACGCTGCGCCGTCCACCGTGTTGTTTCAACGCGTTACAGGCATGGGCGTGCTCGTCGGAGAGCCCGTTGAAATCGGGCTGACGACAACATCACAAGTGGCCGTTGTCGCCACGGGTGATGGCTATGCCGTCGCTTATGTTGTTGGACGAATTCCGGGTGATACGTTTGCGGGCATCATTGTGCGCCCTATCAGTTCCAGCGGGCGCCCAGCAGTCACGAGTATCCGACTGGAAAGCACCTTTGATGTTCAGGCATTCGATTTTGATTGGGCCCAGTTTGCAGGCGGCATGTTGGTCTATTCCCGTGGTCGAAACAGTGGCGGCGGGGTCTACTCGTTCGCATTTGATAACCGATTTGGTGTGTCGACACCGGTACGACTCGCAGACGTTGTCGCGACCTCCGCAGGGGTCGTGTACGGAGATGGTGGGTTTGGTGTTGCCTGGCTGCAAAGCGTCGAGAGCGGCCCCTCGGAGCTGATGTTCATGCTGCTGGATGATAATGGCGGGCAGATCGATGAGCCGGAGTTACTCGATAATGGCGCTGTCGGCCCCATCGCAATTGCATACGGGCAGGGGACGTTTGCCATGGCTTGGACGAAATCTGGCTTGGCGCCGCAGCCTCGGCCTGTGATCTCGTTAATGGAGGCGGGTGGAGATCTGATTGGTACGCTACCTATCGAAGGGCCTTCGACGTTGAACTTAGCGCACGATATCGTCTGGACTGGCAATCAAGGGTTTGCGGTGGCTTGGCTCGCTCGCGGGGACAACCTGGAGACTTACGCGGGGCTGACCCGCATCTCGTCTCTCGGCGTCTCTAGTTATCCTTACCGAATACCCTTGCCGGATGGAGCGACGCATCGAAGTGTGAGCTTAGCCGGTCTCTATTCAAACTTAGGCATATTCTACACGATGGATTGGGACCTTGAGTCCATTAGCTTCTCTCCCGATAGTCAGGCCATGCTGGGGCGCCTCACTGGCTGTAATTAAGGAGTCAAGACGTGACCGCGAGGGTTGAGCGTTGGCTTTATCCAGTCTCCCTCATTCTGTTGACCCAGACGACGACGTTAGCTTTGGGATTCGCTTCGCCACGAACTGTCGCCATCGCCGCTGTTGAGACACGCGTCGGTGAGTATGAGGTTGCATTGAATCTTCTTAAGACGGTGAGTGACAAAGGCCCTCGTTCAAGCGAGTTCTTCTTGGTTCAGGCTCGAGCATATGTTGGCCTTAGGCAACTGAAGCTCGCTGAAAAGGCGTTAGCACGAGTCACGGCTATTCATCTGCTCCCCGCGAAGCACCTGGTCGCTTTTGAAGGCGCAAGTCTTGCTGGCGATCTTGAGGCGATGACAGTCAACGGCGAGCATTTGCTGAACGACGATGCGATACCTTCCTCACACAGGCAGCGTGTACAACTGCGCCTCGCACGCACCCGCCTAAGACAGCGTGTAAAAGTGACAAAAGCCATACACGTACTCAAACGGCTCGCTAGAAGAGCCAGTGATTATTCGGTGCGCGCGGCTGCCTGGCAGGCCCTCGCCCGCCACGGCGTTGATGGGGCACGGCGCACACTACAGATCGAGTATCCAGCTCACGCGAGACAGAGTGAAACCGGTGCCATGGAACCGGTGCAGCTGTCAGAGAAACAGCGGGTGCGGCGTGCGGAGAATCTTTTTTCGCTCCGCGCATACGCCCTCGCCCAGGTGGATTTCTTAGCGTTATCAAAATCGACCGACGCGAAACGGCGACAGCTCGCTCAGCTCAGACTCGGTACGATGCTTATGCGATTACGCAATGATTATGAGCAGAGTGCCACTTGGCTGCGATTGGCGAGCGAGGGGCCAGAACGGGCACTGGCGCTTGACTCTGCATATCGACACGCGGTCGTGACTGGTTACCTAGGCCACCATCGCAAAGCGAGCGCACTCATGGAGGACCTTGTCTCCAAGCTCAAGGGTCGGCGCAAAACCAATGCACGATATCAGATTGGGCGGCTGTTACACGAAGCAGGATTATACGACCAAGCTGTTGCAAAACATCGACCATTCGTGCAAACGAGAGCCGGTCGCCGACCCAAATGGATGTGGTTTCTCGGCTGGTCGAAATTCCGTAGCAGTGATTGCGGGCGTGCGTATGGGACCTTCAGCCGCCTAAAGGACAATCCAAACACTTTGATCGGACCCAAGGCCACTTATTGGCTTGCTCGCTGTGCACGCCTCAAAGGCGAGCATCAACGTGGTGAAGCCTTGTTGAAACGACTCGGTCAACAAGCGCCGCTTACCTATTACGGTCTACTGGGTCGCGCTTTACAGGGCGGATTGTCGACGAGACGGATGCACCGGAGACATGTGCCAGAAATCGCATTCGTTGGGCCTTGGCAAAAGCAACTCGAACCGGAGACGCGTGGGACCTTGGCGCGCATTCAAGCATTGGTCAGAACCGGCTTCATAAAACTCGCTCGACACATGTATCAAGAATCTATTGCGAGGCGGCTGCCCTTGGAGCTTGGTGACGATGTGTTCGAGCAAGCGACGGCCGATATTGAGGTGATGTTGGAGATGTGGGGGGCGCGATGGAAACGACAGTCGAAATGGGTACGACGCATACCTTGGCGTATCGGTTTCGGGCAACTGGCGTCTGAGCAGGCGGCCGAGGCTTACCCCGCTGCTTACTACCATTTGGCAAAAGCGGCAGGCCGCGCCTACGGTGTCTCTCCCTGGTGGTTGATGGCTCATATGCTGCAGGAGAGTCGGTATAAAGAAACGGCGGTCAGTCACGCGCGCGCGCTCGGCCTCATGCAGATACTACCTCGTACGGGTCGACGAATCGCCCAGAGAATCGGTTTTCCGAGCGGTGACTTCTGGGACGATTCCCTCTTTGAACCGGCCATCGCGTTGCGTCAAGCCGCTTGGTATCTGAGTGCATTGCGACGTGAGTATGACGGCAATATCGTGCTCGCGATGGCGGCCTACAATGGCGGCCCACGGCGAGTTTCAGAGCATATGAGTCTGGTCGGTCGGGTGCCTTTCGATATGATGATCGAAGAGATCGGTGCGCACGAGACGCGCAACTATGCACGCAAAGTCACTGATCATTTGATTCGGTACGTTGAACTGTATGCGTCGGATCGCGAACGCAGCTCGATGCTGAACAGTCTCTTGCCGCCGAACGAGCTGCCCGTGCCCAAGAGTGAAGTACACTTCTAATGAACCGAAAGTTGATTCGCATCATTTTGCTGGGCCTTTTGGTATGCGGTCTGGGCGCTATCTGGGTTGCACGCGAAGCGATTGATAAAATGGAGGCCGCAGTTGTGGACCGTGCTGCCGCGCGCGGGGTGCAATTAGATTGGGATAAGCTAGAGTGGCATTATGACGGTTTTACGCTACGCCAACTGACCGCATCGAACGACCACTTTGAATTGAATATTGACCGTGTCGACATTGAGTTTGACTACTTCCGCTGGCATCACGGGCGCCCTCGGGTACAGGCTGCCAGTGTTTTTCGGCCGCGACTGTTGGTTCGAGATCACAAGGCCGATCGAAATAAAATCTTGCAGCCCAATACGTCAGGGCGTCAGTTGTCTCATCAGCTCTTACCGCTGGAAGACGTCGGTCTTGATCGCGTTCAGGTACTCGGCGGTGGTGTGACGCTGAGCCGAGACGGTACGACCCTCGTGGACATTGAATTGCTCGAAGCGAACATCGACCTTTCATCGCGGCAACCGCAGTTGTCGTTATCGGCGAGATACAAGAGCTTATACACAGGGGCAGGCGCGGTGAGCGTCACGTCTACTTATCAGCCAACGCAGTCTATGCAGCGGATTCGAACGCACCCACTTGTGGTTGGTGAATCGATTTTACAAGCGCGATTAGGATCTTACTTCGTTCGTGTTGATGCGTTGGAGCTCGATCTCGATATGAGGGATTTACGAAAGAGCCGATTGACGTTGTTGGATACTCAGATTCAAACGCCTCGTTTCACTTTGGAACTCGACAATTGGTCTTTAGAGGGACCGTTCGAACGGCCCAGTATGCACCTAGAAGGGGTGGACTTAAGGGTTAAGTCGGGTGTTGCCAACTCGCAGGCAGTCGTAAAGGGTGGGCCGAAGGTGGCCTCGATAGACCGACGGACGATGAACGTGATGCCCAAGCCGCTCGTCAGCTATCTTGCACAAGGTGGGCGTCTGAGTTGGGCTCGTGTCGGCGTTGAGCGTTCTGGCTGGCCTACGTTGGACAATATCTCGGGCAGTACGGATTCAGATGGCGCCAACATCACGCTAGACACCGTTGGCGGTCGGGTTGAATTTGAGGTGGCTTGGGATCTCTACAATGGCTCAGTGGACACTGTCTTCTGGAACATCAAAAAGCTCAATCTGGCGCGTGTCGTCAATGAGTACAAAGCATGGTTGAACGAGACGCCACTGGCGCGCCTTCAACCGATCGGTGAGTTGAGTTCCCGCGGTCGCCTTGGAATTCTTGGCGATGCGTTATCGCCGACGCGTCGTATGGTGACCTCAGCCACTCTGAGCTGCTCAAAGTGTGGATGGACATGGGCCCCCTTTTCGCCAGAGCCAATCACGGGCTTAGAATTCGAAGCCCGCGTCACAACCGCTTACGACGAACTGCTTGAGACAATGAGCCCTGACATGACTTTATCGCTCGGCGCTGTGCATCTCGATGTGAGTCTCGAGTATAAAGGCCGAGGTCGTACGCGCTATCTTCGATTTGAGGGCGCTGGTCGGCCTGTTTCCTGTCAGGCGGCGCTCAATTCCTTGCCCGAGGGGATTCTCGGCGCCTACTCGGCTATAGAATTGTCCGGGGAGATGAAGCCTTGGGTTAAGTTCAATTGGCCCTTACATGCGTCGCATAATATGCGAACAAGCTTCGGCGGTATCATCGAACCATGCCGTGTCGAAGCATTGAACGCTGCATCCATGGCCTGGCCCTCCGTACGCTTTCGAGGATCTGACGAGGTCCCGTTGGATGATGTCGATTGGTTAAATCGCCCTTTTGTGCTGAAGGTCGGAGAAGGCGTTTACGGAAAGAGGAAGATCGAAGTCGGTCCAGGCACAACAGGATTTGTGAAGTTGAGTTCACTTCCATCCCATGTCGGCGGAGCAGCGTATCTCAGCGAAGAGGTTTATTTTCCCCGTAATCGAGCCATAGACCGTGGGCTCATCTCACGTGCCATTAGGCTGAACTTAATCGAAAAAAGGTTCGTTTACGGCGGCTCGACTGTCACGCAACAATTGGTCAAGAATCTGTTTCTCACGAGAGACAAGTCCATCGCACGTAAAATCCAAGAGGTCTTGATCTCAAAGCGCATTACTCAAATGGTCTCTCGCAACCGCGTGCTGGAACTCTATCTGAATTGCATCGAGTTCGGTCATAACATCTATGGGATCGGAAAAGCGGCTCGCCACTATTTTCAGAAGTCTGCGAAGGCGCTCAAGCCCAAGGAATCTGTATTCCTCGCTTTAATCAAGCCATCGCCGCGCAGTTACACCAACATCAAACGCCGTGGGCGGACTCCGGCTGGTCGTTATTGGCACAAAAAGTCAAAGATCGTGATGGAGCGGATGATCCGTCGCAACATGGTCACAGAAGAAGAGGCCGATCTGGATCGCCCATTCGAACTTTTCTGGCGTAACGGACGCTATGTTGAGTCACCTACAAGCGATACCCCACTCTAAGACGTTGAGACGTAGCAAATGGGTCCACCGGCGTTAACTAAATGCGCGAAAGGGTATGTTTTGGTTGAACCGAATAGAACCTTTCCTTATGGTCCCGCGCATGAAGTACTCGATTGCTAGTTTTGTTTGTCTTCTCGGTGTTTTCATTGCTGGCTGCGATGATGCGACCGAGGCATCAGCGAATGCTGAGATGGGTTTCATCGCCGAAGATATGGGCTTGATATCTGACGGTGAGATGGAGCTTCGGTTCATCGATGCCGGTCAGCCAGTAGACAGGCAAGATGGAGGCGCACCCCTCGATTCGGGGTCTGACCTTCAGCGTATCTGTTTGGAGACGCCCGCGCCATTGCAGCAGCCTGCGCTTGATTTACAAGCTCGCTGTAGACGTGAGGGGGAGGCGGTGCGCATCAGAGATTTGCGTGATCGACGTTGCCCTGACTTTCTAGATTTTCGCGATGCAGACGGTGATGGCTTTAGTGACGAGCGCATCGAGACTGAGCTGAATGAGGTGGTTGTTACAGCGGTCTACGGTAATGACTTTGCTGTCCAGGATGTTGACGGTGGGGCGTATAGTGGTCTTTGGGTCTATCTCAGAGACCGACAGCTCGACGGAAACGTACAGCCGGGAACGCGCTTGCGATTATGGGGTAGTATCTTCGAATACTACACGCTCACAGAGATGCAATTGTCACCCGAGAGCGGAGGATATGACATTCTAGGCCAGGGCCAGTCTCCAGAGCCACTCTTGGTTGCCGACCCCTCGCGCATCGCCGATGGGGGTGATCTGACTGAAGCACTGGAGTCTGTCTTGCTTGCGATTGGAAGTGTCCCAGTGCGTAATACGGCGCCGGACTGCCCACGTGATTTCGACATGTTTGTGGTCGAGGGCGGCCTGCGTATCGAGGATGAGGTCGGGCTCGCGTACGAGCCTGCTCGCGGTGACTTTATCGAGCGCGCAGTCGGTGTGCTTCACTTCAGCTTTGAGACCCAGAAACTAAGACCTCGGAGCGACGCCGACATCGTTGCGATTCATTGTAACGGCATACCTGACAAATGTGAGGCATCGGAGTGTGTCGTGGAACAAGGCGCGCCGGAGACGGGCCAATTGGTGATTTCAGAGATTCAGGATGACCCTCGGGGTCGTGATGTCGGCCGTGAATTCGTTGAACTCTATAACCCGCAGTCGAGCAGCATATCACTCGATGGTTGGTGGTTGCAAAATTGCGCCGATCTACGTGTGGATCTGTCTGGTCGCCTGGCGCCCGGTGAATTCTTGGTCGTCGCCGGCTCACGCGACCGTGACGAAAATGGTGGCCTTCGAGCTGACGCAACCCTCGGTGAACTCCAACTCAGTAACGGCAGCGGGTCCTTACTACTCTTCAATGCAGACAATGTGCTCGTCGACCAAGTTCGATATGACGATGAGTCGCCTTGGCCTCAGCGCGACACCGGTCAAAGTCTTGAGCTGCGCGCGCTCAGCGGTGACAATAGCAACGGGGCCACGTGGCGTGCCGGGCGTGATGAGTACGGTGCAGGCGGCGAAGGCAGTCCCGGGCGGAGATAGTTACGCTTTCCTTCGCGCCGGTGTATCATTACATCGGAAGTAGTGTGCTCGACTGAATCTATCGAGCCACCACGGTGAAGAGTGGCATGACGACGATCTATATTTTATACGGCACTGAGACTTATAACTCCGAAGGGCTCGCGCAGCGGTCGGCAGCTCGGTTTGGGGAGCTCGGCTACAGCGCTGAAGCCATCGACATGGCCGATGTTGAGTGTGTACATCTCACCCAAATGGAATACGCGCTCGTGATCACGAGCACCTTTGGCGATGGTGAACCCCCGTCGAACGCAGAGGTTATCTTTGAAGAGCTCATGGGGCCGGGCGCGCCGAGTTTGCCGGGTCTAAATTACAGCGTCTGCGCGCTCGGAGACTCCGACTATGAACATTTTTGCCAGTGTGGGAAGGATTTTGATCGGCGTCTGAAGGAACTCAGCGCGAAGCCGCTGGTTGCACGCGTCGACTGTGATACGGATTTCGAGGCCCCCTGGGCCGGATGGCTCGACCGTGTCATCGAGCAGCTGCCGCCCGCCGACGTGTTAGGCGAGCCGGCCGACGACGAGAGCGTGTATGACAGCGTCTCAGCTTCAGTGAATATGCCGTCCATCAGCGAGCCTCCAAAGCAAAGCGCCCAATCAACGCCATCGCCGAACCGAAGTGTCCGCGAAAAAACACCGTCGCCAAGCGGCACGCGCAAAAATCCCGCGACGGTCTCGGTATTACAGAATGTGAATCTCAATCACCCCACATCGGATAAAGAGACCAGGCATGTCGCGATCGACATCGAACACACTGAACTCCAATATCGTGCGGGTGACGCCTTGGGCGTCTTCGCGCGTAACTGTCCGGATCTCGTTCGCAGAATTCTGTCCGCCGTCGGACTCAAACGAAATCATTCAGTCGAATTTGACGGGCTACATTATGCCATCAAGGATGTGCTCATCTACAAGAAAGATGTGATGCAAATCGACCGTCGGTTGATCGACCTGATCTTAAAGCGGTCGACGAACTCGAGCTTGAAGGCGCGTTTTGCGGACGCCGACTCGGTTCGGTCGTATTGCGCAAATCATCATGTGATAGATCTCCTCATGGCGGCTCAGATACACTTGGATGGGGACGCCTTTCTGGCCTGTCTAAAGCCCCTTGCGCCGAGACTATATTCGATCTCCTCGAGCCCTGAGGCCTATCCAAACGAGATACACCTCACCGTGAATGTGCTGCGCTATGATTTGCATGGCATATCGCGTAAGGGGGTTGCGTCCACTTTCCTCGGTGAGCGGGCAGGCCCCGGCGTCGAGCTTGCGGTCTATATCCAACGCACGCGGGACTTCTTACTTTGCGAAGACCATGTGCCCGTTATTATGATCGGTCCGGGGACAGGCATCGCACCGTTTAGAGCTTTTCTGCAAGAGCGCGAGGCGCGAGGTGCCAGCGGTCAATCCTGGTTGTTCTTTGGCGCGCCTCATGAGTCCATGGATTTCTTATACCGAGATGAGCTGATTCAGTGGCGCAATGAAGGCCTACTCGCACGTCTTGACCTTGCGTGGTCACGTGACCAAGAACACAAAATTTACGTTCAAGATCGACTGTATGCGAATGGGCGTGCGATCTTTCGGTGGATAGAGGCTGGCGCGGTGATCTACGTCTGCGGTGACAAACAGCGAATGGCAAAAGATGTAGAGCGTACACTGATCAGGATTTGCCAGGAGTTTGGTCGCCTGAGCTTCGATGATGCGGCCACATTTCTGAAGGATCTGCAGGCCCAGAAGCGTTACCTCAAGGATGTGTATTGAGCTGTCTCATCGACTCGCTTACTGCAGATTGATGATGACCGTTTTTCGATGAGTGAAGTGTTCGAGCATCGCATCTAGTGAAGCTTCCTTCCCGATACCCGACGTTTTTACACCGCCGTAGGGGAGCATCGGCTGGACGACGACGTTTTGGTTCACCTGTACGAAGCCTGCCTCGAGCTCATGAATCGCTCTCATCGCAGCCTTCAGGTCTTGAGTCCAGATGGTTGCAGCGAGTCCATAATCGCTTGTATTGGCGAGTTCAATCGCCTCCTCGTAGGTATCGAATGGCATCACACAAGTAACCGGGCCGAAGATCTCTTCTTTCGATAGACGGTGGTCATTCTGAACGCCGGTAATGATCGCTGGGCGGACGAATAACCCATCCGCGAGCGCGGGGTCGTCGGGCAGACTCGAACACTCATGGATCATGGCACCCTCTGTCGAACGAGCTAAATCCAGGTAGCTTTGCACGCGCTGATATTGGGCAGGCGATACGATGGTGCCAATGTCTGTGGTGTCATCGAGTGGGTCACCCATTTTCATGCTGTTCACAGCAGCGACCAAGCGCTCGACGAATTCATTGATGAGTGATCGGTGGACAAATATGCGGCTCGCCGCTGTGCACGACTGACCTTGACGGGTAAAACGGACGCCTGTCACAGCGCCCTGGACCGCCTGCTCCAGATCGGCATCAGGCATGACGACCATCGGACTTTTGCCGCCGAGTTCTAAAGTGACCGGGACGAGCTTTTCGGCCGCCGCACGATGAATGATTCGACCTGTTTCAACGGAACCTGTGAAGCTGATCTTGGCGACATCGTCGTGCGCTGCGACAGGTCCACCGCAAACAGGGCCGTCACCGCTGAGTATGTTGAACACGCCCGCAGGTAGAATCTGGGCCAAGAGCTGGCATACACGAAGACAACATAGCGGTGCCTCCTCTGATGATTTGACCACAACCGTGTTCCCTGCGACGAGCGCCGGCGCAATTTTGAGCGCCATCAGGTACATGGGTACGTTCCATGGAATGATCGCGCCAACAACACCCACTGGTTCCCGCAGTGTCATGGTGAGCGAGTTTGGGCTGTAGGGGATTGTCTCGCCCTTCAGTTCGGAGCCAAGGCCGCCGAAGTAGGCAAAAGTATCAGCGAGAATTGAGGCCTCGACACGGCTCTCTGTGCGGAGCGCTTTTCCTGATTCGAGGGCAACGAGTCGACCGAGTTCTTCCACGTGATTCTCTAGGATGCGGCCGCACTCGGTGATGAGTCGGCCCCGCTCCCGTGCGCTTCGCCGCTGCCATTCAAGTTGGGCAGCTTTCGCACTCGCCACGGCGACATCAACATCCTGGGCGTCGCCGGCTGCAGCTTGGCCGATCACTGCACCGGTTGCTGGGTTCACCACATCAAAAGTCGTCCCCGAGATTGCAGGCACGAGTGCGCCATCGATTAAGTGATAGCCTGAGAGCTCTTTTGCGAGTGCGAACGGGTCTTCATTTGGTTTGATCATATTTGCCTCTGTTCAGTTTTCCAGGTGAAGCGTACATCGTGTTGTTTTAGGTACCAGACAATTGCACAGCATCGAAGGCGCAGCTTGGGCAGCCAGACGAGCTATTTGGATTTGGATCGTTGCCGAGTGCGAGTAATCGTTCCCAAATTTCGCCAAAATGACCGGCGAGGTTGGCCTCTGCAAAGGGCTCAGCCACCACACCGTTGCGGATGACGCGACCGGCGCAGCCGAGACTGATGTCGCCGGTTGTTTCATTGCTATTGCCGCCCAAGAAACGTTCGATAAGCAGACCGTCACCGATATCGCTGACGAGTCCGTTTAAATCGGTTGTACCGAGTGCAAAGGCCAACTCGTGGGTGTCGCCGCCTGTAGGCGTAACCCCCATCTTTCGGGCGTAGTATTGATCGATCAAATAGGTCGACAACACGCCTTCTTCTATCAGCGGTCGACGTCGCGTGGCAAAGCCATCGGAATCCCAGAGGGCTGCCCCTAGGCTCCGCGGTCGATGAGGCTCATCGTAAATCGTCAGCAGTGGACTGGTGATACGTTCACCGAGTTTGCCTTCCCACAAGCTCCGACGCTGCTGAATCAATGCGCCCGAAATGGGGCCGAGCAGTGCACCCAATAAACGTGGCATTGCTCGGCTATCGACCACAAGTTTGTACTTCCCTGTCTTGATCCGTCCGGCACCGAGCTGGCAGCGAGCGCGCTCAGCCGTGCGACGCGCGATCCAGTCAAAGGAATCGAGATCTGATTGATGGCGTCGATAGGTATATTCCCATCCCATCGGCCTACGACCATCTTGATCGAGTAAGGTGAGCATCGATGACGCTGAGAAACTGCTCACCTTGCGTTCGCCGATGAAGCCATTGGAATGTACCCTCGCACTTTGACCAATGCCATCGCTGATGCTTGCGGTGGCCGACACAATGTTGAGGCCCGCAGCATGTTCTCTGACGCTCTGCTCGAGGGTTTGCACGCGCTCCTTACGCAACACGCTATCCACTGATTCGGCTTTCTCGTCGAAGAGTTCAAGATCGATATCTGCTCGGCCTTCGTAACCCTCGGCGTCGGGTAGCCCTCGATGCGGGTCAGGTTCTAGGAGACGCGTCATCTCGACGGCATTATCAAAAAATACTTTCAGGGCCTCCGGCCTTAAATCGCTGGTCGAGCTGGCGCTGTAGCGGCCGTTGACAAAGATCTCAGCTGAGAGAGATTGACGTGTCTTTTCCGTGACTTTTTCGAGCTCGCCGTCGCGCCATTCGAGGTCCACACCGCGTGCGCGAGAGATCGCCACCGATGAAGCATCTGCGCCGGCTGAGGCAGCGAGTTCAACGGCCTGCTGGGCGGCTTCAAGTAATGCCGTCATTTCGCCTCCCCGTTGATACCGCCGATGGTGATCTCGGAGACGCGCACTGTCGGCATTCCGAGTGAGACAGGCACCGACTGGCCGTCTTTGCCACAGACCCAGCCGCCTTCGTCGAATTCAAAATCGTTGCCCACCATATCGGTCTTTTGGAGGACGTCTGGCCCGTTCCCAATGATGTTGGTGTCTTTAATGGGTTGTGTCAGTTTACCATCTTCGATGAGGTAGCCGGTCTTGATGTAAAACGTGAAGTCACCAGCTCCGATCATCACCTGACCATTGGTGAAGGTCTTGGCATAGATACCACGTTTGACCGACCCAATAATCTCTTCTGGCGTGTTTGGCCCAGGCATCATGTATGTATTTCGCATGCGGGGGAGCGGTGCATGCCTGAAGGATTGCCGACGGCCATTGCCCGTCGGCTCAACCCCGTAATACTGTGCGCTGATGCGGTCGTGCATATAGGTCCGCAGGACCCCGTTCTCCACGAGCACCGTGCGTTGCCCATCGGCGCCTTCGTCATCGATATTGATCGAACCGCGCGCATTCGCTTGGGTGCCATCATCAACGATCGTCACATCTTTGGGCGCGATGTTTTGGTTAAGCCTATCACTGTAGACCGAGATGTTCTTGCGGTTAAAGTCCGCCTCCATACCGTGCCCGATGGCTTCGTGTAGCAAAATGCCTGAAGAACCGGCCGAGAGCACGAGGGGTAGGGCGCCAGCCGGCGCAGGTTTTGCTTCAAACAAGAAGGTTGTGCGGTCGACGGTTTCATTGACCAGCCAATCTAAGCGCGCATCCGTGTAATAATCAAAACCATGGCGACCCGCGAGGTTCATGCTGTTGCTCTCGCGTTGCCCATTCATTTCGGCTGTGCAGTTGACGCTGATTCGGGTCATCGGTTGCCGGTCGAATCTCATGGCGCCGTTCGAGTCCACAACCAAGACCGCGCTTTCGCTGTCGGCGAATCCAACTTCGGCCTTTAGGATGCGATTGTCGGCCGCGAAGAGTCGGTCATTGACCGATTGCAAGATCGGCATTTTCTGGCTGATACCGACACTCGCCCAATCGACGTTGATGGGATATCGGTCAGGCGTTGGCGTCACATCGAAAGATTGAGGCCCAGGCTTGGCGTTGCCTTCTGCGACAACTGCGGCCGTGCTCGCGGCGTTTAAGACGGAGCTTCGCGATAAATCCTCGGTGTATGCATAGCCGGTCTGATCTCCTCTGATGACACGAATCCCAACGCCGAGTGAGATGGCCGAATACGCGCGGTTGACAGCACCATCTTGTAGGCCCACATGATGGCCGATTCGATGCTCGAAGAATAACTCAGCCCAGTCGCCGCCTCGAGAGAGCGCCTTATCAAAGCTCGCGCGCAGCAGCCCTTCGTCTACCCCAAAATGACCAAAATAGGCGAGGCCATCCTCCGACTTTACGCGGGTGATCGCCTCACCGACGTCGTGTCCGAATGGCGATAAGCCGACAGGGTTCGATTCATTCATATCACGCCTCCCTAAAGACCTCTGGCTGCGAGCATATCTCCGATGCGGGGCATGGCTGTGACCACTTGCTTTTGTCCCTGTGGTCGCAGCTTGTTGTATGCCTTAACCAGGGTTTTATGCCGACTGCGTTCGGCGCGACGGTCCGTGATCGCCAGTAGCGCATTGGCGACTGCGTTTGCGTCTTTGACAAGAAATCCACGGATATCTCCCGAGCCGCTATTTTGGTAGGTCTCATAGAATGGCTCGAGCTGTTCGACGAAATCATCCAACAAGACGTTGACGACGTCAGGGATAATGCCTGGCTTTACGGCCTTAACGGTCTTGAAGGCCGTCTTAATGACGAGGCCACCCATACCTGATTTACTCGCCACTTCAGCCTCGACGACGCCCACGCAGTCATCGACGAAGCCGGCACGATTGCTCTCATTGAGAAGTTGCTCCTGCAGCTGTGCCACCTTTGATTCCTCCTTGTCATTTCAGTCCCAAAGTCCACACCCTAGCGAACTGTTTAGCCGGTGGCGAGGCTGTTTTGAGAGCGACCTTAGAATTTCTGTCGAGTGACCGCTGAGACATGCATCTCAGATGCGATACCTGACAATGCTGTGCGTCCACCGAACAGCGAGTGGACGGGACTTTAAACCCAAGTTACACTCAGCGCATATTTTGTGTTCAGGGGGAGCTGCGTGCTCATTCGATTAATACTTGGTGCGGGCCTTATCATGTCCACAGCGGCCTGCCTGGTCGAAAATGATCTCGACGGTAACGCGAGGGAAGTCCGGGCTCGAATCTCAAGCGCATCTATCTCGATAGGCAGTGAGGGTGAGCAAGGACTCGATTTCGTTTTTGAATATCTACTGGGGCTCGCTGATGCGGACGGCGTCGACGCAGTCGAGTGGACTTATTCGCTCCTCAACCTCGATGGTCGAGTTCTCGCGAGCGAAACGCAGGAGATGCGTGAAGCACAGCTTGACAAGACTGAAGTGTTTGTCCAAGGCGAACGCCCAAGAACACTACCCCTCGATGGTGTTGAACTCGATGCGGAGAGTCGATACGTACTGAAGGTGAGCCTGCGTTATCGAGGCGAGATCTTGTTTGAGAAATTTGCCTCGTTGTCGCTTGATTCTCCACACGAAGACCTTGACGCGATTCCCGATATACCGTCTTTCTCTACACGGTGACGCACGCGGCTTCGCACGAGTGCACAGACGCCCCTATGTGATGAATGCATCGTCATTTAACTCGGCCCACTGCGTCTTAATGGTTGTCAGTTCCGGTGGCAGGGCAGCATCGACGCCCCTGAGCACATCAACCGCAATTTGCCAGTCTTTCCGACCGCCCCGTCCGAGATGATGTCGGACGAGACTGCGGAGTCCATGAAGTCGAGCCCGCACGATGGCATTCGTCGTCATCCGTTCATTGAGCAGCTGGGTGAATACGTCGAGGGCCTCTTGAGTGCGGTTGTCGTGTAGCGCATCGAAGGCACGCAAGATCACCAATAGGTCGGTTGCGCGAGGTCGAATCGATGCGGTGAGCCGGGTCAAGTGACTCGGTGGCTTCGGAAAGGACCTGTTCGCAGCCCATTGCTCCAGTGCTTGGCCAATAAACGCTTGTACTCCGATGATGCCGCGTTCGCGTCGCAGCTCGCGAATGTCACTGTGCTTGGCGAGGTCTGGTTGTCCTTCGAGGCCGGATAAAATCTCCTGCGCCTCCGTCCATTGATGATTGAGCAGCGCATGGCGCGCTCGAACGAGTTGGAGGCGAGCATGGGGAATTGCGATGGGGCTCGCTGGTAGTGCGCGTCCCGCTTCCTCGATGAAGCTGTTACCGACACGGGCATCGCCCGCCAGAATCACAGCTTGGCTTTGAATGATGCTCGCAAGTGCTCGAATGCTCGGCAGGCGCTGTCGCCTCGCCTCTCGCAAGAGGTTGCCCATTTGGCGACGGGCTGTGCCAACATGCCCGCTGTCGAGCAGCGCGCGGCCAAGCGACAATTTGAGACGGGCGATAATCAGTGTGTCGAGGCTTGTTTGGTCGCCGATGCGCTCAAGAACACTTTGCAGGCGGTCAACGGCATCGTCGGCATGGCCGATCGCACGGAGATATTCGCTCTCGGCAAGGGCAAACTGACCGGCCCATTCAGGACCTTCATCGGAGATGTTCTCGGCACACCAGTTAAGCAGTCTCTCCGCCTCTTTGTGATCGCCGTCCGTATTGGATTGGGCAAGTATCTGAACCACTACCAGCTGTGCCCAAGGTTCCTTATGGCCATCTGCGAAGACTCGAGCTTTTTCGGGTAGTAAGCTGACAAGCGATTCAGCAAGTGGCACATGCGCGATGGCGGGTAAGTCGATCGCGTGTGCCTCGAACTCGGCGAGTTGTCCCGCAAGTAGGTGAAAATGGCAACGTCGACCGCGCATTGAATACGCCCGTTCCGGATCTACGCTCTCGAGTTGACCGATGGCACTGGCGGCTTGAGCGTGTTGGCCGCAGCGTGCCAGACTGTCTGCTAAATCGGCCCATAGGTCACTGAGCGTCTCTGGATCTTTGATGGTCTCGATAGCAAGCTGAATCATCTCTACGGCACGTGGATGATTACCATCAGTGCGTGCCCTTCTCGCTTCTTCACGTGCATAGCGCTCCGTTCTCACCTCAGCGCCAATCACCTGCCAATGATGGCGAATCAGTTTCGCCGGACCACGGTTGCGTTCATGGGCGATGGCGAGTTTCTCATGCCACGCTTTCGCTTTGCTGGTTTGCTGGTAGACGACCTGCATCATGGGTTCATGGGCGCCCACAACGTAGGCTTGGCCGTCGCTTGTGGTCATCAGATCAGCGACATCAGCAGCGGAGAGATGCTTGAGCGCTTCATACAGGCGTCGTCCATCTAGTTCCGTTGCATCTTGCATGGTCGCGACGGTCACAGGCTCGCCGTTTACAGCGAGTGCCGTGACAACCGCCTGTGCATCAGGCCCAAGTTTCTTGAGTTGACGTTCGATGGTTTGTTCGAGCGTTGGCGGCGCTGCGTGTACATCGTCCTTTAACGCATTGACCATACTCGAGACGAGCAGTGGATTACCTGATGTCTCGCTTTGTATATACTCCGCGAGCCAAAGCGGAGGCGGTTGCATATGAACGCGCAAGTAATGTCTCGTCTCGTCCTGACTGAAGGGTCTGAGCGCAATGCGGCGGCTTTGCGGACGCGTGTAGACGAATTCCAGGAAATCATCCAGGCGACCACCTTTTTCCACGCGCTCCGTCTGCACTGTCAACACCATCAGTATCGGTGGAAGCGAACCGCCCGATAGCAAGTTCTCCAAGACGTCGCATACAGACTCATCGGCGAGGTGCAGATGTTCCACAACCAGCAAGAGCAGCCGACCCTTATGCGCGAGGTTGCTTAACCAGCGGTGTAATCCCGACGCCGGCGTCGTGCGGCCGTCGTCGATTCCATGCTCTTCTTCAGGGAGCAGCTCCCCCAAGAATCCAAACGCGTCGATGAGTGCTGCACGTTCGCCGACCTCGAGCCGACGCATAATCTGGGCAGTCTCTCGTCGAAAAGCTTCAGCAAGACGTTCAACCAGCGTGTCGAGTCCACGCATGGGTACGTGGTCGCGTTGGACGCATGTGCCCGTGAACACGGTCGCGCCGAGCAGCCGCGCGCTCGAAGCGAAATGGTCTAGTAGCGCCGTCTTGCCAAAGCCAGACTGCCCTTCGACCACGACGACACGTCCCTCGGAGTCCCTCGCGTCGACGAGGGCATCGTGTAGTACGCGCCGCTCATGGACACGCCCGATAAATTCAAATGTCTGGGAGATACTCGCCGCGTCAACGCGGATCATCGCGAGCGCTTCGCGTGCCGTCGGTCTGGCGTCTGGCTCTTTCCTCAGCAGCGCCATGCACAGCGCACTGAGCTCAGATTCCTGGGGCAGGGGTGGTGGTGGTTCCTGACGGTGCTTGAGTGCGACATCGGCGCTTGACCCGGTGAACGGTGGTCGGCCCGACAGCAATTCATATAGCAGAACACCCACCGAATATAGATCCGCCTTTGGACCGACGTTCGACCCCTGTGATTGTTCCGGGCTGAAGTAGGTGGATGTGCCAAAGACCTGCGATAGACTCTGCCCTTCGCCAGCGGGGATCAGCTCTTTGACGATGCCGAAATCCACGAGGCGGACTCGATGTTCGCGATCCACAAGAATGTTTGACGGCTTAATGTCGCGGTGAACACGCTTATGGTCGTGGAGAAAACACAGGCCGCGCAATAGTTGAACGAGAACTCGTTTCAAGCGGTCTAGGCGTGCGGGTTGGTAAAGCGTCGCGAGCTCTGTGATGACCCGATTATGACCATTCACGAACACATAGAGATCGCACCCTTCGATCAATTCCATCGTGTAGAAGTATTGCTCGTCCTCGAAATGCAAATCGTAGAGTGCCACAAGGTTGGGATGAGATAAGGAGGCGACGGCTCTAAACTCGCGCTTGAAATAATGGAGGGCTCGCGGGTAGGTGAATTTGAGGACTTTTAACGCGAGCTCGCGCCGCGTCACAGAGTCTTGCACGCGATACACGTCTCCCATACCGCCACCGCCGAGTTCGCCGAGCACATCGTATCGGCCGATACGCTTAGGTGTCGTCTCGGTAGATGACATGATGACTGCTCCCCGGTTCCCGCTGCTACATGCTCAGAAGACTCGGCTCCGTCTTGGAAATCAACCCCTGGAAGCGTCCCGACTGAAAAAACTGACCAAAGCGGATGTACTCTTCAGTGTCCGAGATGTGTATTCGAATCCCGCGTTGGCCGTTGAGTGAAGAGCCTCGCCGTGGTATCCGGTCGCCTACCGGGAAGCTTTGGGGCACTAGGCATGCCGAATATCGATCAGTTTGAGAGCGTTTTTCGCGCCGCAGCAAAAGACCGCTTTAAAGAGGCAGGGGCTGACATCCTCAGGGTCTGCCTGGTGGAGTCGACAGAGGCAGACGCACAGAGATTGGAACGGACTGCAAGAAATTACCTAGCAGGCCTCCCCACTCATGCGCAGATTCGCTGGACACATTTTGATACCTCGGCGAATGGCCTCGCAGCGCTTCTCCTGCACGTACAAAATGAACAGCCCGATTTATTGTGTTGCTTCCGACGTTCGTCCGCCGATGCCGATTGGGTACCCGGATTAGGCGATTGCGTCGAGATGCTGACCCAAGCCACTGATGCGCCGGTTTTGTTGCTGCCGCACCACAGTGCCGCAAATCATCGCGACAAACCCAAAACGGTTATGGCGGTCACAGACCATTTGAGTGGTGATGACAGCTTGGTCAGCTTCGCTGCCAGAGTACTGCCCGCAGATGCCCGGCTGATTTTGGCCCACGTTGAAGACGACTCTGTGTTTGAACGTTACATGGCCGCCATTGGGAAAATTGCCCACATCGACACGAGCCGTGCGAGAGAAAGCATTCGGGCCCGCCTCATTAAAGACGCGACCGATTATATCAGCAGTTGTATCACCGCGCTGGAAGCGCGTGGTCATCGAGTTGCTTCACAAGTGCTGTGGGGTCATCACGTTGAGGTCTATCAAGAGCTGGTCCGCAAGCACGACGTAGATCTCATCATTATGAACACAAAAGATGACGACCAGCTCGCGATGCACGGCCTCGCATATCCCTTGGCCATCGAGTTTAACCAAACACCGCTCTTGTTCATTTGAGGTGGCTTTCATGATCGCGACGACGACGGCTATGGCTGAACATGCAGAGATCTCGATGACCACGACATTGCTGTTCACCGCGGTGCTTGTGGGGTTGATTCTTTGCCTCGCGTTTGAAGAGAAGATCCATGCGAAGAAGTCGCTCATCGCTGGTTTGTTCGCGAGCGTTTCTGTGCTGCTGGGGGCGGCCTTTGGCATCTTGCCGATCGGCCATGTCACCAATGTTTTTGGTGAGCCCTTGCATATACCCGTCTTTCTTCAAGGTGTGGATTGGTCAGTTATTGGTATCATCTTGGGCTCCAGCATCTTTGTGGACGTCACCAGTCAGTCCGGTTTGTTTACTTGGATCGCGCTGAAGCTCACTAAGTTTTCAAAGGGCGACCCACGAAAGCTCTTGTGGTTGTACGGACTGATGACCGTCTTGTTCTCGGCCGTGCTTAACAACGTCACCGCCATGATCATTGTTGGCTCGCTGACAGTGGTCAGCCTTGAACGTCTGGGGCGTCGAGAGCTCTTACTGGGGTTCTTGCTTATCGAGGGCTTGCTCACCAATGTGGGTGGCCTACTCACCCTGATTAGCTCCGTGCCAAATATTATCGTTGGGACGGCCGCGAATATCAGTTTCGTGACCTTCTTTGTTGTCGCTGCACCCTATGTGGTGGTCGCGGCGGCGATCACCATCTACATCGGCTCGCGGCAATTCAAGATCAACGCGCTCTCCACAGACGCGGAGCGTGATGAAGCCCTGCGCTCGATCGCAGAGTTTGACGAAACAGACGGCATTGAGTCGCCGCGATTCTTCCGCTTCAGCGCCTTGATGACCGGACTGTTTATCATCGTGATCGCGATGACATCGGTGCTGCCCTGGATTAAAGACCTAGGCATGTCATTCGTCGCGCTCAGCTTTGCGGTGATTATGCTCATTCGATACAAGTCCGAAGTCGACCGCTTCTATCGTGCTGTCGATTGGGACCTACTCGGCTTCTTCGCAGCGCTATTCGTGGTGATCAATGTCATGGAACATGCCCGTGTGCTCGCGCTTATCGGGCATGGGCTTCAATGGATCATCGGGTTGGGACAGACCACGGGCAGTGCGCTCATGCTCGCAAGCGCCGCGGGCTTTAGCTCGGTGACCGACAACATTCCGCTCGCAGCGATGCTTGCTAAAATTCTTGGGAGTCTGAATACACCTGAGGACTCGGCGCTTTGGTGGACGGTCATTTTTGGTGCGAACCTGGGTGGTAATATTACGCCCATTGGCAGTGCCTCGACGCTCGTCGCGGTCACCATTATGCATAAGCATAAACTCAAGATGTCGTTTGCAGGCTTTGTCAAAGTCGCCGCCCCCTATGCGCTCTTGCAGATCGCGATCGCCACCGTTTATGTTCTGGTGGCGTTATGAATGGCCAGAGAACGGACGAATCGTTTTGAGTGATCAATACGCGGCCATTGATTTAGGCTCAAACAGCTTCCATATGCTCGTGGTCCGCGTCGTTGATGATGAGATTCATGTCGTCGATAAGATTCGTAAACGGGTTCGCCTCGCGGCCGGGCTGACGGCGGCGCGAATGCTTGAGCCGCACGTGCGGCAACGGGCCTTGAAGTGCCTTCGGAATTTTGGTCAACGACTGGTGGATATTCCCGTCGAGAACGTGCGCGCTTGCGCCACCAACACCTTTCGAAAACTGGCCGATGGCGAGGCCTTTACCCGGGCCGCAGAGACCGCCTTAGGCTATCCAATCGACATTATCTCGGGACAGGAAGAAGCGCGCTTAGTTTATCGCGGGGTGTGTGAAAATCTCGAATCGGATACACGGCGTCGTTTGGTGGTGGATATCGGCGGTGGTAGCACCGAGTGCATCATCGGTCATGGCGCCGATATCATCCGTGCCGACAGTTTGTATATGGGCTGCGTAGAGTTTAGCCGTAAATTCTTTCCCGATGGTCATATTACGCACGAGCGCATCGAACACGCTGTTATCGCAGCGCGTCTAGAGCTCGGAAGTCTGCATCGACCGTTTAAAGCCATCGGGTGGGAAGTTGCTGTGGGTTCATCCGGTACCATCAACGCCATCCAAGACCTACTCTCGCAGCGTGGTGCCCACTCGGACGATATCACCTTGGCGGGGTTGCGGTGGTTACTCGACCGAGCCGTGGAGATTGGCCACGCCGATGAACTCGTATCACTCGGGCTCAAGCCTGAGCGCGCCGCCGTGATCACCGGTGGGTTGTGCATTCTGTATGGCCTGTTTAGAAGTTTATCCATTGAGAAAATGCGCGCGTCGTCTTCAGCATTGCGGGAGGGGGTGATCGCCGATCTACTCGGTCGAGTCCGCGACCAAGATGTGCGGGATGAGACGGTGAGACGCTTGCAGCAACGATACGCGGTGGATCAGCGCCAAGCTGAGAGGGTGCGCAATCTCGTCCATGCCCTTGCGGGGCAGGCGTTCCCGCACTGGGAGATGGAGTCCGAAGACAACCGGAAGCTGCTGGAATGGGCAGCGCTGCTGCACGAGATCGGAAAGACGGTCAATTACACCGGTTATCACCGTCACGGGGCTTATCTCGTCGCCCATACCAACATGGCTGGTTTCTCTCGCACAGAGCAGACGCAGCTGGCGGCTCTCATACTGGGTCAGCGTCGTAAGCTCGTGGTTGAGCGCATCCAAGATTTAGTGGGCCATCAGATAGAGCCGACCCTGCGCCTCATCGTGTTGTTCAGGCTCGCGACTCGTCTCTTGCGTACCCGTAGCCCTCGACCACGCCCACACATTGGCCTGCGCGTAGATGGCAACCGAATCAAACTCAAGTTCCCACTCGATTGGATTAAAGAGAAGCCACTGACTCGCGCCGATTTGAAGCAAGAAGCGCAGTGGCTGAGTGAGGCGGGCTTTAAGTTGACGTGGAACTCGGCTTAGAGGGCGCCTCTGATTCGATAATGCCCCTCAATTCGGCCTTGCACACAAGCGCGCCCCCGCAATGTACCTCTCCGTCGGCGATCACCATCTTGAGTCGTGTTCGTTTGACCGTAATCGAGTAATCAACCCGCTCCCCTGGCAGAACCATGCGGCGGAATTTACACTGCTCTACACCGGTCAGAAATACCTTGCCTGGACCCGCTCTGCGCAGGGCAAGATACGCAAGAGTTTGCGCCAATCCTTCGAGGAGCACAACGCCTGGGACGATGGGTTGCCCAGGGAAATGGCCTTTGAAGAAGTCATTCGCTTCAAAGGTGTAGTGTGCTTCCACCGTTTCACCATCGCAGCGGGTGACCTGCTCTACAAATAGAAACGGCTCTCGATGCGGTAAGATATCCCTTGGGTTTGGCAGTTCGTTCTCAGACATACTCTTGTTCTCAGTCCTTTTTCATCAGCCGGACATCGTCCCGTAGGCTGAGTTGACCATCGAGGAGCGCGGCATCGGACTCGTCGGAAAAGAGGTGCCGTCGAATGAAAGCATGCATGTACTCCAGTGTCACAGCGTGTGCCTCCGATACAGGCAAATTCATCTCGCCACAGCCATCATCTGTGCCGAGGCTGCCAATAAAATCACACAGATTCGTAAAGCTGAAGTGCCCGGCGGTCGTAAAAGATACTCGACGATGCTCAACACCTTCGAAGTCATCCCAGATTTGCTCGTTCTGTCCATTGAAGCCTGTGTTTTGGTCTCTCTCACCGGTGATGAGCAGCGTTGGGCATTGGAGGGTGTTAAGCCCACCTCGGTAGAGATCGTAATCACCTGGCGCGATGGGGATCGCCACGTCGATTCGTGGATCGGCATAACCGTGGGCAAAACGCTCGCCTTCCGTCGCTAAATTCGGGCAGAACGTATCATCGCTGCCGTCAGCACAGGTGGCCGTCCAAAAGTCGAGGTCATACTGAGCGCCGGTTGCAGCAAAGACCGTGTAGCCACCGATGCTATGCCCTACGGCGATGACGCGGCCATCTGTTGAACCGGAGAGCGGGTGATCATCTGGTAGGTTGAGCGCATGGTCGATTAAAGCGCTCAAGTCCTGAGGCCGCAGGCTGTAGATGTCTTCGGGTGGAATCGGGTCTGCGATCCGCTCACCTGTGTGGTCCATTGCGGCGACAATAAAGCCTTGGAGCGCGAAATACTCGGCGATGAAATAACTGTAGGCGCCAAATCCCCTGCGTCCGTGTGAGAACACAATGAGCGGTGCTGGGTCTTGGTCGACCGGTTGCGCATCCTCGTAGGCATTCTCGGGATTCAAAAAGAGATGGATGGCCGGTGTATCTGTTTTCCGAGCCCCCCGATACCAAAGGTAGACAGGTAGTGTACGGTCGTCTGCATAGCCGATTGGTCGGTAGGTCAGTGTGTCAGCGATGAACCCAACCACCGGCGAATCAGGGCCTGCATCAGCGGTGGGTTGCGGGCCGCCATCGGCGGTGGGGGGCATACCAGCGTCGGCGACTTCGCTGTCGGTAGAGACGATTGCGGTGTCTCCGATCGGGTGCATCGCATCGTTTGTGGACACACTGCGACCCGAGCCCTTCGAGCAGGCAGAGATGCTCAGAATGAGCGCGAGAAATCCGATTTGGTGCCGTATCAAAACCTATCTCCGACTCATTGAGTTGACCATGAAGCCCCACGACGGGGGCCTCAAGAGCGAAAATCACCGATCTGAGCACTAGACGCGAGAAAAAAAGCCTATACAATAGGGCGCACGAATCCCATAGTAGTCTTTGATACTCTAGGGATACCGCTCGGTTTACAAAGAGAGAGATAGATATGTCAGACAAAGTCTTACCAGGGGATAATCGAGAAGACGAAGGGTACGATGGTGTGCCCGCTGACCTGCTCGAACAGCGCACTGAAGAATTCCGCACATTGCTGCTCAGTGAGCGCCAGCGCCTGATGAAGAACGCGCAGCGTACGCTCACCGAGGAAATGACGGTCGACCAGGAGGACCTGGCCGATGAGATGGACCTCGCGAGCGCGGACTACAATCAAAATTTGTCTTTTCGACTTCGAGGCCGAGAGCGGCATCTGTTGAGCAAGATCGAGGGCGCCTTGGAGCGGCTCGAGGAAGGTGAATATTGGTCCTGCGAAGAGTGTGAGGCATGGATTGGTTTTCGCCGCTTGCGCGCTCGCCCCGTGACTAAGTTGTGCATTATCTGCAAAGAAAAGCAGGAGCACAAAGAGCGCGCGTTCGCTTAGTTTACAACGACACTGATCGCGATTCTGCCGACTGTCGCCTCGCCCTGACAGCAGCGAACGGTCGCCGCAATGGTTGGCCGTATGATGAAATCAAACCTACTTAAATGCTTAATTTGCTGCGCCTTTATCGCGTGCACCGACGATGCGCCGGAGTTTGTCGATTCAGGTGACCTCAGCGTCGATGGCATGCTCGCTGTGGACGCAGACACGCCCGACATCGCAGTCATCGATATGCAAGCGGACTTGGTCGACGCGGCAATACCCGTCGATATGGGGTGTCCGGAACCAAACGAAGGCGATGATGAGCGCTGTGACGGTTGCGATAACGACGGCGATGGGCTCGTCGACGAGTCACTCACGCGTCGTTGCTGGGACGGGCCGGCAGGCACCCAAGGCCGCGGCGCATGCACCGATGGTGTCCAGAGCTGCTCCGACGGTGCATGGGGCGAGTGTGAGAATCAAGTCCTGCCCACCACCGAGAGTTGCGATGGCACCGACCAGGATTGTGACGGACAGGTCGATGAGGCTGTGTTCGAAGTATGTGGGGAAGCGCCGAACGAAGGCGTGGGCACTTGTCGTGCAGGGCGCAAGGCTTGCATCGAAGGCGAATGGGGTGAGTGTGATGACCCCGTGACGCCAGTAGATGAGAGCTGCGATGGCCTCGATAACGATTGTGACGGTATGGCCGACGAGGGTTCAGAAGACCTAGATGACGACGGTGTGGCCGATTGTGTTGACGACGATACCGATGGTGACGGCGTGCCCAACGTGGACGATAATTGCCCCGAAGTCTCGAATCGGGCGCAAGCGGATATGGATGCGGATGGTGCGGGTGATGTGTGTGACGCCGACGCCGATGGCGATGGTTTTGACCGTGAGTTAGACTGTGACGACCAGGCCGAGCGACGTTATCCCGGCGCACTTGAAATGTGCGACGCTGTGGACGATGACTGTGACGGTGAAGTGGATGAGGCGCTCGCGATGCGCTGCTACGATGGCCCAGCACCAACAGCCAATGTGGGTCTGTGCCGTGACGGTGAGAGCCAGTGTGTGATGGGTGAATGGTCTCAATGCGAAGGGCAAGTGTTGCCGGTCGCAGAGATGTGTTCAGGTTTAGATGATGACTGTGATGGCACCTCCGATGAAGGCCTTAACCCAGGGTGGCCGGACCTCGACTCCGATGGATACGGTGCCGCAAATGTGGGGCCAACTTGCCCGCGTCCGGCCGATTATGTGGCGAACACGGGTGACTGCGATGACACCGAATCTGCCATCAACCCAGGACAAATGGTCGATCGCGTAGACATCGACGGGGTCGACGCGAACTGCGATGGAATCGACGGTGTCCTCATTGATGCCGTCTTCGTGGTTGCTGGTGCCGATGGAGAGGGTGCAGATGGAAGCCGAGAACGGCCTTTTGGTCGCTATGGTGCGGCGCTCGAGTTCGCTCAGGCGAACAACAAAGCGCTCATCGTGATGAGCGTTGGTGCTTATCCGGGCCAAATCACTCTCGTCGAGGGCATTGATGTCGCCGGTGGCTATGTGCCAGACCAGGGCTGGGCCTTGGCCCAGGATGTCTTCACAACCATCACCGGTGCTCAAATCAATACGGGTGAGGTACGCGGGCTCACAGCGATCAGCATCGACCAAGAGACTCGGGCTGGCAGATTACAAATCGTCACCTCAGACGCGGCAGCGACGGACAGAGCGAACGTCGGGGTCTATGTCCGTAACGCATCTGCGGCATACATCTTCGAGGTTGTGGTTCGCGCTGGTGAGGGCGGCCCTGGCCTCGATGGACCGCAAGGTGAAGCGGGCCAGGCGGGCGGTGATGGGCAGAACGGCGGCGATTGCGGCGATGGTATCGGTGCCGGCGGTGAGAGTGTGTGCGCTGCACCTGGAGGCGATGGCGGTCGCGGTGGCAATCGTGAAGACGGCCGCGACGGCGCACCTGAAGGGTGTGGGGGTCGTGGCGGAGACCGTGGTGATTGGGCTGCAGGTGATGATGGGCGGCGCGGGTGCGATGGCCAAAGCGGTGTCGAAGGTGCGCCCGGTCAAGGTCGCAGCGCGTCTGAACTGATAGACGGACAGTGGATCGTTGGTGCCGGCGCTACCGGCATGTCGGGAACAGCAGGCACCTCAGCTGGCGGCGGCGGCGGTGGTGGTGGTGCGGCTGTTATCGGCACTCGCGCAGGCGATGGCGGCGGCGGCGGCGGTGCGGCTTGTGGCGGCGCGGGTGGACCCGGCGGTCATCATGGTGGTGCGAGCATTGGATTGTTGCTTATTAACAGCTCGGGTGTGCGCATTGAACGCTGTGATATTTTGAGCGGCCTAGGTGGTCGAGGCGGCAACGCCGGTCCTGGCGGCGACGGTGGTATCGGCGGTCGCGGGGGTCGCGGTGGGGAAGGTGCGCGTGCATTTTCCTGCGGTGGCCTCGCTGGACCCGGAGACGGCGGTGACGGCGGTAACGGTGGCGATGGTGGACCTGGTGGTGCGGGACAAAGCGGCGATGGCGGGCCAAGCTTCGGCGTACTCTGTGCGGACACCGAACCTGTTTTCAGTGGCAACATTTTTAGCTCGGCAGATGGCGGCCCGCCTGGTGACGCCATTCGTGAGAGTGGTGTTCAAGGCCAAGCCATCGATGTTGTGGGCTGTCCATAACTTTGACCTTGGAGATTTTACCCGCTGCCTGTATTTTGCGCTCGTCTAACAGCCTCGGAGCAACCCGCCATGCGTACGCTACTCTTGAGTGTTCTCGCTTTCTCTTTCGCTTGCGCCCCCGTGCGTGGCGAGACTAAGGAATCATCTAATACGAAGCTCATCGATGCGCTCACGATTCCATCCATACCGGAGTGGACCGATCGCTACGCGGACGGCAAAAAAGGGGATGTTCGTTTCTTTAATCTCACAAAGATTATGAAACGTTTCGACGTGGACCGCTTGGGTGCCGTCGAGATTCAGAATACGTATCGTGATCTGACCCGCGCTGACATCAAAAAGGCCGGTGACATGGGCCTTCAAGAAGCTGTACGCATGGTGAAGTCGGGTACGCTTGAGAGCGGTGTTGACCGGGCTGCACTCAAGGGCGCGCGGTTCATCGTTGTCTTCGACCTAGATGAGACACTCTACGATCAATATTACGGGGGAGGCGAGAGCTGCAATACTCACGCCTACAAGCGTGATAATGGCAAGATGAAGTACATTTACATGGTGCCGGGCTGGCAGAAGACCATTAAGGCGCTCGTGGCGCTCGGTGGTAAAGTGGTGATCTTCTCAGCAAATCTCGATGACACCACCCTTGGCAACCTGAGCAAGATTGAGTTAGACGGCAAGGCGCTGACAAACAGTCCGCTCATCTCGGGCATCATGACCAATAGCCATTTGATTCAGCAGGAGAAGACAGAGCCGCCTGGGAGTGTGAAGAAACCACGAAAAGGGCGGCCTGTAATCGAGCCATCTAAGGACCTAAGGTTTTTCGATGAGTTACTCAGCCGTGTCATCATTGTCGACGACAACCCCCTGAGACTCTTTCAGTTCAAGAACACTCGCATCTTCAAGAAATTTCATGCAGACACCTACTGTAAAACCGAAGATACGGTGTTGAAAGGCAGCTATGACAATGCCATGGCTATCGTGCTCGCAGAGGTCAAAGAATCCGTGGCCTATATGGACAAGCACCCAGGCGTTGACTTCCAGACTGCCTACCTGCCCTACACCGCATTAGGGCAGACGACGCTCCGTTTCCTCACCGCAGGCAATGTCCGCACACCCGCCCAAGCTATGGACCACATCCGACGCAACCCAAGCGTCGTCGACAAGCGCTATTAGATCCTAAACAATGCGCGGTCACCCATTGCTCGCAAGTCGTCCAAAATCTTCACTCTGAGTGCTGCTCAGCCCTCATACACAACAACATGTGGTCCGATACGCTCGTCAATACAGCGGTTGTCCAATAGACTTTCAGCTCAGTTGCAATCAGAGCCCGAGCTCATCGTCGTTTGGTATGGCTGCTCTAACTCCTGGCGCGCGATGATGTCGCGGGGTGCCTTTCACTTTGGTGTATTTTGCCCTGGGGTATTCAGTCCCACCTGAAGGCTATCGCACAAGCCGATCTGGGGTCCCCGGACCCCGTTTACCTTCCGAAAGGTTGATATTTGGGGTGGCCTGCTCGTGGCACGGTTCATGCAGCATCCTAGCGCTGAGGACGAACAGGGGCGATTTATGAAGAGACTACTACTATTCACTGCGACTTTGAGCGCGTTCGCATGTGGCGTTGAAGAGAGCGACCGTAGAGATGACTCTGGCGAGACTATCCAAGCAGGGGACCTTCGCGAGACAGACTACATGGGTGGTAAAGCCGACAAAGTGACGAATGACGAAGACAGCACCTCGCTCGCCGACGAATTCGACTACTGCGGCGAGTTCGACCTCTACGACGATGGTGAATGCCACAGGTTTTGTTTCGAAGATGATCCAGATTGCCAGGGTGTCGAGGATGACGAAGTGGACATCGTGAGCCCGTTTGATGATTGCGCCGAACCCGAGAACGGTGAAGACTGCGATGCGGATGACTCCGATGACGAGCCCGCAGTGAGCTTGGAGGACGTCCAAAGGCTGTGCGCTAACTTCGATTATGACGAAGAAACTGTGCGCGACCTTGGCTCGACCCTCTGTATGGAACGTGAGACTGACGATGAGGCTTTTGCTGCCTGTATCGACCTCTGTGTTGCCGCGGCCTACGGCTGGGAGTAATGGAGCAAACCCCAATCTATGCGCCGGTGTGGCGCTCTCGTGACGCCTGCGTATCGCAGCGCCTCATGGTAGTTACCCCTGTCCTGTCCACGTGGCGGCCAATCAAGGCAAGAACGATTTAGGCAATGAGCTGAGTTCTCCGGACTGCTCGACGCAGCCCCTACGTCGGTGGTCAGCCGGAATCAACCGAGGTGAGCGGCGGTCGCGAAACTGTGTTCGAGCTGCTCACCGATTACACTGATGCACGCCCTTGCTTACCTGCGGATCTCCACAAAGCCACGGCTCTTCTGAGAATCCGAGTCGATGGTGTCGAGGGCGCGCCACACATCGGTGACTTTTGCCCAAACCGGTGGATATTTGTGGGCTGCCACATCCATGATCAAAACGCGGTCGGTGCCAGCGTGGTACGCAGCCAGCGGGGAGAAGTGCCCACCGCCTTTCTGTGCCACCCCCTTGCGGTGATAGTTAATCACCATGACGTCGTCAGCGTTGGCCATGTTCGTTCTTAAGCGTTCCCGAAAAGACGCCTCAGAGACAGTGCCACCGTGGCTCGCTTGCGCTTCTAGATGGTGGCTTCGAACGAGTTCAGTGAAGTCCGCGAGCGTCATGCCCCCGTAGAAGGTCTCGAGGCGAGTTCGCGTGCCTTCGGGCCGGTCGTCAAACCAACTTGATTGGCTCACAGATTTTGGGTGACTGAGCGCGTTTTTGGCCATCACCCCGGTCGCAACACCGCAGTAGCTCAAATAAATCTGGGCCTCGAATGCCGTTGATAAGGTCCCATAATCGGCCCGTGCCTGACTTTCCGCCAGTAAACGCTGACCATCGGGACTTGCTAAGCCAATGAGGGCGTCTGGCAGCGGCAAAATATTGGTTTCAGGGTTTGCGATTCGCCATGTCCTCTTCACCCAGGGTGTAGACAGATAGCAAATGAGGAGCGCCGCGCTCATCGCAGAGAACATCATGATTCGTCGTTTTTGAAACGCCACTCGACATGCCTTTAGCGCGATAATTGGTCTCGCACATGGTCCGCAATTGGATCATAGCCCGTGTCTACCTCGAGTAGCGCTACATTCAAACTCTTAAGTTTGTCCATTTGATCCTCACTGAGGTGCTCCCCGAGATGACTCTGAACTGTTTCTGTAAGTTCGGCAAACGCAGTCAGGTAGCTGAGTTCCTGTCCTGGGACCGATTCGGTTCTGATTCGATTAAGAAGTTTTTGGCCAGGGTCCTTTACGCCGCTGCGTATGTCTGAGACCAAATCACTGAGAAGACTGCCACCATCTTGTCGCTCCATCGATAACAGTCTCAAGGTCTCATCTTTACCACCGTTAAAGACCTCATTGGCGGCGTTGGCTGCGTCTTCGCTTAAGTTTAAGGACGCCCGAAGCCGATACATCGGCGCCTTCCATTGACCGCCTGGATTTTGTTGTGATTTCCGTTCAGCCAGTCGATCGAATTGAGCCTCTAGCTGGCCTTTCATCTGCCTTGCAACGGCCGCTACGAGTGCTTGGCGGTCGTCCGGCCTGGAGTCGGTATTGTCTCGCTGAGTTAGACCAGGCGACCCCTCAACAGGGGACTGACTCTCACGCTCAATTGCCTGTTCAATACGGCTCAATCGACGGTCGAGTTGATCCTCGAGCTGCTCTATCTTGCGTCGTAATGCGGCCAATTCAGATCCAGGTTCCGATGCGTCTACGGTGTTCATTCCGGCTTCGGCTGGCTTCTCTTGACGCGTTTTCGACGGCATCTTGATGGCGATGTAGACGGTAAGGAGCAGGGTCGCGCTCGCCACAATCTTTGTAAGGCCGCTGTTTTTCAATTTCATGTCCTCCGACTGCCCACCAGGTTCAAAAGTATGGCCCCAGCGGTAAATGGTTGTCACTGGATCGATGCTTATGCAAGCTTGTTGCATAAGCAAGCTGCTTGCGTATACTGGGCCTTCAATGTGGGCTAACGCATGTTGGCGCGTTGGTTTAATGACGAGCAAATCTGACTGTGGATTAAAGCAAATTTAAGGAGATAGCATGGCGACTGAACAAATCACGGTTGAGCAAATCGAAGCGGCACAGGCCGCTTGGGGCGATGGCATCGTGCGGATTGCGTTGACCCACCAAGCGGGTGGAAACTACGTACAAGTTGCTCAAGACCATATCAATACGTTGTATGCGTACGGCGTTGGGCCTGTTCTTTTTAAGCCTACGCTCGCCGCCGAGCAGCAGTTTCGGTCGACATTTGATGATGCGCTCTCTTATTTCGTCGCGTCGAACAACGCATGTCCGGAAGATAAAGGGTTTGCCATCAAGGGCTGGACGGCCGTTCGCTTTGAAAACGTCGACGTTCTCACCGAGGGTAAGACGGCGATGGCAATGGGTAACTACTTCTTCACGACGCCTGAGGACGATGAGGTGAAGGTCGAGTACTCATTCGGATATATCCTCGATGATCACGGCAGCGTTCGAATCAATCTACATCACTCATCGATGCCTTTTTCAGGCGCCTAATGAACACCGGAAAAGGGCAACTCACCTCGGGGCTCGTCTCGATGGCATCCAATCCCCCCTCCACTTTTCTGCGACTAGACTGAAACCGAAATTGGCGATTGTCTACGGTGGCTCAATCGGCCTTGACTGAGCCGTGCGCGCCGTTGACGCGAGGTTATCGCGCGAAGTCCACAACGCCTCGGTCTGCGTCTGGAATCCAGCGCCGCTCCAAGACGACATCCAAAGCACCGACCGGCGCCATGCTCGCGATAGTAGACTTGATGATGCGACTCACGCGCACGCCAGCACTACGTGCATCATTAGGCAGCCAATTAAATGCTGCCGCCGGCAGCGTGATGTCGCCGTCATCGGCTGATTCACAGACGAAGAGCCGATTACCCACTTGTACACGTACAGCGATGGTCTCGCCGTTGCCAGCCTGCCACGAGACACGCGTGCCACCCCGGTTCAGGGCGTTATCTTGGATCACGATACCGCTCAGATTGGTGGGCGTCGCACTTTCGATACCAAAGGCGCCCATACGCTCTGTACCCGCCGCCGTGATGATGATCGGGCCGCCCACACCGTCCCACAGGTCACCTGCATCTCGCGGCAACGAGTAACCCTCGGCGAACTCTTGATAGGGGAGCTCAAGACGCTCAGCGCCTTCGATGGTAATCAGGCCGACATCGAGAAAACGACCGCGACCGAAGTCGGCCTCAACGGAGGTGTCGAATAAATAACAGGGCTCATCCCCGTCGATGGTGTCTGCCGGCACGTTCTGCGCATCAGGCCATGCGTCGGCGACGTTGCGAGGGTCTGGGAAACGAGAGAACTGGCGGAACTGTCCACGGCCCTCAAGGCCTGCCGCCAAGTCATTTCCCTCGGCTTCGAGGATTTCCGTAAGCCAGACAATGCCTCGAATCTCGGTGTCAAACTCATCGTTGAGTTGGTTGTTATTGCCGCCGCCCATGCCGCCTTGGCCGCCCATGCCGCCAGCACCGCCTTCAGCACCGGCTCCACCTTCACCGCCAGCACCACCGGCAGCGCCCTCGCCACCAGCGCCGCCCTCACCACCGGCAGCGCCCTCGCCACCAGCACCGCCCGCAGCACCAGCACCGCCTTCGCCACCAGCACCGCCTTCGCCGCCAGCGCCACCTTCGCCCATGTCTGGGGCGCCTGCGTCAGGTTGAGGTATGCAAAGTCCGATGGGTCCACCGGCGAGATCGCAGATTTCATCGCCCGGGCATTGGGTATCGCTCCGACACGGGCGTGGTCCTGTCGACATATCATCGGCCATCACGGCAGCATCCGCTTCTCCTGGTGCACCGACTGGCGGTCCGGCTGCGTCGTCGCAGGCATACGCTGTGAGCGCAAAAACGAACAGAAGACTGAGTTTTGTGCAAGTGTTCAACATGCCGATGATACCCCCGAATAATGTCCCTAGAGCCTACGAAAGTAGACCTATTCTGTAAACTGGCTATCCTCATAGGTAAAACCCAACGGAGAGGTCGACCTAGATTCACTGTGATTCGGTCGATGACCCAAGAGGACCGCGATGACGAATACGAGTGTAGCCGAAACTGTTGAACTACGACCACAGGATTTAACCGACCCGAGTTACTATATTCACCGGGAGCTGAGTTTGCTGCAGTTCTTTAGGCGAGTATTGGCCATGTCTGTGGACCCAGAGATCCCGATCTTAGAGCGATTGCGCTTTGTCACGATTTGCAGCTCCATCTCTGATGAATTTTTTGAGATTCGAGTGGCCGGTCTCAAGCAGCGCTTGGAGTTGGGCCTCCCGCAGGTCAGGCCGGACGGCCTCGGTCAGGCTGAAGCCATCGAGCGTATCGGCGACGCGGTGCGCGAGCTCGTGGTGGAGCAATATCGGATCTTAAATGAAGAACTCCTGCCTGGACTGAGGAGCCATGGTATCCAAATTCTTCGTCGCCATGAATGGACCACAAAGCAAAAAAAATGGCTCCGTTCATACTTTGAAGAACAGGTCTTACCGGTGCTGACGCCGGTGGGGCTTGACCCGGTGCATCCTTTCCCTCGAACCGTGAACAAGAGCCTCAACATGATCGTCTCTCTCGAAGGCACAGACGCCTTCGGACGAATCGGCGAGTATGCAATTTTGCCCGTACCTCGGTGCCTGCCGCGGTTGATTCAAATGCCAAAACAGGTCGGCGGTACCGATCACAGCTTCGCCTTGCTGAGCTCGATCATTCACGCGCATGTGGATGATGTGTTCCCAGGTATGAAGGTGAGGGGCTGCCACCAATTCCGGGTCACCCGTAATGCAGATATGTGGGTCGACGAAGAAGAGGTCGAAGATTTGGTGGACGCACTTAAGGGCGAACTTTTCAAACGTCGTTACGGCGATGCGGTTCGATTGGAAGTCCCACGCAGCTGCCCGAAAAAAGATGTGACGTTATTGCAGGAGCAATTCAATTTGTTATCCACAGACGTCTTTCGAGTCGATGGACCCGTCAATCTCTATCGGCTCGAGCAAATCTACAGCTTGGTGGACCGGCCCGACCTCAAATACCGCGCTTATGTGCCAAGTCGTGCTCAGGTAGCGCCCAATTCGGATCTTTTTGAGATGCTTGGGCGCGGTGATATTCTGCTCCATCACCCATTCGAGAGTTTCTCGCCGATCGTTGATCTGGTGCGTCAGGCTGCTGAAGACCCAGATGTGCTCGCCATCAAACAGACCCTGTACCGAACAGGTGCTAACTCACCCTTTGCCGAGGCGCTGATCAAAGCGGCACGAAACGGTAAGGAGGTCACGGCTGTCATCGAGCTGAGAGCGCGCTTCGACGAAGAAGCCAATATCGATTTGGCAAGGCGGCTGCAGAAGGCGGGGGCCCATGTTGTGTATGGCGTCGTCGGCTACAAGACCCACGCAAAGCTCTTACTCATCGTCCGCCGACAAGGTGGAAAGCTCAAACGCTATGCGCATCTCGGCACGGGCAATTACCACACGGGGACGGCCAAGGCGTATACAGATATGAGCCTGATGACGTCTCGCAAGACGATTACGAAAGATGTGCACAATCTATTTATGCAGTTGACAGGTGTTGGGCGTGCTGAGCGACTCGAGACGCTGCTTCAATCGCCGTTTACACTGCAGCCTTGGTTGAAAGAACGACTCGAGTTTGAATCGAATGAGGCACGGGCGGGACGACCTGCTCATGCGATCATCAAGGTGAACTCCGTCAGTGACCCTGAGATGATTAGGGCGCTCTACGCGGCGTCTCAAGCAGGCGTCAAGATCGAGCTTATCGTACGTGGCATTTGCTGCCTGCGACCAGGCATTGTGGGTCTGTCAGAGAATATCTCTGTGCGCTCCATCGTGGGTCGATTTCTTGAACATACGCGCATTTATTACTTTCTCGCCGGTGGCGCAGACTTAGTTTTCTGTGCGAGCGCCGATATGATGGGGCGTAATCTGTATCGTCGAGTAGAGGCTTGTTTTCCCGTTGTGCCGATGGAGTTGCGACAGCGGGTGCTCGATGAGGGGCTTAGAATCTATCTCGAGGATTCGGCAGGGGCTTGGGCGCTACAGTCGGATGGGACCTATGAGAGGGTCTCGCCCGCAGACAGCAAAGCGCGCGTGAGCGCCCACCAGAGATTGCTCGACAAGTTATCTGAAAAGCCCTAGGGACACGCTGCGTTTTGAGGGTTGAGTTTGAGTCGCGGCAGGTCACCCTGCCTGCGGCAAGGCGATCTCTTGAGCGTATGGCTTCTTCGTCATCATGCGGATGCCGGAGAGTGTTTTCAGCGGCCAATTCTTTTGAATCATGTTCACAAGAAATGAAGGGATTAACCCTTTTGGATCCGTATGGACTTCAACGCGCACGAAGGTCTTGGACGGTCCCCTAGGCTCCAATACGTACTGGCATTTGCTGAGATGCGCCCGCACGCCGACGGTTTTTGGCGCCGACCCATGCGTCGTTGAGCGTATGTCAACCACAGCACCATTCCCCTTCGGATTTACTTTCGCATGATATACGTAGTCTCGATTACTGATGGGGATGGGGAGCTTGAACGCTTGGTAGATGATCGCTTCGTATTTTGATTTCCGCTCCAGGACGCGGCTCACCTTCAGTCGATGCACCCACTTTGTTCGATGTTCATTGTTCATGATCACCCAGAGGACGCGTTCGATGGGGGCATTGATCTCCGTCTCACCACTAAACGCAACGACTTTACTGCCCGCGACTGGTCTGCGGTAAGAGGTCACACCGTCTTCATGGCCCATTTTCTCCCACGCCTGTGCGAGGGCCAAATTGCTTTGGAATAATAAGGCGCCGGTGACGACAAGTAAGCATAATCGGTACATAGTAGCTCCCCCCTCTGACTGAAACGCTGTGCCCATTCTTACAGTGAAAAACGCCTTCGATCTAGCCGAATCTAGATGCCTGGATTATCGGATGTGCAGGCCGTGTTAAATACCGCCCCTGCAGTGCTCTATCGTCGGCGGCCAAGCTGTGGCAGGATCGAGCCTATGGACGAGACCCCACTCACCGAGCTCCATCGCCATTTAGATGGTTCGTTGCGAGCGACGACAGTACAGATGCTCGCGGCCGAGATGGGCATTCACGTTCCTGAAGACATTTATTTCTATCCTGGAATGGGCCTCGGAGAGGCGCTGTCAAAGTTCTCGTTTACGCTGGCTCTCTTGCAGACAGCGACATCTTTGGCGCGCGTTGCCTCGGAACTCTGCGAGGATGCACGGGGCGAGGGAATCGAGCATCTCGAAATTCGATTCGCACCGCAGCTTCACGGCCGAAAAGGGCTGTCGATGGACCAGGTTATAGACGCCGTGCTAGACGGGTTTGACATGCCAGGGGGGGTGATCTTGTGCGGGCTTTACGGAGATGCCCCCGCGTTGCTCACTGAGCTCGTTGACCTCGCGGCCACCAGGCCACGGGTCATCGGTATCGATTTGGCCGGTGGCCCCACTTCGAGTCATCGATGGGGACTTGCAGACTACTGTGAGCCATTTGCGCGTGCACGCCGACACGGTCTTGGTCGAACAGTACATGCCGGAGAGGGCAGACCGGCGGCAGAGATTAAGTTTGCAATCGAACATCTGAATGCTCAACGCATCGGACATGGCTTGTCTCTCGCGGACGATGCAGAACTCGTCGACCTCGTCATCGCGCGCGGTGTGACCATCGAGGCATGTCCGACATCGAATTGGCATACGGGGGTGATTGAAAGCCTCTCGGCCCATCCGATCAAGCATTGGCTTGGTCTCGGCGTTGCCGTGGCTATCTGTACGGATAATACGCTCTTCTCAAATGTTGACCTGCCAACTGAGCTGAGGCGGACGTCTCAGGCTACAGGTCTCAGTGACGATGAACTCAATGTGATCCATGAAGCCGCGCATCAAGCTCGATTCATCAGCTAGGACGGCGTTATACAGTGGACCTTAACTTTGATTTTAGCGCACTCGACTGGCTCGCGAGATGGTCTTTATCTCACCTCAACGCAATTTGCCTGGCGATGACGACCACGCTGATTGCGATTTATGGTCAGGACGTGAATCGATGGGTCAAGCGTCGGTTGGCGGGCCGGCATCTGCTGTTTAGGACGGCTGTATTTGTCTTCATCTGTGCCTTTGGCTACGGATGGTGTATCCTAAAAGCCGCGCCAAAGTTCGCTTGGCTTCTTCGGCAGCTGCCCACGCGTAGTCTACCGGTCGTGCTCTTGTTGATCTTTGTGGCCTTGGGTGCGATCGCTGAGAGACGCCGCCATATCTGAACAGATGGCCGGGAAGGGGCAGCAGTCATGGGGGAGCCAAGTCGAGGGTCCGTTGGGAGCGGGTCGCGTCGGATAGGGGCGGCTGCCACCATCCGGACTGGTTACGATGCCAGCAACTGCAGGGAAGCGAGTCTACCGTTTCTAGAGCTGTCTTGGCTCGGCAAGGACGCGGCGCGCGCCCAGGTCGATGAGCCATCTCCATGTGCATTAATCGCCGATGAGGCGCGGTCGCATCGCTGGTCCGCTACGCAAAACGTCTTTATTGAAGGTGACAACCTGGACGGGCTTAAGCTGCTTCAGGCCGAGTACAGCGCGCGGATCAAAATGATTTATATCGACCCGCCCTATAACACCGGCAATGAGTTCACGTACTCGGACAACTTTCGAACGACCCCTGAACAGTCAGAGCGAACGTCCCCCGGCTCTGACGTTGTGCAGGCTGCTCAAACCCATCGATTGCAGTCAGGACACCTGCATGCAGCCTGGCTTAATATGATGTACCCGCGGCTCGTGCTCGCCGCTCAGTTACTGCGGGTCGATGGCCTCATATTTATCTCGATTGGTGATCAAGAGGTGCACAACTTGCGGCATCTATTGGATGAGATCTTTGGCCCAACAAATTTTGTCACCAATTTTGTCTGGCGATCGCGCACATCAATTTCTAACGACCAGCCCGTGTCTGCGAATCATACCCACACGATCGTTTACGCCAAAGATAAACGCCATATGGTGATGCGCGGCGATCTGCTCGACCAGTCAGAATACAAGAATCCTGACGATGACCCGAGAGGGCCATGGAAACCGGTACCGCTGGACGCAAATAAGCCGGGCGGCGATACACAGTACGGCATCGAGAACCCGGAAACCGGCCAGGTTTTCTATCCACCGAATGGTCGCAGCTGGGCTGTGAATTCACAACGATACGCTGAGCTTGCTGATGACGGACGGATTGCCTTTGGGCTCTCTGGGAGAGCAGCGCCCAAACGTAAATTGTTTTTGCGCGAACGGCTGGCGCGTGGTGATCAAAAGACGCCGAGTTCACTCTTGCTTGAAGCGGGCACCAACAAGAGTGGAACCCAAGAGCTGATGGCCATCTTCGACGGCAAGAAGGTCTTCGACTATCCAAAGCCCACTCGTCTGTTAGAGACGCTCATTCGTTACGGAACATCAGGAGACGGCGAGAACATCGTCCTCGATTTTTTCGCCGGGTCAGGTTCTGTGGCGCACGCGGTCAATCATCTCGCTCAACCTGGAACGAGCTTCATCTGTATTCAGGCTCCGGCGCCGATCGATAAGAGCCGGCCGAGTGGCCGTAACGCCCTTGTATTTGGTCTGGAGACGATCTCAGCCCTCTGTCTCGAGCGCATTCGTCGCAGCAGTCCGGACGCAGGCGTACGGGTCTATCGCATCGCCGCTCAATTCGCGTCTGGGGATGTCTCTTGAGCAGGTTAGCTGTGTCATGTCTCGCGCGGCAGGCGGCGCTCATCGTTGCATGTGTGCTTGTATTAGGCTGCTCTGATGGACCGGTCGGAGATGCCATGGGCACGCCTGACCCATGGGATGAGTTTGGCCTGCCGATCAAGGGGGACGACCCCGGCTGTAACGCCTCGGAGCTCCTATGTTGGCCGGAACGTGATGGTCGCGCATTCAAGGCGCTGATGGCTGCCGAAGATGCGTTGCTGTTGTCGAGTAAGCCCCCGAGCGCGTGTGCTCAAGCGATCAAGGCGGCTTTGGACGCGCTCAGACATAAGCTGTCCCCCGGCGCCATCGATGCGCTTGACCGCTTGATGACAGACGAACAATTGGGTCGATTAAGTACAGCGTCAGACGTCGCTGTACGTTGGCTTGATTCCTTGAGACGTGATGTGTTCGCAGGGCTCTATGAGGGCTATTTTGCGGCCCATGCGGTCAGTCTTGGTGCCACGGCGCGAGGCGATAATAAATACGATGTCTTCGCTTATGCCGAAGACTTTGAAGGCGGTGCTGGACTCACGGTGGGTATGCAAGAGAGTCTGCGAATCCTAAAAGAGAGTGGCGTTGTTGGGCATGCCTATGCCTTGCTGATGGCGCATACGGGGGTGCTCGACGAAGTGTATCGTGTCGGTGAGCTCGCTTGGCCTGCAGCGAGTCCGATCGACGACCAAATAGGCGCTTTGATGGCGGAAGCGCGCTGGGCGACGGTCCGCCTTAACACGCTGACCAATTTGGAGAATTTGATTCCCTTTGTCGGTATCGCTGTCTCCATTCCTCATTCGGTCATTGCAAACTTTCGGATCCGCGCTCGACTCGTCTTCAGGTTGATGGCGCTCTACGGTGTGGATATCCGAAGCGGTCAAAATCTTCTGTTGGCTTCTCAGGTACTTCTCAGCGCCCTCGATGTGTTTGAAACGCGCTTGCTGTTGGGAGCCACCATGGCGATCCCAATCGTCACCGGCGTGGTCGTTCATTTGACCGGCGCCGTTCTGCCACAACAGGTCTTTACGCGCTATCTCGTTCTCAGTCTGAGGCAGATGCTGTCTAAGTTGGGTCGCTTGGGGGAGTCTGTCGTGGGACGGGCACTTGCGAGAGCCGGCGCGGAGGCTGCTGGCAAACAAGTTCTCGGTTACGCCACACTCGGCGCTTCGATCATCGCTGATGTGACTCTCGCAACCATCGCAACGAGTCGGGTGGGGACGCATGCCGATATGCTCACTCGCCCCTGGTTACCGTGGTCCCTTCGATACGGCAATAAGACCCTCCACGATGAGGATATGCGCACATGTTTGTTTCGGGTCTTCGGCCAAATATCGATGTCGGATGGTCAACTTCACGCTCAAGAGACGCTTTACCTTGCGGGGCAACTCGAGCGTCTCATTTACCGTGAAGCGACTTGGACGCGGCTCGATGATTACGACCAGCAAGTTGCCATCGCCGCTTTGTCGAGCAGAGAGCCGAGCGATTGTATAGCACAAACGCTGTCTCGCGCTGGCGCTCAGGAGAGGCGCGCGATCATCGGATTGGTTGCGACGCTTGTGTATGTCGATGGTGCGGCCGCCCCTACAGAAACGAGCGGTCTTGAACAGCTCATCGAGATGCTTATGGGCGATGCTTTATTGGGCGACGGCACCGCTCTTCGGCGCGTCGACATCGAATCCATGCTAGCTCAGATAGAGGCGTCGGTGACGAGCGACGACGTCATGGCGATGATATTTGAAGCGGGTGAGGCCGATGGTCTTGGTGGGGCGAATCTGATTTTGGGGCTGGAGCGAGTCGATGAGTTGACGCGCGATCGTGTTCGGTGTGCGCTCGGTGATGACTGCCTTGGCGACCATTGAAGGTTTCAGTATTGGTCAGCCCATCAGTGATTGTTACGAATTCGCGCCACGGGTGTGTCACGTTTGTGTTTGCGGTAACATCAGCTTGACACCGTTCATTTATTGAGTAAAAGACGCCTCAACGCTAGACCATATTCGTGTTGAGTGTTAAGCAGAGCGTATCGTGGAGCGGCCTCGGGTGGTCGTCTTCTATTTTCCGACAGCGCTGAGTGACAAATACAGGCGGAGGTTTCCGTGGGAAAAGCAGCAAAGAAAATTGAGCAAGGGCCCTTAGCTGGTCTCAAACCTGAGATGGTACGCGAGTGGTTTCGCATCACTCATTTGGGGCGTCTCATCGAGGACAAGGCGTATCTGTATATTCGCGCCGCAAAGGGCTGGTCGTATCACGCGCCCTTCGCCGGCCATGATGGCATCCAGCTCGCCTTGGGACAGGCGTTTCGAGCCAATAAAGACTTCCTCTTTCCCTACTACCGTGACCTGCTCACCTGTCTTGCCGCGGGCCTGACTGTGGACGAGATCTTGTTGAACGGCTTGTCGAAAGATGGCGATGTCGCAGGCGGTGGTCGCCATATGTCGAACCATTTCGCGAAACCAGAGATCGGGATTCAGAACGTGTCGAGCTGTACGGGCAACCACACCCTGCATGCCGTGGGCGTCGCCCGTGCGATCAAGTACTATAAATCCGATGGTATCGCTTACTCCAGTCAGGGAGAGGCGAGTACGAGCGAAGGTTATGTATACGAGGCGCTCAATGGTGCCAGTCGTGAAAAACTACCGGTTATTTTTGTGGTCCAGAACAACGGTTTTGGCATCTCGGTGCCCGTGAGTCAGCAGTCAGCGAACGCGCGCGTCAGCGATAACTATTCGGGTCTCGCGAATCTCAAGATCGTGAACGTGGATGGCACTGACTTCGTTGATTGTTACAACGGTATGCAAGAGGCAATCGCACACGTACAGACGGGCGAGGGACCTGTCCTATTGCATGCGCAGTGCGTGCGAATCGGGGCACACTCAAACTCGGACCGTCACACACTGTACCGAACCGACGACGAGATCTCAGAGGCGGAAACACACGATCCATTGCCGAAGTTGAGAAAAGCGATCATCGAGGCGGGCATCATGTCCGAGGCAGAGGTCGTGGCCGTTGAGGAGGCAAATGTGGCTGAGCTCGCTGAGGCTGCGGCTCGAGTTGAGGCCTCCCCCGATCCAGCACCTGAGAGCGTATACACTTTCGTTGAGCCAACGCCATGGCAGCCTGTCGAGACGGCGACGCCGGCCGAGGGTGATAAATGGAAGCTGAGGGAAGCGATCAACGAGACCCTGCATGCCGAGTTTACGAGGAATCCTGACACCTTCTTGTGGGGTCAAGACGTCGCCAGTAAGGATAAGGGCGGCGTATTTAATGTCACAAAAGGGATGGAGGCTGCGTTTGGTCCTGAGCGCGTCTTTAATGGCCCTATCGCCGAAGATTACATCGTTGGCACCGCCAATGGTATGGTTCGTTACAAACCCGAATTGCGAGTCGTGATCGAAGCAGCGCAGTTTGCCGACTACATTTGGCCCGCGATGGAACAGATCGTTGAAATGACCCACGATTATTGGCGTAGTCGTGGTCAGTTTAGCCCTAATGTGACCCTGCGTCTGTCGAGCGGTGGATACATCGGTGGCGGCCTTTATCACTCGCAAAACACGGAGGCGATCTTCGGGCACCTGCCCGGTGTACGCGTTGTCGCGCCAGCCTTCGCCGATGATGCTGCCGGCCTTCTGAGAACCTGCATTCGTTCTGAGGGTATGACCTTCTTTCTTGAACCAAAGTTCTTGTACAACCAAGGGTTTGCTTCGACAGTTCGCTGCAGCGAGGACCATGCCGTGCCTTTGGGCAAGGGGCGAGTTCGACGGGCGGGTACCGACGCGACAATCGTCGCTTGGGGCACACCCGTACATTGGTCTATCCGCGCGGCGAATAAACTCGCCAAGGAAGGTTACGAAGTGGAGGTCATTGACCTTCGGTCAATTCGTCCTTGGGACCAAGAGTTGGTCGCTGAGTCGGTCAAGAAGACAGGCCGATTGCTCATCGCCCATGAAGACCACATTACCAACGGTTTTGGGGCTGAGATCGCAGCTTGGGTCTCCCAGAACGTATTCGAATGGCTCGACGCGCCGATTCATCGTGTTGCAGCGAAAGACATTCCGATTGGTTTCTCGCGAATCCTTGAACGTGAAATTTTGCCTTACGAGGCCGACGTACACGAATCTCTCGCGGCTCTGCTCAAATACTAGGGGCATCGCCCGGCGCAAGTCGGGTGGCGTCTTTGGCGGTCACCCACGCTCCGCCCCCTCGGTTATGGGACCCCGCCTCAGGCGGGCTACCTGGTGATGAGTTGTTGCAGCGGCGCTCACAATCATCGAGCGCATGGTCCCTCGCAGTGGTCTAGATCCTCACCCTAAAGTCGATTCAGGTCGGGAAACCTTCGACAGTTGTCGTTCGCAATGGTATACGCCGGCACCCTGAAGGCAGGAAAGGCGTGGGGCCAGTTTAACCAAGTTTCTGGCCTCCCGAGTGGATTGAGAGACCTTATGTCGCACGGAACAAAACTGATGGTTGCGGTTGCAGTCCTCGTTGGGATGTCTTCGATGTGGGCTGAATCTCAAGGCGTCGGTGTGCTTATCGAGGCGGATGATTTCAGGCAATTGTTGACGCCGTTTTCCGGTTCCACAGAAGACTCCAACGCACGCCAGTTTGCAGTGACCGGTACCCACACGACGCTCGCAGATACGATCGCTGTAGCCGAAGCGGGGTATCCGGCCGCCCAGCAGACAGCGGACGCTCAGACCAACGTGAAGCACAGCCTCGAGTCGGGCAAGAAAGACACGGCGGCGGGTCAAACAAATGCACAACCGGCCTATGGGACGTCGACTCAATCTACTCAGTTGAGCAAGCTTGTTCAGCGCTTAGATGGGGTTCGAAACGGACAGGGGCGTCCCATCCATGTAGTTCAAATCGGTGACAGTGAAGTCGCGTCCGATGCTGTCACAATGACAGCACGTGCGCTCGCCGCGAAGGATTTTGGTGACGGCGGCCCAGGCTTTTTTCTCGCGATGAAGCCTTGGCCCTCATACGGCCGCTCAGGGATTTTACACCCGAGCCCGAAAGATAAGTTTAAGGTGGGCTCTTTTCCTCGACGTCAACTGCGAGATGGTCACTACGGACCAGGTGGTGTGGGTTTTGAGCCATCTGGCGGTTACGCGAGTTTCGTGACCTTGCGCTCAGAGCTCGTGGACAAGCCGTGCACCATCAGTCTCGTCTATCAGCAGAGACCTCGGGGGGGCGCGATTCGAATTGTGGGTAATAAGAAGCAATTGGCGGAGTTTCAGACGGCTGGTGAGAAAGATGTCGCGCGTCATACCGTTCGGGCCGATGCCTGCCCGAGTTCAATTGGTTTCCAGTGGCGTGGCGGGGGAGGGATTCGCGTATATGGTTGGCAAATCCATAGTGATTCACCGGGCATGGCATGGACCTCTATCGGGGTGAATGGCGCACGTTACGCGCATTTAAACAATTATGCTGATGGGGCGTTTCTACGTGCTCTCGAGGTCATTGAACCGGACCTGCTGATCTTTGGTTTTGGTCTTAATGTGACCTCATATCCCGTGGGCCCGAACCCGAATTATGAAGCGCGCATGGACAAAGCATTGAGCCAGGTCAAGCCGCTCTTCGAGAAAGTGCCGTGCTTAATTGTGGGTCCTTACCCAGTCGCAGCTAAAGTGGGGACTCGCTTGCAGTTGAGTCCCACAGTCTCGAAGGTTCTCGAGATTCAGCAGCGGGTGAGCCAAAAATATGGCTGTACATTTCTTGACCGATTCGAGCGCTTTGGCGGTGCGTCCGCCTTGGAGAAATGGCGGCGTGGTCAACCGAGAATGCTGTCGGCCGATAACACGCATTTGACCCGCGAAGGTTCTCGACAAATGGGTGAGTTCTTATACAAGTACGTCACCACAGAGCTTGTAAAATCGTCGACCACGAACGAGCCATAACGGGTCACGATGCTCTTTAACACTGCCCAGTTCGGTATCTTCCTCATTGCAGTTCTGTCTATCTATTGGGCGCTGGCTCGCTATCGTACCGCTCGACTTGGTTTCTTACTCTGCGCCAGTTACTTCTTCTACGCATCATGGAACGCGACCTATCTCTTGTTGATTGGCGGCGTCACGCTCGTCGACTATCTGGGTGCACGTGCTTTGGTCGCCATATCGAGTCAGCGTTTGCGTCGCTGGCTCCTTGGCCTTGTTGTTGCCGGGAACCTTCTCGTGCTCGCGTATTGGAAGTACACCAACTTTTTGCTCGATGCCTTCCGTTCGACTTTGGGCGGTCTCGATGGCTATCCGCCGAATGCGTTAGACATTATTTTACCCGTCGGCATCTCATTCTTTGTTTTTCAGGGACTGAGTTATGTAGTGGACGTCTACCGGGGGGATGCACCGGCCGAGATCTCCCTCTTCAAATTTGCTCTGTATATCGCGTTCTTCCCGCAACTGGTTGCCGGGCCGATCATTCGCGCGAAAGACCTACTTTTCCAATTCGAACAAGATGTGGAGGTGGACCGACAGTCGACGAGCGTTGGTCTGTATATGATCCTGTGTGGTCTCTTAAAAAAGGCGATTTTAGCCGACTATCTCGCTGCCAACTTGCTGGACCGCGTGTTCGAGAGCCCTTCGACCTACGGGAGCCTTGAAGTGCTCGCGACCGTGTATGGTTATGCGCTGCAAATATACGGCGACTTTTCCGGTTATACGGACATTGCCATCGGCGTCGCACTCCTGCTCGGCTTTGCGCTACCGCCAAATTTTAACTTGCCGTATCGAGCAAACGGACTGCAAGACTTCTGGCGTCGCTGGCACATCTCACTGTCTACCTGGCTTCGGGACTATTTGTACATCCCGCTCGGTGGTTCGCGGGGTGGACGGGTTGCCACGTATCGCAATTTGTTCATCACCATGTTGCTTGGCGGGCTGTGGCACGGCGCCTCTTGGAATTTTGTCATCTGGGGTGCATTCCATGGTCTCGGCTTAGCCGTGTGGCGCATGTCGGCTGCGCTCTGGACGACACTGCATGCGAGGATACCTGTTGTGCCGTCATTGACGTCGCCGGCCATGCATGGAATCCGTATTTTTCTCACCTTTCATTTTGTGGCAGCCTTGTGGGTTTTCTTTCGCGCAGACAGTTTCGATTCGGCTTGCGAGGTCTTCACACAGCTCTTCTCGATGACGCCCGGCGCGTCGCATCTATCGCCCACACTGCTCGCCGTGCTTGGTTTTGGCTATCTCATCCACTTCGCACCGCTCGGTCTCCATGGTGGGGTCAGGCAGGTCTTCATCGGTCTCCATTGGGCTGTCCAAGCGGTGCTCACTGTGAGCGTATTGTGGGCTCTGCGGTTCATCAGCCTCGATGCCCCACAGCAATTCATTTATTTTCAGTTCTGAGCAGACGTCAGAAGCCGTTTGTCATACGCCTGAGTCGTCGTAGGTCAGTGAAGTGAGGCTGACTTGATCCGGTCGTGGCGCGTTGAGCGCTGCGTGAAAGAAACCCAAAATGCCGCCAATGTCGTTGTCGATTAACCGCGCCGGTTGTCTCGGGTTAAACCGCCAAAAAAGCCGCTCCGACCGCAAAAAACGACTCCAATGAGACCAAAGTGGGTAATGCTCCACACAGAGCGACCAGGTGTTGTGGACGTGGTGTTGGTAGTCCTCCTGCTCACCGGTGAAACGGTCCACCCACATATTCGCCATCCGCTTGTAGCGCCACCGGTCCTGGCCGTCCTGGAAGGCACGCACGAACCGTCCATACTGTCGATAGACATCCAAAGAACGTACACAGGGCTGAATCAGGGTACCCATCGTTGAATGAAGATTGGCACTGGCTGAGAAATCGACTCGAGAGGCGAGGTCTGCCAGCGCCTGGGTCTCCGGTTCGCTCAAGGCACGCTGACCCCGATAGAAGGGGTTGCCGACCTGATCGGAACCGAGGCGCCAACCACCAAAGGTCCACCAGCTCGTGCGGTCTTCTCTTGGGCGGGGAAAATTACGATTGAGATCCACGCCGTTGGCGTTTTTCCGCAGGGCCGCCAAATCACCTTTGCCTGACGCGCGCCAGGTACGGTTATATCCGTCTGGATTCAAGGTCGGAATGACCCATAAATCGGCCTCGTCGAGCAGCGCTAAGATCCGCGCATGGCCATCGGCGGCTCGCTGGAGGATGCCGAGAGCGACCTCTGCTGCGATAAATTCTACACCATGAATATTTGCGCACACCAAAACAGACCGTCCACTCGCGGCGCCTGCAGACAGCCGAACGGCTCTGATCGCTCGATCTTCGACGCTGCGCCCAATCTCGTGTTGCTCAACGTCAACTGCACCTTGTAGGCCACTTATCGTATCGTAGACCTCGTCTAGACTTCGGTAGGGAGAGAGGACATCATTTGGGTTGTCGCGCATGGCGTATCGCCTCTCCTGTTGTGCAACCGTGCTCAAGAACCATAGTATCGGTTTGAGTTCGGTCACAAGACTCGATTAAATCCGCAAGTCGATTGCCCATCTGCTGGAAATTCAGCGGGCGACCTGGTAGATCGGCCGACCATAAGTCAAAGCCCCCGGACGCGTTTGTACAGAGCCTATGAATCAGACAGTACAACTTGAAATTGAGCGAGTCGACCGGTCGACGGCGTGGTTGACCCGAACGTTGCTGTTTGGCTTTGTGGGCGCCTTGGGAGCCTGTTTTGACGGTTTCTTGGGCGACATCAATGGACTGTCCTTTGGGCTTGCCTTGGGTGTTGGCTTTGGTGCCGGCGTATCGTTGAGTCTGTTCTGGTCAATTCTCTATGCCGTCTCAACGTATATTCCAAATCGATTAAGTCTACTGTTCTGGCTTTCTCTGTCCATCGCCCTCGGTTTCTATTTGGCCAATTCGCTGGGTGCATTCGAACGACTGGGGAGCGAGCATAACACCCTCGCGCTCATCACGATTATCGGTTGTAGTTGCGTGGGCGTCGGTGTTGGTCTGATCTCTTGGTTGACTGAGCCGCAGGTGCGCACACCGCACCATTTTCAGAGCTTGGTCACAGGTCGATTTCGCTTGGCGAGCTCGTCGTTGCTCGTCGTTGGTGGCATCACCGCATTTGTTCTCGAACGACACATTCTGGTGGGCCTATATCCACTCGCACACAAAGCACTCCTCGTCCTCGCTTCGTTCTCGGTCAGTACAGGTGTCATTATTTGGATGCGTGATCGCGCGCTGCGAACGCTTTTTGCGAGACCCGCCTGGATGTTATGTCTCGCTCTGCTCGGCAACGCTTTCGCAGAGTTGCACAGTGATGCTGACGCCGAACTCGAGGCGCTTAGACGCCAACCGATCATCGCTTTTTCCATCGATGTGCTCCGTAGCATGACGGACTTCGACCGGGACGATTATTCAAGTCTTTTGAGTGGTGGGGACTGTGCGCCTTTTGATGCCTCACGAAATCCAGGTGTGCCCGAGATCGCCGGTAACGGCATCGATGATAATTGCCTGTATGGTGATGCGAAGCTCTCCGAGCCTGTGGACGTGCAAGGCGCTGCTTCAACGCCGCCGAGCAAAGGCGACTCTCAGAACGTTCGCCCCAAAACATCCATTGTCTTGATCACGGTCGATACCGTTCGCGCTGATCATATGTCCATATACGGTTATAAAAGGCGCACATTTCCACAGCTGGAACGCTATATCACCGAAGCCACTGTGTTTGACCGAGCCTATTCATCGAGCGCCTGGACGAGCTTGACCATCTCGTCACTCATGCGTGGTTTGTACCCGCGCCATCTCAAGTGGACACCCGTGTACGAGACCAACCGATTTCGTCTCCTAAGAGACCCGGACAGCGAATTGGAAGAGAAGGAAAAGGTTCGGATGACGTTTACCATGCCGCTCGATGACCCGCGGCCAAGCTTGGCACAGGTCTTACAGGCTGAAGGGTATTATACGGCAGCCATTGTCAACGATGGCTACTCGGATTTCTTGAGTGAGCGGATGGGGGTCGCTGCGGGCTTTGATCGCTTTGAGTCCATGGACGATCGGCCACGGAAGAAACGTAATGTGAGGGGCACGATCACCGAGGCGATGAAGATATTACGGGAACGACCCCGCGGACAGCACTTCTTCCTTTGGGTGCATGTGTTTGGACCGCACGACCCAAGTTCACGTCACAGTGTGAGCCCTCAATACGGAAAGTCGGTGGTCGACAAATACGATCATGAACTGCACCAGGCTGACTTCCAGCTTGGCCGCTTACTGAGGTATCTTCGGACCTATGAGAGGCGTGGTGAAGTCTCGACGGTGATCACATCCGACCATGGCGAGCTGTTCTTTTCTAAACGTCGGTATCACGGCGTGAAATTAGATGAGGGGAGTATCCGCGTACCGCTTGTCATCTCTTCGCCAGGTTGGCCTTCCGGTCGAACAGAGGTGCTCGCGAGTTCAGTGGATTTGATGCCGACGATGCTGGCCATGGCGGGTGTCGAGCCGCGTCCCGCCTCAGATGGAGACGACCTGACACCCTATGTGCTCGGTCACAAGTCTGCAAATCAACGTATTCGTGTTGCGGAAACCTGGCATTTAAGAAAAGACGGCGTGCGTAAGAAAGACCTCGTCGCGGCTTTCGATGGCCGTTACAAAGCGGTCTACGACCGGCTTAAGAATGTCACCAAGGTGATCGACCAATGGGATAAGCGAAAGCGGCCAAGGAATCTCGGTGTGACCCATAAACGTGCATCTGCGGTGGTCGATTATTTGAAGCGCTATGTCGATACGACGAGCGGTCCGATTTGGGACAGTCAATCGGGGCGTTGACGCCGGCCACCCCGTCCGCAGGAGAATTTTACTCCGCATTCGCTTGAGCCATGACCGAGTCCAGCCGTGCAGAAACGTCCTCATCAAGTGTACCCCGATTGTTAAATGACAGGAATCGCGATTCGGCGCGATTGCTCGCACAGTTCCCCTATGGGCTTTGACGGCCCGCGGTTCAGCGCTTTGCCGAGCGGCCGAGCTTGTTCCACACATAGACGAGGGCTCATGCTCTTCGCTTGGCGCGTTGGTTCTGATCAGCGCACGCTTCGATGTGCCTAGGAGGGCGCTCGGGTCAGCGATTTGCCGAGCTTGTTCCACAGATAGACGAACTCTAACGCTGTTCGCTTGGCGCGTTGAGTCTCAATGGCGCACGCTTCGATGTGCCTCGGAGGATGCTCGGGTCAGCGCTTTGCCGAGCGGCCGAGCTTGTTCCACAGATAGACGAACTCTAATGCTGTTCGCTTGGCGCGTTGGTTCTGATTGGCGCTCGCTGCATGCCCGCCGTCCATGTTCTCATAATAGAGATAGGGGACGCCTAAAGATTCCATCTTGGCTGCCATCTTTCGTGCGTGACCGGGATGAACGCGATCATCGCGTGTGGATGTAATGAAGAAGACTTCGGGGTATGCCACACCTTTCTTGAGGTTGTGATAGGGCGAGTACTGGCGAATCACCTGAGCCATCTTGGGATCTGCTGGATCGCCATATTCTGCCGCCCAGCTCGCGCCAGCGAGTAGTTTTGTGTAGCGCATCATGTCGAGCAGTGGCACCTGACAGACGACAGCGCCAAAGAGCGACGGCGCTTGCGTGAAAGCCGCGCCCACCAAGAGCCCACCATTGCTGCCGCCCATGATGCCAAGCTGCTCAGGCGTTGTGACCTTCGTGTCAACCAGGTGTTTTGCCACCGCAAGAAAGTCATCGAAGGCGCGCTGCCGATTCTCTTTTCTCGCCGCAGCGTGCCAACTTGGGCCAAATTCACCGCCACCCCGGATGTTGGCGATGACGAATGAGCCACCACGCTCGAGCCACAATTTCCCAAAGGTGGCCATATAGCTTGGCTGTAGGCTGATTTCGAAGCCACCATAGCCATACAAGAGTGTTGGCTTGGATTGTTTGCCCTGCTCATCGCTCGCTTGTTTTGTGACGAAGAAATAGGGGACTTTGGTGCCGTCTTTACTGGTGGCAAAACGTTGGTCGACCGTCACCCCATCATGCTCGAAGCGAGCCGGCAAGGATTTGATGGTCTTGGGTTTTGCATCCCCGTTGAGGTGCATCAGCGCGTCGGGCGTCCTAAAGTCCTCGTAGTTGACATACACATCAGACTCGAAGGCGTTGCTCGAGACAACTCGAATGGTGCCCGTTGTGGGTAGCTCAACCCGCGAGTTCACCCAGCCCTTATCGGTCTTTGCATATCTCAACAAAACGCTTTTTACGGTATCCAAGACGGCCACATAAACGTGGTCTTTGGTGACCGAAACAGACGCGACACTGCGCGTTGGTGTGGGCTCGAATAAAACATCGATCTGCCCAAGTTCCCCCCGGCGAAGGGCGTTTAACGGGAGTGCCACTAAGGCACCTGCCGGATAGGTCTTCTCACCGACCGTCCAAGCCTCGCGTAGGGATACGAGCACGGTATCTCTAAAGATACCGCGGGTCTTGGCGCTCGCTTGCAGCGCAAACTTCTGCTGCATCTTTTCGCCTTCGAGGCTGTATAACTCCGACGTGAAAAATGTCAGCGCTCGGTAGATGAGCACCACGGTGCCCTCGGGGCCTCGGTCGACCCAAGGCCAGACACCCATGTCATCGGCCTCACCTTCGAAAATAACGCGGGCTTCAGTCAGCGGCGTCCCTCGGCGCCAACGCTTGAGAACTCTTGGGTAGCCGGACTTGGTGAGGCTGCCTTTTCCCCAATCCGTACCCACTAAGAGGTGGTCCTTGTCGATCCAATTCACGCCCGTCTTCGCTTCCGGTAATACAAAGCCGTCCGCAATGAACGCCCGTTTCTCAAGATCGAATTCCCGAATCGTTATGGCATCCTTCCCACCATCGGAGAGCTTTACCAGGCAGCGCTGATTGTCTGGCTCAAGGCAGTCGACGCCTTTATAGACCCAATTCTTGCCCTCTTCTTTTGCGAGGGCGTCGATGTCTAAGAGCGTGTCCCAAACAGGCGCTTCTTGTGCATAACTCGAGGCGGTACATCGGCGCCAAATACCCCGTACATGCACTTTGTCCTGCCAGAAATTGTAGATATAGCCACCCCGGCTCGCGCCGTACGGGATTCGGTCAGTGGCCGTCAAAATCGCGCCCGCCTCGGAGACAAATGAAGCGTATTTGGAGTCGGCTTCGAGTCTCTTGAGGGTTGTTTCATTGTTTGTACGAACCCAGTCGAGGGCTTTTTCGCCGTCGACCTCTTCGAGCCAGATAAAGGGATCTTGCGGTGTTTCTTTGGCCATGACCACCCCGGTAAAGAAAACAGACAATATGATTAGGTGACGCAACTGAGTGACTCCAAGTCGTGCTCCGTGAGCTGTCCTAGTCTCATCTGTTCGAAGCCATTGCAAGCCGAAAGGCGGTTTGGGTCACGCGCTCCCGTGCCCGTTCTTGCGTCTATTCGTGCAGGTGCCTTGTGATGCATGGACGATCTGATTTGAGTTTTTTTTGATTATTATTATCTGATTTATAGAGTTTTTGGCATATGTGGCGGTATTTTGATTTAAAAAACATGGCATGCCTCATGCATTTATCGGTTTTTAAGTCACACTGACGTGGCTCAAATCGCCAATTTGGAGGCAAAACCATGGAACATTTAAAAGTACTCATTCTGTGTACATGTACATTGGTGCTCTACTCGCATCATGCTCAAGCGCGGGGGAGCGACCCCACTGTGGGATCCACAGACGCTGGCATCGTTGGGCCATTTCCAGGGATAGACGCGTTATTGCCGAGCGTACTGCTTGCGGGCACTGAAACACCACAACTCGTTGAAGTCTCGGTCGAATACGGGGACAGCTTGGAGACGATCGCTCGCTGGGCCAACACGGAGGTGAGCATTGTCGAGAGTCTCAATGGCATCGATGAATCGGAGGCCATCGACGCAGGGCATCCTTTGCTGCTGCCCATGACGGCTTCTGAGGCATCCGCCTTTAAGACAGCGCGGGCACGGGCTTCACAGTCACGAAACGACCGCTACATTCGCAAGCGTGGCGGGCTCGCAGGCTTCAAACAGCACCAGATGGTGCGCGGCGAGACGGTTTGGGGCATCGCACGCCGTCATGGCAAATTGCCGCTGTGGTTGATTCAATCACTTAACCCGGAGCTCAACCTCAACCGGGTCAAAGTCGGCGCCATCGTGATCCTGCCACTACTCGGAGATGAGGCGCCCGCCGATGCGCAGGCGACTGAGACCGACGAAGACGGTCAAGATGACGAAGCAAATCGTTCAATGAACGAGGACGGCTATGAGTACGATGAAGACGAAGAGGGTTGTTGACGTCCCAAAGCGAGCTCAAGGTGTGCGGCTTGATTTTTAATCAAAGCGATACCGCTCACCGCCGAGATTAACTCAGCAAGCCGGCGAAGCGACTGATGATGGCGTCGGTGGTCGCCGTCATGGTTGCCGCCTTTTCATTACCCACCATGTCGTAGGTGAGGGGCTCACCGGCCTTGATCAGGTCTTTAATCGCGGCTTCTATGGCATCGCCGCCTCGCTTGAGGTCGGCGTTGTCTTTTTTGCGTGCGAGCCATCGGAGCCCTTCGGCGGTGGCCATGAGCATAGCGATTGGGTTGACCTTATCTTTGCCGGCATGGCGCGGCGCTGATCCGTGGATCGGCTCAAACATGGCGTATTCATCACCTACATTACAGCCGACGGCCATGCCCATACCACCTTGGAGTACCGACGCCAGATCGGTGACGATATCGCCAAACATGTTGGTCGTGACCAACACATCGTAGTACTCGGGCTGTCCGATGAGCCATTGGGTGAAGGCATCGATGATGGCGACATCTTGTTCGACCTCAGGATACTCCTGCGCGATCTCTTGATAGATTTCATAGAAGAAGCGGCAACCACTGAGCACGTTGTTCTTCACGATACAGGTGACCCGCTTCTTGCCATCTGCAGGTGCGCCGTTCCTTTGCATCGCGAGCTCGAACGCCATGCGGATCACCCGCTCCGATGAATTCCGAGTGATGATCCTTGTATCGCTTGCGACCTGCCCCACGCCACCGGGACGCACAACGCCGCCGATACCGGTGTATAAGCCTTCCGTATTCTCACGGAGGAAGACCATATCGACGTTCTTAGCGTCCCATACCTGCTTGCGCTCGCCGGAGATCCGAGTCTTGACGCCGTCGAAGAGCTTGACCGGTCGAACGTTCGCATAAAGATCAAGGTTTAAGCGGTTACCGATCACGGGCGAGTAGCCCGCCATTTTACCATTTTCCATGGTCACAGGTCCGGTCCCATCAGGCGAAGGCCACCCGACCGCCCCGAGCAGGATCAAATCTGCCGCACGACAGCGCGCATCAGCATCATCTGGCCAGTCTTGACCATGCTCTAAGTAGTACTGGCCACCACACGGGATCTCGTCGATGTTAAACCGGATATCGAGAATGTCTCCAAGGGCGTGCAATGCGCGCTCCGCCTGGGCGGCGACTTCTATGCCTGTTCCGTCGCCTGGCAATAGTGCGATGTCGTATGTCTGTGTCATGCTCTCATCTCCTCTCCGTGTGGGTCCGCAATAAAGCAGATCGATGTGGTCATTGGCAATATGCTTTAGCGCGTTGATGTGACTCGAGCCGCCACACGTTCTCTTGATGGACCGCCGTACTGCCTTTGCGATCGAAGGTGTGGTCGCTGCCTACTCCAGCACGTAGATGAGGCCGCCGATGATGAGCGCGATCAAAATGAGCAGATTAAACAGGTCATCCCATGTCATCTCGTCGTATTGGCCGAGCAGCGCCTTCTTTAAGAACCGGAAAAAACTCATGACCATGGGCTATCGACCTCGCTTGACCGTCTGACAGATGCGTACAACCCGTGGTCGGTTGCTGTCAACCACGGCGCAAACGCTCTGCGTGCAAAAAATGCGCTGATGGCGCATCCTTCGATCAGCGACAGTCCGCTCAGCGAACCGAGCGTCCGAGAGCATCAAGCAATCCTTTGGGCGTGATGTCTTCGTGTTCGTCGCAGCTCGGAGGGACCCGAGCCTGCCGGCATCTACCTCAGGATGTATGGTGACAGAGCTTAAGAGATCTGGTTTTTGCGCCGCCCGTGTCGATGGTTGGAGCACATGACTTTTCTTGCGCTGGGCAGCCTCCGCGATGAGCACGCGAGGCAGCTCAGTTTTCTGAATCATGCCCCGTGCATGCCGCTGACTCAGGGCATTGGGTCATGAGGGTGGGAACAAATGCACCCAGTTGCTGGGTAGTCCATTGTCTCAGCGACGTTGGAGCGCAACGCATAGATGGGCAAGCGCGGTTACATTGACGTTGGTGACGGCATGTCCCGATCGGTGACTCAATCGCGTTGGATTATCCCTGAAACAAGCTTAGATCGTGTGGCACTGCTACCTTGGATGGGTTCTATGGACCCACCTGCCAATCATCGAATGTTGGGTGGGGAAAATGTAGTTGGCATCCTTCGTGCAAAGTTGGCTGTACACTTGCGCTTCGGCGCGTATGGGTACACAATTGATGCGCAGCCTGGGGGTTCGCATCTAAAACATCCGGAGGACGATTATGAATCTTATGCAAAGACTGTGGAAAGAAGAAGACGGCGCTACGGCAACTGAGTATGCGATTATCGTCGCCATCCTCGGCATTACTCTGGTCGCCATTCTGGCCACATTCCGCGACAGCATCAGCCAATTCTTTGCGGACTTTTCAGACGAAGTGTCGAGCAACCAGTAACGGCGACTGTTACGGGTGACCGACGTGGCTGGTTATGCCGCCGCATGTCTGCTGGTCGGACTGGCGCTCGCTTGCTGGTTCGATGTGTGCAAACGGATCGTCCCCAATGTGTTAACGATTCCGTTTTTTTTCGTCGGTCTGGGCATCGCCTGGATCGAGCCGACGCGGTCATTGAGTACCGCCTGTCAAAGTGCAGCGGTTGCGTTCGCGCTCATGTTTCTGCCCTTTGTGGTTCGCCTATACAAGGGCGGAGACCTAAAGCTCATGGTCGCGTGTTCGACCTGGCTGCAACCGTTGGAGGTCGCTTGGGCGATTCTCTTTGGTGTCATTCTTGGAGGTGTCTTGGGCGTGATTCATCTGGGCGGTGACAAACAGCGCTGGCGCTCTTTGCGCGCTCACCTCGTTCTGCTTGTGTTTCGACAAGCAACGGTTGCGCCAAACCTCGAACGTTCGGATGCCGAGGGCACAGTCCCCATGGCCCTTGCCTTCTCTTTGGCCGTGGTTGGTGTCGCTTTCTGGGGGACGCCATGGGCTTGATGCGGGCACGTCGCTGGCAGAAAGGCGTCGCCGCGAGTGAGCTCGCCATCGCTCTGCCTATTTTGGTGCTCGTCGTCGGCAGCGTCATCTCCATCGGACGGTTGGCTCACTTGAAGCTCAGACTGGATAGCTTGAGCACCCAAGCGACACGTCACTGCGCCATGGGTATTACGGGTGAAACCGTGGCTCAGATTGAACAGTGCGTACAAGAGCAAATCATCGCTGTGGGCTTTGATGTTTGCGAGGATCTACGAGTCGCCGTTGATTTGGAGTTAGTAGAGATGGTTTACGAGGGACTCCGCGATAACGAGGAGGTCACTGAGCAGGTCCCATGGGTCAGGGCAACGGTGAACTGCGATGTCGCCGTCTTGAAGCTTGGCAATCGCATGACAGACCAGACGCTTGAATCCGTCGGCACCGCTTGGAGAAATTAATGGGTAGGCCACCCCTTAGATACGGGCGCCGGTATGAAAAGGGCGCTGTCGCGGTTGAGATCATGTTGTCTTTGCCAGTCATCTTTGTGGCCTTTAGCGGTGCGATTTTTGTGACTCAGTTTATGAAACAGCGGGCGGTGGTAGAGCAAGCTGTCGTCGACGCCGCGCACCACTGCGCCCGGTACGACCGACGCGCCAATCCGCCAGATAGCGATGCGTGGAATACCTGCGTGACCGAGCAATTCACCGCGGGGCCCGCAGCCAGATTGTGTAATGACCCGCGGTCGCTTGTGACTTTGGTGACGAAGGACGCCACCTATGACGACGAAGAGCTACACAATGACGTGACGATTGAGCTCGCATACCTTACCATACAACTCGAGTGCGCTATGGAAGTAGACGTACCCATGCTCGACTTAGGCGAGCTCACTTTTCAATGTCAGACGGCGATGCCAATTCGCCGAGGAACGGATTTGCAACCATGAGTGGTTCGACACAATCAAAACGGGCGCGGATGGGGGCCATTGGATTTACCCTGATCGCCGTGCTGCTCGCCCTCGCCAGCGCCTTTCTTCTCGCGCATCTGATGAAGGGCCGTGGCTACGACCAGGACGCCTTGGTCAATGTGGTGATCGCCAAACAAGATTTAAGCCCCGGTGTCCCTGTAGAAGAAGACCAACTTGAGCTTAAGCTGTGGCCGAAGAAGTCGGTGCCAACCGGCGCGTTTCGAACCACCAAGAAGCTGCTTGAGTCCGATAAAAAGGTCCCGCTTCAAATGATTTTAAAGGGCGAGCCGATTTTGACGGCAAGGTTGTCTCACCCCAAACGGGGCTCTGGCATGGCGCCGCTCGTGCCTGCGAACTTTCGCGCTTTCCCCGTACAGGTTGAGCGCTGGGTGGCCTTATCCAAGATGCTCTATCCAGGCGCCGTGGTCGATGTGATGAGCACCGTGAAGCTCGAAGAGGGCGGATTGACGAGTCGGACGATTTTGCAGGGCATTAAAGTGCTCGCGGTCAACGGCGCCGTCGATGGCACAACCTTTGTGAGGGGTAACCCGAAGCGTAAAAAGAAGGATGCCAGGCGAGCCCGCACGGTCGCGACGCTCTTACTTCTTCCCGACCAAGCGGAGCAGCTCGCTTTGGCCACACGGGTTGGCAAAATTGACATTGTACTCCGTGGTGCATCCGACGGCTCAACCATCGAATCTCAAGGTGTCAACGTAGAGGCTCTTTATCCCCATCTCGCGGTGGTGCCCGAGGAAGACTCCTTGCCGACGGTGAAGACGCCCGCCAAGAAGGCCAAGGTGGCTAAGAAGCGAGTACGCCGGACGGGTGGTGTGCGCATCAAGAAAGGGGCACGACGGGGTCGTTCAAGCCGAAAACAACAGAGCAAACCAAGCTCGACCATCGTGGGAGGTTAGGGCCAATGGGTCTCAGGCGGAGTTTTTATTTAATCCTCGTAGTGCTTACGCTGCCGGTCCAAGCGCTCGCGGAGCGAAATGTCTCAGTACCCCTCGGGGGGGCTCGGGTTATTAGTTTGGGCGGGATTCGTGGTGAAGCGCAGATGACTGACCCGAGCATCGCCACTTTCAGGGCTTACGGGCGTGATTTGCTCATCTCGGGCAAAAAAGTAGGCGAGACAAACCTGCTGATTAAATCGCCCAACGGCAACGCTGAGTGGACCGTGAGCGTGACCATGCCGGCAGCAGCCATCCAGACTGAGATCGATAAGCTCTTTCCTGACGACAGGGTGGCTGCGCGAGCTGTAGGCGGTAGCATCGTGCTCACCGGAAGCGTGGGCAGCATTGTACGAGTCCAGGAAGTTGAAGACGTGGCGATGGGTTATCTCCGTAGCCCTCAGTTCGCGGAGCTTGGTCTACAGCCCCACGTGATCAATATGCTGTCGGTGAAGACCGCGCAGCAGGTCCAGCTTGAAGTCAAATTCGCCGAGGTCAATCGACGCACGTTTCGCGAAATGGGCTCAAACATCAACATGGCGTACGACGCGAGCGGCACCACGCGGGATGCCATCGGCGGCATGGCTGTTGGCGACAATGCCACAGCGAATATGACGTCAGAACGGAGTGATTCGCAGCTCACAGGCGGCTCAAGTCTTGTCCGCGCGATGCCAACGGCGAACTCCTTCGGTACCTTTTTCTTCGGTACGCAGTTTGGCTCTTTTCCATTCACAGCGACCTTGAGCATGCTCGCACAGCATAACTTATCGCGGACCCTAGCCGAGCCTACACTGGTGGCCATGAGTGGGCAGCCGGCAAACTTTCTCGCCGGCGGCGAGATTCCGTTTCAGACGAACAACGGCGTGGGTGGTACGTCCATCGAGTTCAAGCCCTTTGGCGTGGAGCTTATGTTCAAGCCAACGGTGCTCGGTGACAGCACCATCCAGTTACGTACATCGGTCTCTTTGAGCGCGCCTGACCAGTCTTTTAGCATTCGCACCGCGGGTGGCATTGAGACCTTTGCGTTTAAGCGGCGTTCGAGCGACACCACGGTGCGTTTAAAGGATGGCCAGAGTTTCGCCATCGCAGGTTTACTCAAAGATGAGTTGAGCAAGGTCTCTGCGGCCGTGCCAGGGCTCTCGAGCCTGCCTATCCTCGGCATTTTGTTCAAGTCCAAGCGGTTTGAGCGGCAAGAGACAGAGCTTGTTGTGGTTGTGACCGTACGCTTGGTCGACCCGATGGAGCAGAGTCAACTGCCACCGCTGCCGGGCTCAGACGGACCCACCGATCCAACGGACTTGCAGATGTTTCTCTTAAACCTAGACGAGCCGAAGGCCACCAAGAAACCGACGCCCAAGCGCCGGAAACGTCGCCCGTCTGGGCGTCTTGGATTGCAGCGATAGGTAGAAGGCAGCACGGATGAGTGACTTAGATCGCAAACAACAGCGTGGCTTTGGACGTCGGATTCTCACCGACAGCACCGCTGTATTTCGATTGAAGGACATCGAAGCGGGTCTCGCTGGCGACAAGAGGGGTAGTACGTCACCAAAGATCCCTGTACAGCCGCCTCGGCAACCCGTGGCGCCGCCGCCCATGCCGGTAGAGGCAGCGCCTGCTTTACCGCAGGCTCCACGCCCGAATGAGGCCCCAGCGCGGGAAGAACGGGTCGATCTGAGCGTTATCGCCGGCGATGAACGACCCACCGCGGAGATCACCGGGCGATTGCCCACAAAACAAGCGCAACGCATTGTCTTTTTCGCGTCGAAGGGTGGCGTGGGGGCAACGGTCTGTGCGGCCCACGTCGCGGGCGCGCTCACAAAGCTTGGACATCGCGTATGCCTCGTGGACATGGATCTCCAGATGGGCAGCACAGCGTTTGCGCTCGGTGTCCAAACCACAAGGAGTCTGGCTAACTTAGCGCAGGCGGTGAAGCTTGGCGAAGACGCCGTGGCGGACTTTCCCATGGCCCAGCATGACAGTGGGGTCTATCTGCTCGACCAGCCGGACCTCGCAGAGGTGGGTGAGGTGGGACCAGATGGCCTGCCCAACGTGATGTCTGCGCTCTCAGATATCTTTGATTATGTCCTCATCGACGGCCTGCGAGACTTCGGTGACCACGCGATTGTCACTATGGACGAGGCTCATCAAATCATCATTGTCGCGAACGATGACGTACCGTCGCTGCGCTGCGGTTTGCGGGCAAAGGAACTCTTCCGGCGCTTGGGTTACGCTTCGGATACGATGCGATTGATGCTCAATAAGAACAGCGACGACGATGCGACCTTCATCGCCGCCGTCACGCAAGCGTTTGGCCGTGATATTGATTGGATCGTGCCTCAAATGAGCTCGGTGCCTGAGTGCGTGAACGCGGGGCAATTGCTTAGCGACAGTGATGAGCACAGCGCTGATGCCTTGGTGTTCGAGAATATTGCCCGCGATATCGCCGGTTTGCCGCGAATTGAGCCCGAGAAGACGGGCTTTTTAAAACGACTTTTCAAGAGGGGTAGTTAGCCATGTCGAGCCGGTTGAGCGATCGCCTAGCGCCCAAGAAGCAGGCTAAAGCAAACGACATATCGACGGTTGCCTCCTTGCTCAAAGCCAAGGTGATCGATCGCATCGACCATGCTGCGTTGGCGATGTTCAATGAGGGGGAGAAACGTCACCACCTGCGTGCAGAAGTAGAGGCCCTACTCGGGCAAAGCGATTATCAGTTAGCGAAGCATGAGCGCGCCGAAGTGGTGCAGATGGTCTTGGACGAGATACTCGGCCTAGGACCCCTTGAGACATTGCTGAGCGATCCCGCGATCAGTGATATCCTCGTCAATGGACCGGATGTGATTTACGTGGAAAAACACGGTCGTCTTGAGCGGGCAAAAGTACGTTTTCGGGACGGAGCGCATCTTGTGAATACCATCAGCCGAATCGCCGCGACGGTCGGTCGACGTGTGGACGAGTCGTCTCCCATTGTCGATGCGCGGCTCGCGGACGGCTCCCGCGTGAACGCGATCATTCCGCCCCTCGCGCTCGACGGCGCAGCGCTCTCCATTCGTCGATTTGGTACGAAGGCGCTCTCCATCGACGACTTGGTCAAGTTCGGCGCCATGAACGATGACATGCGAAATTACCTGCGGGCCGCTGTCATCGCCAAGTGTAATGTGCTGGTGAGTGGTGGTACGGGTGCAGGTAAGACCACCTTACTCAATGCGCTCAGCAACTTTATTCCAAGCGGTGAGCGCGTGATCACCCTAGAAGATTCGGCAGAGCTGCAATTACAGGGGGCGCACACGGTGCGCTTGGAGAGCCGGCCTGCCAATATGGAAGGGCGCGGCAAGATCACCATTGGCGACCTGATGAAGAACGCACTGCGAATGCGCCCTGACCGAATTGTGGTCGGCGAGGTCCGCGGTGGAGAAGCGCTCGATATGCTGCAGGCGATGAACACCGGTCATGAAGGGTCGATGGGCACGCTTCACGCAAACTCTCCCGAAGATGCGCTGCAGCGTCTCGTGACCATGATCACCATGGGAGGTGGACAGCTCCCACCGGATACGCTGAACCAAATCATCGGTCGTACGCTGCATGTGATCGTCCAGGCGGCGCGTCTGTCTGATGGGTCGCGGCGGATTACGAGCATCATGGAAGTGCTCGGCGTAGACGACGGCACCATCAGAACACAGGAGGTGTTCATCTATGAGCAGCAAGGGCTCGATGCAGACGGCAAGATTCGTGGCCAACACGCGTACATCGCCGAGAGCCAGTTTCTCGATAAATTCTACAGAGTAGGTGCGTTAAAGCCACCGGCGGAGCACCATCGATGACCTCATTTGTTGTCATAGTGGGCATCACCATTTTCTGCGTGCTGCAGGCGAGCTTCTGGTTTCGGCGAAGCCGAGAGGTTGCCCGTGAGAGTGACCTTCTGCAGAGGCTCGGTGGTGCGTCTGCGATGCAGGATATGACGCTCTTGCGCAGAACCGATGATGAGAGCTCGCTGCTCGGTAAGTTCAGAATGCATTTGAGGCTATCGGGCGAGACGGGCGAGATATTCCCCTTCATGGTCACAGTCCTAAACTGGGTGATGATCTTTGGATTCTTAGGCCTCGTCGCAGGACAGACTCTCGCCACTGCGGTCATCGGCATGCTGCTCGGCGTCTGCTTTCCGATTATGCGCCTGTCGCAGCGGAGGCGGCAGCGGTTGAGGGAGATTGAGAAGACCTTACCCGAAGCGCTACAGGTCTTGATCATCTCTCTGAAGTCCGGTCATGCGATGCCCAAAGCCATCGCCACAACGGCCGCCGAGACCAATGGGCCGTTGCAAGAGGAACTTCAAGTATTAGCCGACGAGCTGCGTCTTGGTCGCACCGTGGAAGATGGCTTCATGCGGCTCGGGCAACGGCTGCGGTCGCTACCGACGATGCGTACTTTTGTGGTCGCTGTGGTCATCTTGCAACAGACCGGTGGTAATTTAATCGAGGTCTTAGAGCAAATCGTCGATGTACTGCACGAGCAGACGCAGTACGCTCGCAAGCTCGCGGCGATGACCGCTGAGGGTCGCATGAGTGCGCGCATTTTGTGCGGGCTGCCCCCCGTGTTCTTGGGATTGACGAGCCTCGCGGCGCCCGATTACGTCGGCAAACTCTTCAATAATGTACCCGGGCTTGTGATTTTCTGTTTGGCGATGGGGTTGTATTTAGCTGGTTTCTTTTGGGTACGGCGTTTGGTTGATCCGGGAGGGCCCGCGTAATGTTTGATGATTGGACAAGAGAGACCACCTTTGTGGCCATCGGCCTCGTGGGCTCAGCGCTCGTGCTCACCATCTCCCTCGCCGTGCAGCGCTTCATGTACGCTGCCAACTTAAGGCGAGCAGAGCGGGAAGGGGACTTAGAGGCCATCGCAGCGTTGAGTGAGGCCTTCTTGCCGTCACGCGGTCTGTCGGGTGTCTTCGCTGCGGCGTTTAGACCGGCTCCCGGCTCCGATGACTACATGGAGTTGTCAAAGCTGCTTTTAAACGCCGGACGCCGGGGCACCGATGCGATGGATAAGTACCTCGCAAACCGGGTGTATGTGCTCATCGGCGTCGCTGGTTTTGCCGCTGTTTTGGTCACCTTAATCGGGCAGAAGATCATTGTGGCTGTACCGATTCTATTAGGCGTCGCCTTCCTCGCGCCGAAGATGCTCCTGCGCTCTGAGGCCGAGGCGCGTCAACGTCGAATTGAGATGTCAGTGCCAACGGCTCTTGATTTGTTAGAAGCTTGCGTTGAGGCGGGTTTAGGCCTCGAACAAGCCCTCGCTCGTGTGGCCGCAGAGCTCGGGTCTACGGCCCCGGACATTGCCGATGAGTTCGCCGTACTCGTCGGCGAAGTGCGCGCAGGCTTACCCACTTCGGAGGCCTTTCGAAAGCTCGCGGAGCGCGTCGAAGTGGAAGATGTCAAAACACTCGCTGCGGTGATGATTCAGTCGGCGACCCTCGGTGCGCCCATGTCGAAGACGCTCAAGCAGTACTCGGCGACGGCGCGAAAGAGACGCGGTCTGTTCTTGGAAGAACATGCGGGTAAGGTGACCGCAGCCATGACGCTGCCGCTCACCATCTGCTTGCTGCCATCGGCTCTAATGATGGTACTCGGGCCCGCGGTCATCAGCGTGCTGGAGACCTTCGGTGATTAAACGTCTGTCCATCGTTTTGAGTGTGCTCACCCTGGTCGGATGTGGTGGTAAACCGTCCACGCAGAATGACGAAGGCCAAATCGAGCTCGCAAAGCTTACGCCAAAGAAGCGCACCCAAGTCCGGCACAGCTTAATCGACACCTTGATCTCCAATAAGGCCTATGACAGCGCGGTGCCCCTCATCAATCAGGCGCTGCGAGAGGCACCAAAAGACGCCCGCTTGCACATGTACCGGGCGACTGTGCTGCGTGCCCGTGGCCGCTTGGAGCAAGCGCGCGCAGTTTACGAGACATCCCTTAAGTTTGAGCCCAAGTTAGCTCAGGCGCATGCGGGCTTAGGCATTGTCCTCAACATGTTAGGTCAGCATGAAAGCGCGACCGAGGCCCATCAGCGAGCCACAATGATCGCCAAAGGGTATGGCCCGTGGCTCAATAACCTCGGGTTCTCTTTGTATTTGGAGAAGAAATACGACAAGGCCATCGCAGCCTATGAGGCGGCGATTCAGGCCGATTCAAGGTCACCGATGACCTTTGTAAACCTTGGCTTCGCCTTCGCCGCAAAAGACCAGATCGAGAAGGCGAAGCGTGCGTTCACGCAGGTCTTGAGTGAGGCGGAAACCCTCAATAACTTAGCGCTCGCCAAAGAACTCAAGGGCGATGCTGATGCAGCTCGACAACTCTACGAACAAGCGCTGATGACCGATCCAAAAAATACGGAAGCGGCATCTAATCTCGATTCTTTAAACACCGATTCTGTCACCAGTAAGGAGTCAAAATGACCACCAAACTCGCTTACTGCTCGCTGCTCTTGGCCGCCTTGGCCTTGATGTTGCCGGGCTGTGCATCGAGGGCATCCCTCGCCGAAGATTCAGGTCGTTCCTATCGAATGATCTTTCACACCCAGGCGAAGAAACGCTCGACCATGAAGGTCGCGGCGCTCACAGCGACGGAAGCAAAGCTGATTTTACAAGATTACCTGGGCAACGCACGTGGTCAACGCAGGGGGCGTAACGCGACCAGAAGCTCAGGCACAGTACGCCGCCGGCAGCTCAGCCGCATGGGTGGCGTCAGGCGACACGATTGAACCAGTCGCCTAAACAACACCGCGCAAAGCGGCGAATCAAGGCGTCCGAGCGGGGGTCCGTCGCCATCATGATTCTCGCCTGGACGGTGTTGGCGCTCTTTGCGCTCGGTGCCATCGGCTATTTCCATGGCCTCGCCGCGCTCGAGCGCATCAGGACCCAAGCGAGGGCCGATGCGGTCGCCCTCGCGACAACCGAAGCATTCAGAGCTTACGGAATGAACGCGCGCTGCGGTGAAAATGGCCCAGACGAGGCCGCCACTTTCATCGACGAGATCTACACCTTCAATGGCGGCCTCGATCGATTTATCTGCCCCGCAGCCGAAGAATCGCCCGACGGTAATTGGATGCGTTACGGTTTCTTCGACGAGCAAGTCGGTCAGATCAATGGCGAGTTTGGCAAATGGACCGTTGAGGCCGATATGGCCGTGCAAAGCCGTACTATGCGGATTTACGAAGGGGTGACCACCTATCAAGACTATATCCCCATCTATCCCAATCTAGAGGTTGTCCTCGATTATTCTGATTCCATGCAGGAGAACTTAGCTGGTAGCAGCTCTACACGGTTAGCGGAGTTGCGGAGTGCGCTCGGGGTCTTTTTGGATCCCGACGAAGGTGCCAAGAATGCTGAGGTCGGTGCGACCTTGTTTGCCACAGATGTCATCCGGCCAAACGGGGGCGCTGTACCGATTCGTTTGTTGAATCGAACCCATCGAAATCGCATAAGTGCTGCAGTTGGAAACACAAATCTACGATTGGATGAAGTCACCGGCAAAACAAATTATCGGGCAGGCTTGCGAGAGGCTGAACAGAAGCTCGCAAACCAGGACTATGGTGCTCGCCTAATCTTCTTTGTTTCCGATGGCAGGCCTACAATTCCAAATCCCCGCGAAGGAGCAGACCGCGCTAAACTCTATGCCGAACAAATAAAACAGCGCGGAACTGTTGAGGAAATACACGGACTCTTGATTGAACCAGAAAAGCCAGATGAAAAACGGGATGCGCTGGACGTTATGCGGAGCATTGTTACCGATCCTCTTCGCCATTTAGTGACTGAGAATAGGCCCGACGCGTACAAGAATTTCTTCAAAGCCTATCAGTTCTATTACACCTGTCGGCTACGCTTTCCAGTCGAAGATGTGCTTGACCATGAGTTCCCAGAACATGAGGTCAAAGTATGGATGCATCGCCGTGGTGACCCAGGACCCGGCATCCCAATGGAGTTTGTTGATTGGGACCCTACCGCAGAAGACCCGCTCGGAAATTACTACGATGTTATTTCTATCGACGGCTTTATCGGAAATGAGCCTGTCTACGCCTATGAAAAATACCGATACTCCATCTACATTCCTGCTGATGTGGAAGAAGATGGGAGCGATGACCGATACCTGACCATCAGTCAGGGGGCCTGCGAACAATTGCGCGATCCCGCCTATGAGATCGTCATTCGGAGCGGGCACACGGTCATGGCATCGGTGGATGCAGAGCTCTAGCGAAGGCCATGTGGCCGCCCGCGTTTAATCTGAACTTGACCATCTACTCGAGGCGCGCAAAGGCACACCCATGACCGCGCTGCGGCCGCCCGTGTGCAATCTGACCTTGACAATCCGCCCGAGGCGCGAAAAGACACACCCATGACCGCGCCCACTGCCTATACGGTGATCATTCCCACCTATAATCGCAAAGAGACCCTCTGCCATGCCCTCGACTCTGTGCTCTCGCAGACTGTGCCTGCCCAGTCGGTGATCGTTGTGGATGACGGCTCAACAGACGAAACCGGGGCTATGCTTGAGCAAGTCTATCCGCAGGTCACGGTGCTCACGCAAGACAATCAGGGTGTAAGCGCCGCACGCAATCGCGGCATATCCGCCACCGTCACACCATGGATCGCGCTGCTCGATTCAGACGACCGCTGGTTGCCCAAAAAGATCGAACGACAATTCGAGGCGATTCAAAACGCACCGACAACCAGGCTCTTTCACACCGAAGAGATCTGGATTCGAAATGGGGTGCGCGTCAATCAGATGAAGAAACACCGCAAAAGCGGCGGTGATGTTTTTGCCCGCAGTCTACAGCTGTGCTGTATCTCGCCGTCGAGTGTGTTGATGCACCGCACGCTCTTTGAGCAATACGGGCTCTTCGATACAGAGCTGCCGGCCTGCGAAGACTATGACCTGTGGCTGCGGATCGCGGCAGGGGAGGCGGTTGGCTTTGTCACGGAGCCGCTGACCGTCAAATACGGTGGTCACGCCGACCAACTCTCACGCGCGCACTGGGGCATGGATCGTTTTCGCGTTTATGCCATCGAGAAGCTACTCCTTGGTGGTACACTCAACGCCGAACAGGCGGAGCGAGCGCGGCAAACTTTGGTTAAAAAACTCGACATTCTCTCAAACGGCGCGAGAAAGCGGGGTCAACTCGATGACGTCGCTGCCTATCAAGAAAAGCGCGCAAAGTGGGCAGAGCATGGCTGAGTTGAAGACACCTGCGCGGGGACGGCTCGCTTGGGCTGTGGCATTGCCTGCCGAGGCCAAGCCCATCATCGCGCATTTGAGCCTTAAACGGTCACAGAATCACGGACCATTTCCAGTCTACCACTCAGCGTGCGGCGAGCACGCATTGGTGGTGAGCGGTGTCGGGCGTAATCGGATGAGCGCTGCCGTGGTGCATCTCTATCATGTGCTCGGCCAGCCGGCATATCTCGCCTGGCTCAACGTGGGTATCGCGGGTCACAAAGACAGTCCGCTCGGCAGCGCGTTTATGATCAGTCAGGCAAAGGAAGCATCGAGCGGGGCTACCTTCTATCCCCATTGGGTGTTCGATAGTCCACTGCCCATGAAAACCCTGTGTACAGTGGACGCGCCGCAGCGACAGATGCAAAACGACGCGCTCTACGACATGGAGGGCACCGCGTTCTTTGATACGGCCAGTCGACTCTCATGCGCTGAGCTCGTGGCGTGTGTAAAGTTGGTGTCAGACCACGGCGACATCGACCAAGCGTTCCCGAAGCGGCAACAGATTGGCGCGTGGATTGATGCTGCGATGGACAACCTCGACGAAGTCGCTAAAAAACTATTATCGCTAAGCGCAGAAGAGGTGCATCGCGTGGTGGGGATAGACCTTCAGGCCTATCTAGACCGTCACCACTTCAGCGTGACGCAGCGCCATCAGCTCAGTGCTTGCCTCAGACGTTGGCGTGCCCTTGGCCTCACTTCAGACCCGCTCGCCATCGTCTCTGAGTCAGAGAGTGGAAAAGCGGCGATTCGTGCGCTCGAGACAGCGCTGAATACCGTCGAGATTCAATGGGGTAAAAGACCGTGAAGCGCATCTATATCGAGCGGGCCATCCGGACACATCCACGCACGCAGCGTGTGCTCGCGCGTTATCCCAACGCTGTTCTCATCGAGATCGACCGCTACGGTGAGGTCTTTAATCGTCGTGATCAGAACTTCAGGCTGCAGAAGAAGAATCCGGCGTTGATTCTCGCTCAAAAACATGACGGTTTCGTGCTGCCAACGCCGCCAGGCTATGGCATCGGTGGCGCGCACAACTTCTATTTCTCGCATCTCTTAAATTGCGTGTACGACTGCCGATATTGCTTTCTACAAGGTATGTATCGCTCCGCGAACTACGTGCTCTTTGTGAACTACGAAGACTTTTTGACCGACATTGACGCCCAACTCGCCAAACTCGATGGGCAAGACGCGTACTTTTTCTCGGGCTATGACTGCGACTCACTGGCCATGGAGGCGCAAACACAGTTCGTCCGCTCAGTGCTGCCCTTCTTTCGAGCGCGCCCGAACGCATGGCTTGAGCTGCGCACAAAAAGTATTCAGACCCGTCCACTTCTCGATGAGGCGCCTTTCGAGAATTGTGTGGTCGCCTTTAGTTTAACGCCAGATGCAGTGGCCCAGTCTCTCGAACATAAGGCGCCGACTGTGACCCGTCGGATCGAAGCCATGGCAAAACTCGCGGCGCATGGCTGGTCCATTGGGCTTCGCTTTGACCCATTGATTCACGGTGAACGCTGGCGCGACCAATACGCCAAGCTCTTTGATGATGTCTTTGCGGCTGTGCCGGCGGAGCGAATACACAGTGTCAGCTACGGACCCATGCGCTTTCCGAAGGCCATGTTCAAGGACATCGTGCAGCTCTATCCGGAAGAGCGCCTCTTCGCTACGGATTTGCGCCAGGACGCGGGCATGGTGGCGTACAGCGATGAGCTCGAGTCTGAGATGGCTGAGTTTTGTCTCAAAGAGCTCGGTGGGCGCCTCGACCGGTCCATCTTTTTTCAGTGCATCTCGGAGTCGCGATGACCAAAGTCAGAGATATTCTTGTGACCGGCAGCTCCAGCGGCATCGGACGGGCGATGACAACCCACTTACTCGCTCAAGGGCACCGGGTCATCGGTGTTGCCCGCCGGGACCAAAGCGCAGCATTCAAAACGCAGCGCTTTGTCCCATTCGAACTCGACTTATCGAAACCTGACCTGTGTACAGAGGGCTTTAAGCGCATCTTCAAGGTTTATCCGGAGATCGACGCGGTGGTCAGCAACGCGGGCAGCGGCGTGTTCAAATCCATTGAGAATATCTCAGCGAAGGAGACTGAGTCGTTCTTTAGGCTGAATCTCTTATCTCACGTCTTGCTCGCGCGGGTCGCCGTGCCAAAGCTGAAGGCCCGCGGTGGTGGCAATCTCATCTTCCTGGGATCGGAGTCGGCCTTGACGGGCGCGAAGCTCGGTAGCCTCTATTGTACAGCGAAGTTTGGGTTGAGGGGGCTCGCCCAGTCCCTCCGCGCCGAATGTGCGAACAAGAATGTGAGGGTGAGCATCGTCAATCCGGGGCTTGTGAGGACGCCGTTCTTCGAGAAACAGTCTTTTGGGCCAGGCCCAGATGACGCGCACGCGATCGAAGCGGGTGATGTCGCAGAGGCAGTTGCGATGATCTTGAATATGAGAGATGGCACCGTCATCGACGAGATTAACCTGTCACCGAGGCAGCATGTGCTCGATTTCGACTCGGCTCATTGACCGAGATCGGCCTGAACGCTCTCCGTTGCACCGTCAAAGATTGCGTCTAATGGTTCAGAACGCGCGTCTGCGCTGACTTCTGAGTCAGCAGCTTGTCCGCTGTCCGTGTTGGCTGTCAGCGCGTCTGTGCTGCCTGTGTCGGCTTCTGTCTGGCCGTCGGAGACCATGCCTTGGTCGGCGACTTCAACGCCACTGTCTGATACCGCTGAATCGAGTGCTGTACCCGCATCTGTGATCATGGCTGCATCGGTTACGGCTGCATCGGTCATGGCTGCGTCACCCATCATGCTTACGGCGGGCGCCCTAAAGTCTGGCGTCCATGTCTCAGTGCGAGGCCGGTCGGGATCGCCATGACAGCCAACGACCACCAAGAGCAACCCCGCGAACAGAGCGGGCGTGCAGACGCGGATTTGCCCTATTCTACGCCTGAGGCGCATGCGTGCTTTTATTAAGGCGTATGCTGCATTCATGAGACCATCATAGACCGCCATGAGGTCAGCAAGCAACTTCCCGTAGATTCGCGCGACCTGACCGGGCAAGTTTCCTTCGCGCAAGCCAGACAAATCATAGTACGCTGTTGCTCATCAAGATTGGAGAGTGAGTGATGATGACCTTGTTAGACAGGGCTTCGCTGAGGTGCATCGGCTTGATAGGGGTCTTGGGTATCACCTTGGGCAACCACGGTTGCGGTGAGTCTGCGTCATCCACACCAGCACCCGATGCACAGGTTGTTGATGCCATGCCTACGGCTGTCTGTGGAAACGGACGAATCGAGGGCGGTGAAGAGTGCGATGACGGCAACACCGATGACACGGACGCATGCCTGTCCTCATGTGAGCGGGCGCGGTGTGGCGATGGCATCGTCCACGCCGGTGTGGAGGCGTGTGACGATGGAAACGCCGTCGACGGGGATTTGTGTCGCAACAATTGTGCTGTGGCCAGCTGTGGTGATGGTGTGGTTCAGACCGACGTAGAGGAATGTGATGATGGTAACGATTCCGACACGGACGCATGCCTGACGACTTGTATTGCCGCTCGCTGTGGGGACGGTATCGTCCATGTTGGGACCGAAGATTGTGATGACCAGAACGGCATCAACGAAGACGCTTGTAAGAATGATTGTAAGGCGGCGCGATGTGGCGATGGTGTTGTTCATGTCGGTGTAGAAGCTTGTGACGATGGCAACAGTTTGATGACCGACAGCTGCCTGAACAACTGCGTCGAGGCGCGTTGCGGCGATGGCGTGGTCAATGTGGGCGTGGAAGACTGCGACGATGCAAATGAGGATGATTCCGATGCATGCCTCATCGGCTGTCAGGCGGCACGATGCGGTGATGGGATCGTGCATGTTGGGGTCGAAGAATGCGACGACGGTAACAGCGACAACACCGATGACTGCCTGAGCACGTGTCGAATCGCCCGCTGCGGTGATGGGGTGGTCAATCCAGAGACCGAGGACTGTGACGACGGCAACGATGACGATACCGACGCATGTCCGTCCACCTGCCGGACCGCATACTGCGGCGATGGGTTTGTGCGAGACGGTCGCGAAGCCTGCGACGACGGCAACGATGACGACAACGATGGCTGCCCATCCACCTGCGAGGTCGCGCGCTGCGGTGATGGGCTCTTGTGGCTTGGTGTCGAGGAATGTGACGACGGCAATGATGTCGATACAGACGCGTGTCGCAGAACGTGTACAAATGCACGCTGTGGAGATGGTGTGATTCAAGAGGGCGTTGAAGCCTGCGATGACGCCAATGACTCCGACGGAGACCTATGTACGAACGCCTGTGAGGTGGCCCGATGCGGCGACGGTCATGTCTTTATCGACGTTGAAGCGTGCGATGATGGCAACGCATCGGAGACCGACGGCTGCCGCAATGACTGTACAAGTGCCTTTTGCGGCGATGGCATCGTGCACGCGGGCGTGGAAGAGTGCGACGATGGTAATCAAAACGATGGCGATGAATGTCTGACCAGCTGCGAGGAGGCCCGTTGCGGTGACGGCGTCGTCCAGCTCGGCGTCGAGGAGTGCGACGACCAAAACCGTCGCGACAACGACGGATGCCGCAATAGCTGCGAGCGAGCGCGATGTGGCGACGGTATTATCCGCATTGACGTGGCACAGGACGATCCTCTTTTCGAGCAATGCGACGACGGCAACCTATCGGATAGCGATGCATGTTTGACGACCTGTCAGATCGCCACGTGTGGAGATGGCGTCGTGCGAGCTGGCCGAGAAGAATGTGATGATGGCAATGAGTCGAACACCGATGGCTGCTCGAACCGATGCCGATTGGCCTATTGCGGTGATGGCATCGTGCGCACGGACTTAGACGTCGATGACCCACTCTACGAAGCCTGTGATGACGGCAACTTCGAGAATGACGACGCGTGCCTTGTAACCTGTGAGACCAGTCGTTGCGGAGATGGCTTTATCAATCTCGACGACGAAGAATGTGACGATGAAAACAGCGATGACAATGACGCTTGTCTCAGCGATTGCACAGTGAACGTCTGTGGCGACGGTTACGTTCGCACAGGCGTCGAGTCTTGCGATGATGGCAACGACGTTGAAACCGATGCATGTCTCAGTACCTGTGAGTCAGCAGCCTGTGGTGATGGCTTTATACAAGAGGGCGTTGAAGAGTGTGACGATCGCAATCGGGACCCAAATGATGCGTGTCTAAACAGCTGCACCGTGGCCCGCTGCGGCGATGGTTTTCGGCGAGCTGACCTCGACGTTGACCATCCTGAGTATGAAGCCTGTGACGATGGTAACCTGCTCGATCAAGACGGCTGTAAGTCCGATTGTACCGAGGCCCGATGCGGTGATGGTGTGATTCGCGCTGACCTGCCCTTCGGCGCACCTGATTACGAGGAATGCGACGACGGCAATGCCGACAATACCGATGCATGCAAAGCGAATTGCACGGCCAATGTCTGCGGCGATGGCTTCGTCTATACGGACGTCGAAGAGTGTGACGATGCCAATGAAGACGACACCGACAGCTGCCTGCGCGGCTGTATTCTGGCCACTTGCGGCGACAACATCATTCATGTCGGCGCCGAGGATTGTGACGATGGCAATCTAGACGATGGGGACGACTGTCTGAGCGGTTGTCGTCTGCCGGAATGTGGTGATGGTTACCTACGTCGGGGGGTCGAAGCCTGCGATGACGGTGACGTCGACAACACCAACGCATGTGTTGAAGGCTGTCAGGTTGCGTTCTGTGGCGATGGTTTTATCTGGTCGGGCGAAGAAGAGTGCGACGACGCGAATGATGTCGATACCGATGACTGTCTGAGCAATTGCCGACGCGCCTTCTGTGGTGATGGCGTCGTTCAAATCGGTGTTGAAGATTGCGATGATGGCAATGTGGTCGACGGAGATGGATGCGAATCGAATTGTACGGCATGTAAAGCCATGCTCTTCGATGGTGTCGATGACGTGGTGTCGATTCGACGAGCCGACAATATTTTCTACTTTGAGACCCTCACTGTTGAGGCCTGGATTCGCTGGGACGGGCGCAGTCTACCGCATCGATGGTCGGTCATCACAGGCCATGGCGATGCACCGCGTATCTTCCGGTTGCAGCTCGAAAATTCGACGGGTCGTGTGTATTTCGATACCGGGGCCGATGGGGCAGGGGCTCGAGGTTTGGTCGAGGCCAATGTGTGGACACACGTCGCCGGGTCATCGGATGGGGGGTCGACGACGCTCTTCATCAATGGTGTCCAGGTCGACACCCGTCAAGGAGGGGCAGGCGCACACGCATTCGGCAGCCGCGAGTTTGGTATCGGCGCGATGCCTGATTCGGTAGGGATTGCGGCGTTTTCTGGTCAAATTCGGCACTTGAGATTGTCTCATAATGTGCCCTACGAGGGCATTTTCTCACCGTCGTGGCGCTTGGAACGCAACGCAGACACCATCGGTCTCTGGTACCTGCGAGACGATGAACAGGGGGTGGCTGAGAACGTCGCAGACGCCTTCAACAACGGCGACATTGTGGGCGCTGGGGTTGAGGTCATCGATTGTCAGACCGGTAACTGCGGAAATGGTGAGATCGAACTGACAGAGCAATGCGATGATGGCAATCGATCGAATGAGGATGGCTGTACGGACCAGTGCATCACACGATGCGCATCTCTGAGTTTTGATGGCGCAAGCCGATGGTGGTTCGACGCGCCACTGAGAACGGTTTTGAACGGCCAAGTCGGCGGATACACACTGGAAGGCTGGTTCAACTTAGCGGCGGTTGAACACGCGAATGAAGGCGACTTCATGGGGACTCCATGCGGTCCGCGAGTTGGCCTTAATGCAAATCGAGAGTTTACGCTACGATATGGCGGCTTGATGTGTTCCGGTGACATTCTCGTACCTGGTGCTTGGCAACATGTCGCCATACAGACGACCACCGAGGGGGCAGCGCAGGCTGAGCTCTACGTGAACGGACGGTTGCAATGCACGCTCAATCCACCGGACACGGCGGCGGATACCCAGCTCGATGGGCATATCCTTTTGGGGGCAGGTGCTGTTGATTGTGCACCCATTGAAGGTGCATTCGACGTGGTCTCTCATTGGACCGGCGCCGTTGGCCCCGTACGTGTCTCGTCTGGGATTCGTTACGCTGAGCACTTCGTCCCGAACGGTGCGCTCAGCGTCGATGATGATACGCGATTTTTGACGAATCACAGTTTACCGCCCCGAAATGATGTGATTCGCGATGAAAGCGCAAACGGTTACTCCACGCAGGCGCCCGGCGTGGCTCGGGTCTTAGACGGTCCCGCTTGCGGTGCCTGCGGTGACGGCATCTTGCAACCAACAGAGGGTTGCGACGATGGCAATGACATCGATTTCGACGCGTGTACCCAGGCGTGTCAGGTCGCGCGCTGTGGTGATGGCGTCGTTCAAATGGGCGTTGAGACTTGTGATGATGGCAATCAGAATGGCGGTGACGGATGTGAACCGGATTGCTCTCGCACGGCGAGTTTCTGGGATGCCCCATTTATCCAGGCTGAGCCGCCATCAAGGGCGTTTCACGCGATGGCCTATGACCCTGCTTCCAGGAATGTCGTGCTCTTTGGCGGCACCAGTGGGCAACCGTGCGGTCCTGGGACCACTCTCGGCGATATGTGGCGCTGGAATGGCTTTGAGTGGGTTGAGGTCCCCGGTGTTGGACCCAGTCCAAGACAGGGCGCCATTTTCGCGCGAGATCCTGCGCGAGGTGGCTTGATTCTCTACGGTGGTGTTGACCCCTGTGCGGAGGGCGGCCCAATCTCATACGATGATACTTGGCATTGGGATGGGGCTGCCTGGACTCGCCTCGAGCCCCAAACAACGCCGGGACCGCGAGCCGACTTTGCCATGATTCATGACGAGGTCAGTCAGCAGACTTACCTATTCGGCCCATCTGCAGCGGGCATCAGTGAAACTTTTCGATGGGATGGGGAGAACTGGCATCCCATGGCGACGCACCAGCAGCCGCCTGTGCCGTCTGGCGCGCAGCTGATTGGACACCCAATCGATGACAGTATCGTTTTGTTAACCGGTGATATGACCCTTTGGCGCCTCGGCGCGGATGCTTGGCAAGCGCTCGGCCCGGTGGATGAGTTAAATGACCGCAGCGCCGCAACGTGGGTGAGAGACGAGAGCCGTGCGGAGGTCTTACTGATGGGTGGCATTGCCGGTCAGATGATCCTCGATGAGGCCTGGTACTGGAATGGCTTGAGCTGGACCGAGGCGGCTCTACAAGCGGGTCTGGCCGCGCGCTATGGGCACGGCCTTGCCTACGATGAAAGCCAAGGCAATATCGTCTTATTTGGCGGTGTGACCGAGCGCGGGGTGGTCTCAGAGACCTTGATACGGCGCTGAGAGTGAAGGCCGCTTAACTGAATTGGGCCTAAATCGCCGTCCTGAGCGACCACAACTCGGGAAAAAATCGGAGGCTTAATGCCTTCGATAGATAACCCACACCCGATGTACCGCCCGTGCCACGTTTAAAACCGATCACGCGTTTGACCGTTGTCATGTGGCGGAAGCGCCATTGCTGAAAGTTGTCTTCTACATCCACAAGCTTCTCGGCGAGGGCGTATAGATCCCAATACGTTTCTGTATCTCGGTAAATATTCAGCCATGCGTCATGTACGCCGGGATGTTCTTCGTATGGTTGCGACCAGTCGCGCTCCGTCCGCTCCTTTGGAATATCGAAACCGCGGCGTGCGAGCAGGCGCAAACACTCGTCATACAAACTCGGTGCATTCAAACAGTCGCGCACAAGCGTATAGATGTCATCATTGTGCTTATGAACCTCGATCATGGCCTTGTTCTTGTTCCCCAAGATAAACTCGATCATGCGGTATTGATGCGACTGAAATCCTGACGAATGTCCCAAAGAATTGCGGAAGGCAACATAATCGGCGGGGGTCATAGTCGACAAAACATCCCACGACTGCTTGAGCTGGTTTTGCACCTTAGAGACCCGAGCCAACATCTTGAACGCCGGCGCCAGATTGTCAGACTTAACTAACTCTCGTGCGGCTTCGAGCTCGTGCAGCACCAGCTTCATCCAGAGCTCTGAGACCTGGTGAATGACGAGAAAGAGCATCTCATCGTGATGACCCGATAAGCGTCGTTGCGCGGAAAGCACTTGGTCAAGCCCAAGATAATCCGCGTAGCTCATCTCTTTGCGAAAGTCCCACTGGACTTTCTCATCGCGTAAATCAACTTGGTTCTTTGGGTGTTTATTGTCGGTCATCGACGTCTTGTCTCCCACCAGTTACTGCGAGCGCCAATCGGGTTTGCTCTTGGTCATAAATGCCATCAATCCCTTTTGCGCATCTTGCGTCCCAAGACACTTCATTAACATATCATTGAGGTATGGCAACGCGCTGGCGTAATCCATATCCGACTGTCGGTAGAACGCTTCAAGGCCAAGTTGCATGACCTGGGGAGGCCTGTCCACAAGAGTCTGCGCGAAATTCCAGACGTGTTCATCGAGCTTGTCTGGTGCGACAGCAGCGTTGATTAAGCCTATGTCAGCCGCGGCCGCCGCATCGATTCGTTCACCTGAGATGATGAGCTCAAGACCCTTTCGCCGCGGTACGACTCGAAAAATATTGGCCATGATCATCATCGGCCAAAGGCCACGTTGAATCTCTGGCGTACCAAAAGTTGCGCTGTCTTCCGCAAAGGCAAACTGACAGCCACACATCAGACCCAACCCGCCCGCGAGCGCGTAGCGTCTCACCTTTGCGATGATCGGCTTGTGAGTCTGCGTTAAAGCGAGGTTGAGCTCAACGAATCCGCCTCGATAGGGAATACTCGACGCCGACCCGGCGCGCCCACCCTGCATTTGTGAGAGATCCCCACCCGCGCAGAAGACGTCGCCTGCACCCGTCAAAATGATCGCGCGGACACTGTCATCGTCTCTGGCGAGCTCGAGCGCGTATATGAGCTCATTGACCAGCTGCGCTGATAATGCGTTTCGTTTCTGCGGTCGATTGAGTGTGATCGTGCAAACGAAGTCTTCGATCCAATAGGTCAGGTCTTGAAAGTCGGCCATCTATTTCCCCCCCAAACGCTGCGCCTCTTTTCACCGAGACGTGAGCTTATCTTGCAGCCATCTGTCGATTTCGCGCCACAGCGATGAGGCTGCAGGTGACGTTACGACCGTCATGTGATCGGGGTCAAATTCAAGCTCGAATTGGCCTCGCCCAACCATCCAGTAATCCTTCATACCAGCTCCAACGTCCGCGAACCATCTTTCGGCGCCTTCATGATGTGCCATGAGTCGGTCGCCGCGACCGATCACGGACAAGATGGGTGTTTGAAGTCTACGGGCACCTTCCGTGTAGTCTGTCTTGCCGTCACGAGAACACCAACGGTCGGTGACCCATAGACGTCTGAGATCTTGGACATAAGCATGGGCCTCATCGCATGGACCAAAACGGAGACGACGACTTGGAAAGTAACCGAACACGCTTGTGATGAGATCGAACAGCCGAGAGTTCAGCGCTTTCTGGATACGACGCCACCATTTGGGCTCTAGACTCGGCCGCCAGATATTCGTTGACAGCAATAAGAACGCATCGATGTCATCGGGCAAAAGACCCGCGCCGGCCGAGGCGATGGATGCGTGACCACCGAGAGAGTGGCCACCGAGGACCAGCGGCCTTGGGGTGTCCTGTTCAACAATACAGTCGAGAGCGGCAGGCAAATCTTGCTCAACCAAGTCGTCGTATCCCCATGCCCCGCCCTCGACCGGTGTAGGTCCGACGCCCCGTCGACCCCTGAAGTCGAATGTAAAAACGTGCCAGCCGAGTGTCGCGAAGAACTCGGCCATACCACGACCGCGTCTATAGAATGTGCGCGAGTCAACCATCATGGCGTGAGTTAGAATCAACGTGCCGCATGCCTCAGTGGCGGGGACGTGTATGTGCTTAATCCTCAACTTGAGACCATCGCGGGTTGACGTCGTAATTTCGTCTTCGACGATTTTGGTCATGAACTTCTCCCGACGAAAAAGCGTGACGTCGCCACACCCCGTTGGTCTACACGACGTTTGATTCCCAATTCAAACATTTAGCAACGCTGCCTTTGAATGGTTCCGTAATGTACGTAGACAAAAAAAATTGTACGAGGCATCCTATCGGAATGGGGTTACTTCGCGACAACATGGGTCCACTGCACTATTTTTTTCCCACCGGGAGGATTGTTCAGCCGGCGCGTCCATCCGCAGTTTTTGTCAACGGATATTTCACGACCCGGGCTTGTGGAGCCACGCTCGTCCATGCGATGGGTGGGCCTGATAAGGTCATGCAGCCTGCCCTCGGTGGCATGGCTGGAGAATGGCAAACGGCCCGAGTTGACACGAGCGCGAGACTCCTCGCGACATCAATTTTGAGCTTGCCGGCCGACCAACGTCCTTGGTTGGTGGGTCACTCTCTGGGCGGCGTGATCTGTCGATATGCGGTGCATACCTATGGACTCGCGGAGCGTGTGGCAGGCGTCATCACGTTGGGCACACCGCATCAGGGGGTCCGCGCGATCGCTCTCGCATTCGTGATGGGCGCGGGCCTCGTCGGGCCTGCGGCCCTAGACCTTTTCCCAAATTCACGTCCGATGAAGGTCTTCGCAAAGAGAGGCTGGCCATATTCGATACCGCTCATATCCATCGCTGGCCGTAAAGACCGCCTCTGTCCAAATTGGGCGAGTCGGTTGCGCACAGAGGGCGATATGTGTCGCTTTATTACCATTGACGGTTTGGCTCACAATGAGTTGATCCGACATCAACGCGCGCTGAGCTTGGTTCGCTCATTCGTGGTGCCGTACCCGCAAAGTGCGTAACATAAGTTGTTCAAACGCGACGGGAGAGAGTTCAGCGGCCGCGTTGTCTTCGCCAAGCTAAAGCAACGAAAGCCGTCAGGATGATCAGGGACCAAGGTGCCCGCTGACCTGGGTCTGACGCACAGCCGAGCCTGTCGCCTTGGATATCTCGAAAAGACGGGATGTAGGCATCTGGCTCAGGAGGTGCTGCATCGGGAATGATCATGGGGACCACGTCGATTCGATAGCGTTGAATTGTGCGCCCACCATCTTCGCGCCAGGCACCATCGATGGTGCGACCATCGGTGGCTGTGAGCTCCACTTCGACCGAGCCGTCGAGAAGGGGCGGCACGTCCCAACTCAGTTGCCATTTTCGTCCACCGAGGGGGGTCAGGTTCATACCGGCCGGTCCCTGGGTGAGCTCGAGTTGGATTTCATCTTCCAGCCCCTGGTCTTGCAATTCGACCGTATAGAAATAGGTCTCGCCGCCTTCAGCATCTTCGGGTGGTTCAGTGATGAAGTCCGGCGCGACATTGACGATGAGCACTTCGATGACCGATTCGATCGGTTGACTCTGCGTCCCGCCTGTCACCGTGACCGAATAGATGCCATCGCGCGCATAGACATGGCCAACCTCTGAGCCACGTGCGACCGTCCCATCGCCAAAGTCCCAGCGCCAATCTTCTGCGTTCGGGTTTTGCTCTCTCTCACAGACGGATGGTCCGCTCTCTGATGTCACGCGCCCTTGGGCGACGCGCAGAACGAGGCACCGACCTTCTTCACCCTCTAAATGGTCATCGGCAAAAGGGGCTGCTCGTATCCAGGGTTCAAGCACAAACACTTTTTCGACCTCGATGGTCACACCCGACCAAGGATCTGTGACCGCGACCACCACCTCGTATGTCCCCCCGCCTTCGTATTCGTACACGAACTCACCGAGCTGCAATTCGGCAGCTTCGAACAAACCGTCACCGTTCATGTCAAAGGCATACTCTAGACCATCTGAGTCTGGGTCTGTCGCCGACACAGCCACAAAGACGGTGCCATTGCGTAAGACTGACATCGTAATCTGTTCAACGTCGGTTGGTCGGTCCGTGATCTCAACTGTGAAAGGGTACAACGTCTCTAGACCCGAAGCATCGGTGACGACGAGACGCCCATCATAACTACGGCCATCGACGGGGTAGGGATAGACATGGCTCGCTTCAAAGCCGACCACGCGCTCTTGCACATCGAATTGTGAATCGCCCCAGAAAACAGTGACGTCGAGCTCGCCGCCTTCGGGGTCGGTGGCGTCTAAACGGAGTTTAGCTTCACCACCCGGCGCTACATCGATGGCCACAGAGTCGATGACTGGTGGTAGGTTTGGTGTTCCGTCGCGGTCATCGCCGACCACGTATACGGCATCGACAGCTCGACCTGACCAAGGGTCACGAACGCGGACACCCACCGGATAACGCCCAACGGCTCCGAAGGTGTGGACCACTTGATGGTTGAGGGTGTGCTCGAGGTCCCATTGGCCATCAGCATCAAAATCAAAGCTATACTCGAGTTCATCTTGGGCATCGGGATCCATCGCTTCGATGCTCAACAGCCAGGTCCCTTCTCGCACGCGCTCGCTGGTCAGATCCCGCAGTTCGGTTTCCGTGTCGGCCACTTCAACTGCGAACTCTCTGCGGCTTTCTGCACCCTCCGAATCAACCACCCTAACGTAGCCGAAATACGGTCGCTGGGCGGGACGATATGCATAATCGTGGACGACATTCCGTCCGACAAAGGCTGTATCCGCCCCGCCGTCCTCTTCATCACCCCAGCGCACAAATGTAGAGAGCGCATGTCCGTCTTCGTCGAATGCGTCGATGGTCAACTGAACACGCCCTCTGTGGCCGGTTTGAATAGCGAGCCCATCGATGAGCGGAGCCCTATTCTCGACGATCCATGGGTCAACTGCGAGCTCCGTCACGGTGGTCACCGATTGACCTGACCATGGATCGGTGACGCGCACGCTGACCCTGTAGTTGGCAGGCGCTTCATATTGATGTCGAGCAACGTGGGTTGGACTGGCCTCAATCTCGTAGATGCCGTCCCCCTCAAAGTCGTAGGAGAAGAGCAGGGCATCGCTGTCTAAGTCGTCGGCGGTGACGCGCACTTCGTATTCACCATCACCGACTGGGGTAACCGTCACATCCGCGATGCGTGTTGGTTCATCCTGAACGGCAACATCGAAGGGCACGTCCACAACGCCCCCACGCCCGTCCGACACGCGGGCAACGCCAATGTAGGGTCGTCTAGACTCTCGGTATGCATAGGCATGCGTTGCGTTTCCATTAGCAATTTCAACAAATTCGCCCTCTTCAACGTCGCCCCAACGGACTTCGTAAGTCAGGCGATCTTGATCTGCATCGCTGGCTTGGACATTCAACTCGGCGACACCACCATGGCCGACGTCGATGGTCAGCGCATCGATTGTTGGAGGCTGATTCCCTGGAATCCAGTTTGGCAACTCAAAGCGTCCCTCCTGTTCCGTTGTTGTGCCTGACCAGGTATCGAGCGTGCGTACAACGTATCGTTTGTCACCCGGACTCTGATATCGATGAATTGCGCGTGCACCGACGGCATTTTCCACCTCATAGGCACCATCGCCGTCAAAATCAAAGCTGTATAGAAGCAGCTCGGGACCGTCTGCGTCCTCCGCGATCACCGTGAGGGCTGCCAGACCCTCTTGAATGAGCTCAACATCAACACCACGAATGCGCGTCGGCTGGTCGACGACCCGCGCGACAAAAACACCCCGAGTTGTCTCGCCAAGCGAATCCGTTACGTCCACAAACCCCTGATACGGCATGTCGTCAGGCGCTGAGGCATAGCGATGCATGCCGACGCCACCTGGGAGGTCCATTGTCGAACCGATGTCGTCCTCATCACCCCAGTGGATCGAATAGGCGAGTGCCCCGTCTTCGGGATCCACCGCTGTCACGCGAATCCTGACCAAGCCGCGGGCCTCGTATTCGAGCGCAATGTCGTCGATCCTCGGCGCGAGGTTCGGCGCGGGGTGGGGGAAATTAATGCCGGTTTCCTCCGTCGTTTCAAGTCCATCTGGGTCGCTCACGGTCACTCGAATTTGATAGGCCCGAAAAACGTCTTCTGGGTAAGTGTGATCAGCGAGTCCCACGTTTAGTTCTGACTGTGGCGTCCCATCACCCCAATCGAAGGTATAGCTGAGCGCTTCACCTTCAGGGTCGGAGGCGCCGACGAAGACCTGCACACCCCAATCGCCGTTGCGGACGATTTGAATGGATTCAATGGTGGGCGGCTGGTTGGCCGGTGGTGCATCCAGCTGGACCAAGATGGGAGCCGATGCAAGCCCACCTCGACCATCGTCAGCTGTGACGACCACTAAATATTGCCCGTAGGCGGGGAACTCATGAGTGGTGACCCCACCGGCCACAGTGGTGACGGGACTGTCATCATTCCAGTCAAACGTATACGTCAACGCATCATCATCGGCATCGACAGCGCTCGCTGAGACCGTCACTCGTAGGCCATCCTCTGCAAGAATGGCGACTTGATCGAACACAGGCGGTTGATTTTCGGGTGGTGCAGGGAATTCGATCTCTATGGTTTGGGTGTCTTCGCCGCCGTTTCCGTCGAAGGCCCTCACTGTGATCGTGTATGTCGCGCCTAACAAGTCCGGGTAAGCATGAGCGGCGACGCCACCGGCTTGTTGCACCGCATCCGTCTCGTCGCCCCAGTCGAACTCATAGGTGAGCGCATCGCCATCGGGGTCGGTTGCGTGAGCAGCCACCTTCACGTTGAAGCCATCGATTTCGATGGTCTCTAGAATTTCAAAAGTGGGCGGTTCATTCGGTTGAGGCGGCTCGAAGAAAAGCTCGAAAAAGGTCTGTATTTCGCCACCACGACCATCGTTGATGAGGACTCGAGCTGTCAGAAGACCGGCGATCTGGTCTCCATATGTATGACTCGCGACACCACCCACGGTTGTCTCAGGTACAGAGCCGTCACCCCAATCGAAGGTGTATGAGAGTTCATCACCATCTGGATCTGTGCCCGCGACCGCGAAGGTATAGCGCCGACCATCTTGATCGACGATTTGCGCAAAATTGAGCACCGGTGGTTGGTTGTCCGGTGGTGCCGCGAAGCGTACATCAATGTCTTCGCTCGCCGTGCCTCCACGTCCATCATCGGCCGTCACTGTAATCGTGAATGGCTCGAAACGCTCAGGAAAGCGATGGGCTGCTACGCCACTGCCTTGCGTGGTCACATCACTGTCGTCGCCCCAGTCGAACCGGTAGGTCACCTGGTCACCATCGAGATCAGTGGCATGGGCCCCAACAACGACCAAGAAACCGTCCTGGCTGAGGAGCTCCGCTTGCGTAAATTGTGGCGCTCGATTGTCGGCGGGCGGCTCAAAGACGAGGTCGAGGCGCTCACTCGCAAAGCCGCCGCGACCATCTTCAATCAGTACGTCGACGTCGTATCGTCTGAATTCCAGTGGGTAGGTGTGTTCGAGAACACCACTGTTTTGTTCAGTTGTCGTACCATCTCCCCAGACGACGCGGTACGAGATCGGATCGTCATCCGAGTCGAACGCTGCAATGGCCAGGGTGACCTGAAATGAATCGATGCGAATGAATTGTGCGAGCTCGATTTCTGGCGCTTCGTTCGCTTGAGGTTCGGGGAAATCGACAGCGAGAATACGAGAGTCGCTACCTCCATTCGGGTCTCGCGCCACCACCGAGATGTCATAGCTGTCAAACACATTCACAGGGTAATCGTGGCGTGCAACACCGGCTGCGTTGACTGTGGGTGCGCTGCCATCACCCCAATCGATCGAATACTCTAATGGGTCGGCATCCGCATCCGTCGCGCTGACCGCCACCGTAATAGAGAATTCGTTTGTCGCGATCACCTGTGCATGGTCGATGACTGGCTCGTTGTTCGGCGCTGGGGCTTGAAAGCCAATGTTCTGAGTTGCAGTGGCACTGCCACCTCGTCCATCAGCAACAGTCACCGTGGCCACGTAGTTTGCGAAAGCATCGGGATAGGTGTGGGAGGCTGTGCCGCCCTGGACCTCATCCACGGGGCTGCCATCGCCCCAATCGTAGCGATACGTGAGTGGATCATCATCGGGATCGGTCGCAGTCGTCACTATGGTCACCGCAAAACCGTTGATGTCAGCTACACGCATCGACTCGATCGCGGGCGCTTGGTTGGCGGCGGGTGCGACGAACGTTACGTCAGTTTCTTGATGGTGGCTTGCGCCGTCTGGATCGATGGCGGTTACGCGGACTCGATAGGTTGCAAAAACATCCACCGGAAACTGATGCGCGGCAAATTGTGTGTCGAGCGCCTCTGGTTGGCCACCATCGCCCCAATCAATCAAGAATGTAAGCTGATCACCATCTGGATCGACCGCTTGTAGGCCAAGCACCACATTGAAGGCGTCTTGTTCTATGAGGTGAATCGCTTGCATGTTTGGCGCTGTATTTTCAGCTGGTGCCACGAACTCTACGACGAGCTGTCCACTCGCCGTGCCGCCATGACCATCGCTGACCTCAACGGTGACGAGTCTCGGACCCACAGTGAGATCGGGATATGTGTGTGAACGTATGATACCAGGACCAGCGTCGAGGGGACTGCCATCGCCCCAGTCGTATGTGTAGGTCAGGGGATCCCCGTCGGCATCGGTCGCTGCGGCTGCGACGATCACTTCATAGCCTGACTGGTCGAGGAGAGTCACATAGTCCACCGTAGGCGCTGTATTGCCGGCAGGCTCGGTAAACTCAAAGCTTACATTTTGCGAATCGCGGCCGCCGCGTCCATCTAGCGCTGCGACGCGAACGACATAACTGGCATGGACAGCTGGGTATTGGTGGCTGATAATATTCGCAGGGGTCGTCGTCTGAGTGCCATCTCCCCAATCGATCTCGTAAACGATGTCATCATCATCGCTATCGACTGCGCTTGTGGCCAGAACCACTTCAAAAGCGTCGGAGTCGACCGTAATGATCCGTGCCTCTTCGAGGTTTGGGACCGAATTTGGCAGTGTCACAAGTTCATCGAAGTCCGCATGGGCGCCATCAGGGTGTCTGACAAAACCCGAAACCACGGTTTGCCCGACGCCGGGATCGACAGTGAACTCGATGTAGTTCTGCCCGCCGCCCGCGAGCTCGAACACACCATCACCGGCAACATCGATAAAGAACTGTAACTGCGGGTCTGATGCGGGCGAGACGAATTGACGGGTGACATCGTAGACGTCTAGGCCGTCGCTGGCCCTTAAACGGAGGGAAAAAACACGATTGGATGGTGTCTGCCCCATGTCTACGACAGCAATGAGCGGAACATTTTCCTCCAAGTATTGGTCTTGAGTCAGCCCGTCCACCAACCGATTTATAAATAATTGATAGGCCGGAGGATTTGGATTACCGGCTGCATCGATCTCATAGTGGACGAACACATCTTGGCCATCGGCGGCGAGTGCATTCACCACGGCGCGGTAACGCCCATTCCCGAGGTTTTCAATTTGAATGGGGTCGGCATCTAACTGTGGTGCGGCGTGTTCATACGAAACCGTCCACTCGACGTTTGGCTGCGCCAAGGCGTTCGAGCAGAAAAGCGTCATCGTGGTTGTCAAAATCGCCAAAATAAACTTCAAACCCTGTGCGATCGAGTTCTCAGAAGACCCTTGGCGGACCCATGTGGATCTCACATTTTGTGAGTCGGTCATACTTTTTCCCCAACACCCAGTAGAGACAGACCTACGTAGAATAGCGCGAATGATTGCTTGTGATAAATACGGATCGCGATCAGCCGGATAAGCACAGCACCTGGCTTGGCACCCATCCGTCGTATCGGCGAGGCGTCTTCTAACAATCGGATCGCGATCCGATGACCAAGTTTGGGGGTGGATGTCGTCCGAGAGGGCACTCAAAGTTTACATCTAGGACAGAATTTTTAATGGCTCTTGAAACTACACTGGCCACGTCGTGCTCTCCCTTAAGCCCAACACGGACCGATCCGAGTGGGCATATTTCGGTCGCGGGCGGCTTTTTTTTGGGGCGAAAACTCAAATAACTAAAAAAAGCTTGTGTCGCAGAGATTTTTTTGGGAGTGCTGTTACTGTGCAGTTAGCCTCAAATTTTACAGCGCTGTTGATAAAAAGTTGGATCCAAACATGGAGAATGCCGTAAGAAAGTCGAAAAAGTTTAACAAAGCTGTTAGGCTTTAGAGTGGCAGGGCATCCATTAATTTCGAGCACCCCGGTGGGGGGGGAGGCACGAGTGAGAGATAAACATTTAGGTAGAACGATGACTCGGGGGGGGCGTTTATCGTCCGCCCTATTGGTGTTTGCGGCGACGTTGCTCGCGGCCGATTGGGCTGGTGCTCAGCTCAGAGTCAGCTCCATCGACTGGGTTCAGGGCCGTCCGGAGATTCCGCATCCGGCGCTGAACAACCGCGCGACGATTCTAATGGCGATCGCTGAAGGTGGTGGCTGCGGCGGCAACTACCAGTACCGTTGGGACATCAACGGCGATGGTGACTTCGACGACGGCAACGAAGGCTGGCGCGGCACCAACTCCGGCGGGCACCGGAGTGGTCGGTGGGCACCACTCGGACTCGAGATCACATTTCCAGCGCAACCGGGCGATCGTACTTTCTATCCCAAAGTGGAAGTGGATTGTGCCGGAGAGCGTGCGTCGACCGTCGTACCCTACCTCGTACGTGTCGACAGAATGTGCCCAAACTACCCCAATGATTTTCACGGTGGTTGCCGAGCCGAGAAAGACGAGAACATCAAGCTCACACGTCAGTATTACTATGACCGCATCGTCGACCGGATGATGTGGTGGATGTTCAATCACACTAATCACTACTCCGATGACGGGCGCCGCGGCGGTATCCACGCATGCACCTACTTCGGCGGCATGATGTACAACACAGGGCACTACCTCAACGTGTACTTGCGTCGGTCCCACGGTTACGGCCCCGGTCGAGACGTGGATGCCTACTACAGGCACGCCGTTTACTGTGGTCTGAACGCCCTGGTGGGTACGTATACGATGTCAGGCGGATCCTGGTTTAACGACGACGGCGCTGACGGTTGGGATGGATGGCGTATGTCGTACACCAACGCGCGCCTGGGCGGCCACTGGGGCTGGGGCAGCTATGGCTCGACAGCATGGGTGGAGCCGGTCGTGAACTACGGTAATGCGTCTTATCGCGTTCCCGGCGGCGAAGGCAATGTCCGAGGACGTACACTACGTGATCTCGGCGGTGACCTTCGTGACGGCGTCTTGTACTGCATGGCCGGTTCGGGGCAGTGGTATTACTCGTGCCGGGCTGATGGGCACCCTGACGCATCAACCAACGGTTGGGCGCCTGAGTCTATGCGTATTCTCGGTCGTAAATTCGGTATGAACACGTATGGTTGGGCGCGGGATCGCCAACGAAATTGGCTCAACGGGAACTGCAGTAGCGGTTCTAATAATGACCATAATCTCTTCGGCTGCCGTTACCACGTTCACGGTCCAGGTGGCGTTGGTAAGCTCGCAGGTAACGCGCTCGTTGGCTACGGATGGACTCAGCTACAGGACTTTAACAACAATACAGGTGACGCCCGCTGGCGTATGCGTGAACATTGGATCGCGGCGAGCCGCTTGGACAACGTCTGGCACGGTCTCTACTTCCTCTATGCAACCACCAAGGGCATGCGCTCTTTCGTGCCTGAGCTTGCTGAGATGGAAGGTGGCCGCGACTGGGCGACCGAGTTTGCGCATTATTTAGTCACGCACCTTGTCGGAGACAATTACTCGAACTGGTGCGCAGGCGGTCCTTGGGGTTGTCACTGGTGCTGTCGCGGTAGCTTTAACTACTACGCGGGCACAGCGCTCACCGCGCAGATGATTCAAACGTGGCTTGAGGCCCAAGCGATGGCGCGCGCGAACCCGCAATCGACCGGTCCGGGCATACCCGTCACATTTGATCACTCATGGAGCCACATACTCGATCCGCTCGTCACCCTCACACGCTTCCGTTGGAACGTCATTGACCACGGAAACGAAGGCCGCAACGGCGTGGGTTCAATCGTATGGGACTTTACGACCGCCGATTTGAACGAAACCTTCGAATATACGTTTGACGCCAACCTTGGCTGGACTGACGTCATCAATAAGAAGATTATACTCGAAGTCACAGACTCGAACGGCAACACCGTATACGATGATAAGTCAGTCTCGATCACACTCTCGCTAAAGAACCACAAACCGGTTGTGGTGTCGCACCCAGCGGGCCGAGACGGCATCTACTCAGGCTACTTCGGGCAGCGGTTCATGCTGGACGCAAGCAAGAGCTATGAAACCGACCAATGTATCCGTGACCGAGAGGATCCGAACCTCCCTGGTGGTAACGCCGAAATCATTGAGCCGCCGGAAGCGGCCAACGTACAAATCCAGGATTGCGACGCGTTAGAGA
>JBMHDS010000015.1:0-24496 GCA_049889275.1 Bradymonadia bacterium | reverse complement strand
GACATCTGTATGGCTGTGAAGGTTCGTCTTGGCGGCAAAGACAGAAATTGGCGACAAGTCACATTACCTAATGGGCAGGGCGGATGGGTGCCAGCAAATGATGTAGCCCGAATCGATGCACGTCCCAAGTCAGAGTGAGTGGCCCCATTGGCCGGCCGCTCGTTCAGTGCCTATACAGACGACTCACGCCTGACTTCATACATCCGTTAAAAGTCGTATATCAAGACGCCATGCCGAGAGGCTGACCACTGGGGTAATGCACCCCGGCTGTGTCGGCCTGTGGCAACGGCTCATCCGAATCTATGGGCGACGACGACGCAACAGTCCGAAGCTCAATAGAAGCGCAATGGTCCAGATGGGGGATGGGCTACCATCAGTCGCCCCGACATCGCAGTTACAACCGGAAACGGCCTCAGGCTCTGCGGCCATATTCTCAGGTGTGGGCGGCTGAATACCTGCATCGGTCTCGACGAAAAAGCCATCGGCCCCACCGTTGTTCAAGCCCGAATCGGCGGAGTTCGGCCCGATGCCGACGCCGGCGTCGCGTTCGGGGTCAGGCGTCAACGGTGGCTCCATTCTGTGGATAAAGAGGCATTGGCGAGTGCCATTGACGAGCACACACTCTTGACCGGGCGGGCAATCTTGGTCTCGGCAACCGTTGAAAACACAATTGCCGTCATCACAGACCTCACCATCGCGGCACATAACCCCCTCGCACGGGTCGCCAACACAGTCACCTTCAACGCAGGCTTGACCCTCTGGACAACGCACACCACCGCACGGATCGGGTACGCAAGCACCATCCACACACGACTCAAAAAGTGGACAGGCAACTTCAGCACAGCTTGGAATACACTGACCATCCCGACAGAATTGTCCGACCTCACAATCGGCAGACGCACATGGGTCGGGGACACACTCTACGCCATTGCAGATCGCACCATCTGGACAACCCGTTGTGATGCAATCGTCGGGTTCACATTGACCCTGCCAACAACGCTCACCATCGGGGCAAGCTGGCGCGTTGGCGCATGGGTCTGCACACTGTCCAGTCTCGGGTTCACAGACTTCACCGAGCTCGCACTCGACACCATCACAAGGCGCCACGCATAAACCTTCTGGGCTGATACAGATCAAGCCCCCCTCAAAGCATTCATTGTTTGCACATGGGTCACGACACTCGCCCTCAAAACAGACCTCATCGCCCGGACATGGATTATCCTCGTCTGTTTCACCATCACAGTCATCGTCGATGTTGTTACAGATCTCGTCTTGGACATCGTCACAGCGACCACACGCACCGATCAGGCTCTCATCGATCAGCTGGTCACAATCGTTGTCGAGGCCATCGCAAACTTCCGGCTGCGGGCTCGAGTTCGCGTTACATACGATCATCCCATCGATACAAGCCCGCGTGCCTTCGGCGCAGAGACCGGTCAAGCCTGTGGCACATGGACCAGGTGCGACAGCGCCCGCGCCATTTGGACCTTCATCGATGCGCTCGTCACAATCGTTATCGATACCATCGCACAAGTCTTCCATGCCATCTGGCGTACAGACGTAAGGATCGCACTCGTCGCCGATACCATCACCGTCTTCATCGAGTTGGTCAGCATTCGGCAAATCGGGGCAATTGTCACAAAGGTCACCCACGCCATCGCCGTCTTGGTCAATCTGGTCTGGGTTGGGGATATCAGGACAGTTGTCTTCGACGTTACACAGACCATCTTCATCTTCATCTGTGATACACACGCCGCCAAGGGAGCGTTGCAACACGAGAATAGCAAAGGCTGTCGCGGCCATGCCGTCCCAAGAGCGCGGGTTCGACCAACTGCCATTACCGCTTTGATTACGAATCAGCCACCAAGCAAAGTCGTAATACCAGCGAGCCGATTCTTCTGGATGGCCATCGGCCGCTGGATCACGGGTACCACCGATCGCGTCGGAAAACAGAAAGTTTCCACTGCCGTCATCATGGGTGACCTCAAAACCCTTGGCGGCAGCCCAAAGGTAGTAATACTGTCCGGCCCAGCCATTGATTTGGATGATGCTGTTATAACTGTAGTTGTCGCGCATCCAGCGCATGCTCTCTTGCACGCGCGCATCACCTGTCGGCAGGCCTGCCAGTCGATAGGTCCACAAGCCTGACGCTGACATCGTCGAAGTCGATGTACCACCACCGCTTCGATATGAATGGCCACCATCGTCGCGCTGTGTATTGCGGATAAATCCCACGGAGTTTGGAAGAACAGAGTCGGCATTTGGGATCAAAGCTGCTGCGGCTGAAAGACCTGCCATGGAGAACTGTGTCGTCGATAAATCACCGCTCGATTCAGGCCTGGTATAGTTCCATCCACCTTGATTGGTACCCGTGAACCCCTGGGTGCCGTGAAGACCGTTCACGCCGTTTTGAACCGCCTGACTGACTTGAATATTGGCGCCGACATCATCCGGGCCGCCCGTGACAAGATACAAGCTCATGGCCATCAGACAGGAGCCTGCCTCGTACGAGTTTGGCGTCGTGTTGTTAAAGCCATTAATGCTGTTGATGCAGTAGCGGATACCTCGCCGAACGCGATCTTTGTCTTCGTTGCTCATGCCCACATAGCCGACGGAGGGTGCATTCCAATCCGGACCAGCGCGGCGCTCGAGGAAACACAAAATCGGCAGCCCAGTCGGTCTGCCCCAACCACCATTTCCCGCTTGAGAAGTTCGCAGGTATTGCAAACCCGCTTCGACGGCGTTGTTGACCTCAATGCCGAATGGCGTCAAAAGCGCGAAACTTGTGCTTGGCATCAACGCGCACAACAGTGCAAGCAATCGAAGGCGTTGCTTCATCATTTTTTACTTCTCCCTTTTGCCGACGCGCGGTCAGAGCGAACAGCCATCTCGCAGCGAAAGGCCGAGTTCTATTCGACGACCCCACTGCTTGGATTTACAAGAAGTATGCCAGACGACGCCTTTCGCAGCAAATGAGAGATGCGTATGGCGGTCTGCCTCGAAAGGTGTAGATGCTTCGTAGTCGAGTGGGGATTGAATGCCTGGGGACAATCGTCACCTTCACTGGGGCTTGTTTCAGCCTGATGCGTGATTGGGTATATCTTCGCCGTGATCGTTTCTTTGGCGAGCGGTGAGCCACGAATACAGCAGGATGGGATACGACAGTGCGATTTCCGACACTGGATCTCACGGCTTGATTCAAGTTACGTAGACCCACAGGAGTAGAGACAAGGATAATCGCCCACATGACGAGTTTTCTAAAGCGGATGGTATCTGGTTTATTGTTGATGGGCGTTGCGTTCAGCTGCTCCACCCAGAACGCTGAACAGGTCCTTGTGTCGACGACGCGTTCAGCCATTGTCAATGGGCCGCTCGAAGCTGGCTACGCGGCTGCCGGTGCGATGACGATGACGGCACCCAACGGGTTCTACATCGGCAACTTTTGCAGCGGTGTACTCATCGCGCGCCAATGGGTGCTCACGGCGGCCCACTGTATCACCGGGGCCCAACGCCAAGCACGAGAAGCCGGCTTTCAGCTGAGGCCCGAGCATATCGCGTTCATGGTGGGACCCGATGCGCGCAGCAGCAACGGCAATCGCCCCCGGAGTGGCACCTTTTATACCGCCGCAAACTATTGGATTCATGAACGCTACGACGAGAACCAACCTGAAGCGGTGGTCGCTCAATATGACCTCGCGCTCGTCCGCCTCGTATTCGCCGCCGATGTCGCCCCTTATCCAATCAATCGGGACCCCCTCGATGGTGAGGTCGGCCGCGACGTCACATACGTCGGATACGGCGTCTCGAATCAAGATGGTGAGAGCGGTTCAGGACAAAAGAGACGCGCCGAATTAAATCTCGCAGGTGTCTCATACAACGTTTATTTGACCGAGCATTCCAACCGAGGTGTATGCTTCGGAGATTCGGGTGGACCGGGGTTACTCAACATCGGTGGTCAATGGCGCGTCATTGGAATCAACAGTGCTGTGACAGGCGCGGATCCCCCCTGTCTGGATCAATCTTACCAGACGCGTGTAGACAGTTTTCAGACCTGGATCGACCGAACAATGGGCGGAAATCAAAACTGTCAAAATAGTGATGTATGCCTGTGCGCCGCGGCCTGTGGTGCCGACGGCATTTGCGATCATCGCCGTTGTGCGACAAACGATTGCACAGATCTGACGCAGTGCCTGCAGATGTGCCCAAGAGATGATCGTGGCTGTTCATTCGCCTGCATTAATGATGCGACATCAACAGCGCAGACGCAGTTCGCGAACTTAAGTGCATGTGTCAGCAGACGGTGCGCAGAAGCGACACCGCGATGTATTCGACAGAATTGCCCTGGCGGTGCTGATGCTTGCTATGGAGAGACATTTGGTCAAGCTGGAAATGACTCTTGTGAAGAGATCTATCAATGTAGCCAAGGGTGTGCTGATGCGGGGTGCGCACAGTCATGTTTTGATCGAGGCACTGCTGCCGCACAAGACAGCTTCCTCGCACTGAATGAATGCCAGACCACCGCTTGCCCCGAATTTACAAATGGCGGCTTTGCGTATCAGAACTGTCTCTACGAACGCTGCTCGAATGCGTACTTGGGGTGCATGCCATCGGATGAGTGTAGTTTGACCGGTGGAGATTGCCAAGCAGGCGAAGCGTGCATCGTGGAGCCCTGGGCGGGAACATACTGCAAGCCGACCCAGGGGATTGATGCAAACCAAGCGTGCATTGTCGGCCCCATCAGCTGTGGAGACGGATTGATTTGTCGCACCATAGACGGCGCAACTCGCTGCCAACGAAACTGCTATGACGATTCTGATTGTCAGTCTGCAGAGCTCTGTCGACTCTACGAGGGTGCGCCAGTCTCATACGGCGCCTGCGTGAGCGATGGCAGTTGTGCTGATTCGGATCAAGATGGCTTTTGCGATGACGATGATTGTGCGCCGAATGATCAGACACGCCGTCCCAATGCCATTGAAGCGTGCGAAGACAACCTCGACAACGACTGCGACGGATTGGTCGATGAAGGCTGCAATGGATGCATCGACGACGACGGTGATGGCTATTGCACCGATGTGGATTGCCGCGATGACATACCCACTGTAAACCCAGGCGAAGTCGAACGCTGTGGCGACGGAAATGACGACGACTGTGATGGCGTCACCGACGAGGGATGCGACGTTGATTCCCCGACGGTGCTGGACGGTGGTGTTGGCAACTCGTCACGAACTGATGCAGGCAATTTGTTCATTATCGTGAACAACAACGAGAGCCGCGGCTGCGCTACGGCAACGCAGACGCCTGCGAGTTCGTTGGTCCTTTGTCTGCTGGCGCTTTTGGCTATGGCGCCGCGTCGGCGTCTTTGACATCTGACCGTTTGCGCCGGTTGTCACGGACTGTCGCCCATGTTTCATCGGCTCTGATCAAGACCCGAAATCTCTGTTCCGGCTCAGCGGCATGAGGGGAGTCGTAAACAAGTGTGACATCATGGGGTCCCGCCTGTAGACGAATATCAATGAGGGGTGTCCAACCGCGCTCACGGCCGTCGATGATGACCCGCGCCGCAGGCTTGCTGGCCAGTCTTAACTGACCGAAACCTCGACTCGGTCCAGCCACCGGCGCTCGCATCATCCGTCGTTGGTGACGGCCCAACTGAAGCCGAGACGCCGGCAACACGCTGCCGTCGTCCGCTTTCTCTTTAATGACCATCTTGGCTGAGCGCTTATCGGGCTTGCGGGAGCCGCGTTTTCCAGCGAACTGCTTGCGTCCAGTCGCTCGGGTGGCCGGAGACGCTTTGGTCGCTTTCGCATCTACTTGGCTCGATTTGCCAGTCTCACCCAGGCTATGTCCACTGCCTGTGAGCTCACTCAAGGGAATGCCCACCCCGGCGTCGATCACATGTTGTGCCTGTGTGGCTCGTTGTCCCTGTGTGGCTCGCTGAGCCTGTACGTTTGAGCCGATCACCGATTCCTCTGTGTTATTGGCCTCACTGAGGTCGCTGGAGCCCAATGGTTTAGGCTTGAGTTTTTCAAACACGCCGTCTCTCTTATCGCGTGGATGAGACCCGTCGGCTTGCATGGCGCTGTCGACTTGAGCACGACGCGCTGTGGGCGGCGAGATGGGTGAAGAATCATTCGCGATACGCTGGTCAAAATAGCGCAATCCAGCAAATGAGACCGCGGCGAGAAAAATCACAGCCCACGCAGCAGATGCGCGCCGTCGACTCTGCGGCGGTGTCGGTCGAGTCAACGCCGGCGGCCGCGGACGTCTCAAAACGCTCGGAGCGCTCGAGACAGATATCGCTGTCTCTCGAAGGAACTCACTGCATTCCTGACAGCCCAAGAGGTGCTGCGCTTGTTGTTCTGAGAGTGGCTGACCATCGATGACTGCCGCGATGGACTCATCATCCAGATGCTCGCCTATGGGCTGCCAATTGGCCTCGAGCTTACGTAGCTGTGATTCGATGGTTTTGGGATCAAACATTTATCGATCCTCCGCCAGAGCCACTTTGAGTTTCTCGAGACAGCGCATTTTGCGCATGCGGACGGCAGAACGATTGAGGCCCGTCATCGAAGCCACCTCCGTGGCATTGAGACCGTCGAAATAGAAGAGTTTAATGAGCAGTTGTTCGTCAGGGCCAAGGGCATACAGAGCGGTCTGAAGACGCCGGTTGAACTCGGACTGGATCGCCAATGATTCTGGATTGTCCGTGTGCTCATCAGGTACCAGATGAAGATTTGGCGCATGATGAGGCCGTCGAGATTCACGGGCCAGCCGTCTTTGGAAGTAGCGCAAGGCGACGGTGTAGAGCCACGTGCTGAAGCGAGCGTTGCCTTTGTACGTTCTAAGTCGCCTCCCTTGGTCGTCGAAGAGGAAGCCAATGAAATCTTGGACGGCATCCTCCATGTCCGGGCCTCCGACTTGCGACCATTTTCTCTGGGCGCGCGAGAATGCGTGTCGCAACATGTCTTTATAACGTGCATCGAACTCCAGAACCGCTGTCGACTCTCCATCGGAAAGCGCCCGCGCGAAGGCGAGATCATCGCTTGCTTGCCTATCCGACGTCATCTCAGTCCGTGAGAGTCCGTGAGCACGGGAAGTGTCACCGGCAAAGTGGTGCCAACGTCCTCGCTAGCACCGTTCGCAGGCCGGACGGCGCCATTGGTCACGCAATTTACATGTTGCGATGTCGAAGATTGTCCGCAAGCGAGACTAGCCACGAGTAAAGCCCCCCTCCAAGCACCACGATGTCTATTTTAGACGACGCCATGAGATGTCGACTATTCGGACAAAAATAACAAGGCTGAATCCATTTCAAAGAACTGGCTTCAACGAATATGACTCGAGTAATCGGTGTCGCACAGAGATGCCTTTTCGGTACATAAACGGTCGCTGTGTCCCATCGCGAGTGGCCGCGGTCGAAAATCCAACATCTTGTTTTGCCAAGCCGCTTACCTGGTACTAGTATCATTGATGGCGACGCCATCGACTTGGCACAGATGGGAGAAAATATGGCTGCATCTGAAGCGCGAATCGCGGAAATCGGACAAGAGCTTTTCAAGCGAATGAAAGGAAACACACCGGGCGTATTCAACAAGGCCTGGTGGAGTGGACAGATCTTAGAGTGGGCGATGAAGGACCCCTCATTTAAGACGGAAATGTTTCGCTTTGTTGATGTATTCCCCGTTTTGAACACGCCGGAAGAGGTGAACCGACACATACGCGAATATTTGCTGCAGCCAGGCATCAAGGTGCCAACCGTGATCAAGCTCGCCTTAAAGAGCGCCAATCTGGGCAAGATGGCCATGCGCATGGCGACGGCACAGATCACTAAGAATTTGGAGGGGATGGGTCGTAACTTTATCGTCGGTACGGATGCCTCCAGCGCACTGCCAACCTTGCGTGATTTGAGAAAGCAACAGCAGGCATTCACCGTTGATTTACTCGGTGAAGCCACGGTGAGTGAGCTCGAGGCAACCGCATATGCGGAGCGCTATGCCCAACTCATTTCGGGACTTGCGGACGAATGCGATAGCTGGCCCGAGAGCGAAGCGCTCGATGCCGATGACAAGGGTCGTCTTGCTCGCGTGAATATCTCGATCAAAGTCAGCGCGATGTATTCACAGTTCGACCCACTGGATTTCGACCGAAGCGTCGAGGCCGCGGCCCAACGGCTGTTGCCCTTGTTTCGACTCGCAAAGTCGCGGGGCGTGTTTCTCAACCTCGATATGGAGCAGCACGCATACAAAGACATGACGCTCGCGCTGTTTCAGAGAGTCTTAGAAGACCCAAGTCTCGATGGTTACGAAGACGCGGGTGTGGTCATCCAGACCTACCACCGCCAAGCCGTCAGTGACCTCGAGGCCTTGATTGGCTGGGCACGATTGACGGGTAAGCGGATTACGGTCCGCCTCGTCAAGGGTGCCTACTGGGATTACGAGACGGTCAAAGCAGCTCAGGAAGGCTGGGCGAGCCCCGTCTGGTTAAATAAGAGCGACTCTGACACCTGTTTTGAACAATGCACCGCGCTCATGCTCAAGAACCACCAGTATATCCGAAGCGCGATCGGCTCCCATAATGTACGCAGCATCGCCTATGCAATTGCAACCGCAGAGGCGCTCGGTCTTGCAGATAACGCGTACGAAATCCAGTGTCTCTTTGGCATGGCTGAGCCCATTAAGGCGGCCTGCGTAGAGCGGGGCCATCGTGTTCGCGTCTATGCGCCCATCGGTGAGCTCATCCCCGGTATGGCTTATCTGGTCCGTCGTCTACTTGAGAATACCAGTAATGAGAGTTGGCTCAGGCAAGGCTTCAACGATAACGTATCCATCGACAAACTACTCGCGAAACCCGAGGCCACAGACACCAGCCCATACCTTCGCGCGGTTCCGCAAGGATTGACCAATGTGGAGAGTCCGGGCCCGTTACTCAATGAACCCCTTAGGGATTTCACCCTAGCCACAGCGCGCAGCGAGTTTCGCCAAGCCCTCGCCGAGGTCGAGAGCGAGCTCGGATACACCCATGGTCCGATTATTTCAGGGGCCCTACAAGAATCAGACGAGCATCTCGATAGCGTCAATCCGGCACAACCGAGCCAGGTCGTCGCCCGTGTCGCGCTCGCGAGCGTCGAGCAAGCAGCAACGGCGGTGGCAGCCGCAAAGGCTGCGGAGCAGGATTGGTCAAATCGTTCGGTGCAAGAGCGCGCGGCTTGCTTGTTCAAATTGGCGCAAGCGATGCGCGAACAACGCGACAAGCTGTCTGCACTCATGGTCTACGAGGTAGGAAAAAGCTGGCGCGAAGCCGATGCGGACACAGCAGAGGCGATTGATTTCTGTGAATATTATGGCCGCGAGATGTTGAGATTGGGTACCCCAAGGCTCATGCAAAAACTGCCCGGCGAGTTAAACCATCTCGCCTATCGTGGGCGAGGTGTAACCGCTGTCATCGCGCCTTGGAACTTCCCACTGGCGATCTATGCAGGGATGGTCGCAGCTGCTTTGGTATCAGGAAATCCCGTGGTCGCAAAGCCGGCGGAGCAGTCGATGGCGATTGCAGCCGAGTTCACAAGACTAGCGCTCGGCGCGGGCATCCCCAAAGATGTGTTGCATTATTTGCCGGGCCGAGGCGAATCGGTTGGAGCCTACCTTGTGCGCCATCCCGATGTGACCACCGTGGCGTTTACGGGTAGTCGCGATGTTGGGCTGTCTATTTGGAAAGAGGCCGGCGTGGTGCAGCCCGGTCAACAAATGCTCAAGCGCGTCGTCTGTGAGATGGGCGGCAAGAATGCAGTCATCGTCGACAGTGACGCTGACCTTGATGAGGCTGTTTTGGGCGTGGCTCGCTCAGCGTTCGGGTTTAGCGGTCAGAAATGCTCGGCCTGTAGCCGAGTCGTCGTCTTGGCCGAGAACTACGAAAGCTTTGTTTCACGTTTGGTAGAAGCGACTCGCAGCTTGCACGTCGGTGCCCCCTCTGATCCCGGAAGCAGTATCGGGCCCTTGATCGACCAGGCATCTCAAGAGCGTTTACAAAGGGTCGTAGCAGATGCCCGAACACGGGGCGTCAACGTGCTCTTCGAGCATACAGAGGTTCCAAACGATGGGTATTTTGTTGGTCCCACCATTCTCGGGCCTGTGTCACCAGATGATCCACTCGCTCAAGATGAATTCTTCGGACCGCTGATCGCGGTGATCAAGGTAGATACTTTCGAGGAAGCGATCGATGTCGTGAATCGAACCGACTACGCGCTCACAGGTGGTGTGTTCAGCCGTTCGCCGAGCCGAATTAAGATGGCGCGACGTCAACTTCGACTGGGCAACATGTACATCAATCGTACAATCACAGGGGCTGTCGTTGGTCGGCAACCATTTGGCGGCAGCAAAATGAGTGGCGGCGGCACGAAGGCGGGAGGCCCAGACTATCTCCTCAATTTTCTGGATGCATACACCATTACCGAGAACACCCTCAGACGTGGTTTTGCACCCGATGACGAAGAGGGGTAGGTCTCGATATATCGACCAGCGGAGAAGGGCCAATTTAACGCCCAATTTCACAGTCCTCAAGGTCTCAGCAGTGCGTACCGCGCCGTGAGTCACGGTGACCAAATGAAAGGGCGCGTGAATGGGGACTTGGCCATCCGTCAGAAATTCGTTAGAAATAGAGTCATGTCGCCAAGGCAGCCCGACTGCGAGTGAGGAGTCTCAATGTATTTGAGTGCTGACCGATTAGAAATCCTGAGGGAGCGGGTCATGCTCTTTGATGATTTCTCGGATGATGAGATCTTACATCTACTCAAATTTGCTCAGAAAAAAGGGTTCTCCACCGATGATATTCTCGTCGATGAACGCGACGACTCCGGCCATATTCATATCCTAATCAGCGGTCGAGCAGGCGTCGTCAGGGACTATCCAGATGGACCGGAGACCCTCGCGGTTCTCGAGCCCGGCGCCACCATCGGTGAGATGGCGATGATCGATGGCGAACCACGCTCTGCGCGGGTCGTCGCGACCAGCGATGGCGTCATGCTGATTCTCGATTCAACCCTGCTCGAGCGCGTGGGTAATGACATTCTGCGTAAGCTATACAAAAATTTGGCCGCCATCCTTGTCCGGCGCCTCAGAGCCGCAAATCATCGGATGGAGCAGATGGCCGGTCGAGGGCTGTCAGAGTCGAGCTTAGACCGTCTCAGTCGGGTCGACTTATCGGGACGAAATCTAGACGGCGTACGCGCCAAGCGTATCCGACTTGTGGGTGCAGACCTCAGATCTGCGGATCTCCGTGATGCAGATCTCAGGGGCGCAAACCTCACTGGCGCCCGACTCGATGGCGCCACGCTCACGGATGGCCACCATACAACCCGCAATCTAACGGGTGTAGCAGCAGGACAGGACGATGCATCCCGTGCAGTAGAAGAGTCAACGGAGCACTATTGGGAACGCTTGATGAAATCACTCGCTCAGCGCGCGCGTCCCCACGAGAGCGATGATTAGAGTGTGAAGAAACCGTGCCGCCCCCCCGTTGCAACAATCCATGTGTCGAACCTCCCGTCTCGCTTGAGCGACCCATTCAACCGCCCCCCTTGGAGAGCAGCGGGTCAGGCCTATGTTAATTCGGATAAAATTCGGTGCGCGTTCAATAGCTCTTGACGCAAGCAAGGTGACAGTGGTTCATCAGGGCCGAGATCTATGTCACTGAGAGTGGAGTGATGACGTGAAGGGTGTCGTTTCAGCAGGCTCAATCCCCACCGCCGAGACCGGTGCGCGCATCCTGGCCGACGGGGGCAATGCGATCGATGCCGCCGTAGGCGCTTGCATGGCCGTCGCCGCAGGTGAGCCAACGCTGACCAGTTTGGCGGGCGGCGGCATGATGATTCTTCACCTCGCAAAGACCAACCAGACCATTATACATGACTTCTTCGGTGACGCGCCCAAGCTCAAACAGTCTGAGGTAGACGACTTGGATTTCTACCCAATCGAGCTCGACTATGGTCCGACGACCCAACGTTTCTATGTGGGTCGGGGCGCTGCAGGTGTGCCAGGTGTCTTGCCTGGTCTCTGTTCGGCTCTTGATCACTGGGGCACGATGCCGCTCAGAGACGTGATCGCCCCCGCGTGTCGCCTATTGCGCCATGGCGCTGTGATCGGTGCGGGACAAGCGGCACTCGCCGAATTCTTAGAACCAATTCTGACAGAGACCGAGGCTGGTCGAGACATCTTTGCCCCCGATGGTAACTACATCAGCGAGGGCTCTACGTTTAAATTACCGAGACTCGCAGATACTCTGGAACAACTCGCCAACACAGGCTGGAGGGATTACTACAACGGCCCTTTCAGAGAGCTTGTCCTGGCACATTTTGGTCCCGATGCCGGCGGTTTGATTACACCATCGGATTTCGATGGCTATTCAGTTGAGCGGCGTACTCCACTCCAGGTTGATGCTGGTGGGGGTACCTTATTCACAGTGCCACTCCCAGCCGCCGGTGGTCCGATGATCGCGCTGATGCGCACTTTATTTGCCTCATCAGTCGGACAAAATAAGTCGTCGAGATACCGGCGTCTTTGCGCGGCGATGGCCACGGCGGATGAGGCCCGGCTCGGTGGTTTTCTTACGACCGAGCAGACGTCTTTAGAACGTAGCTTAGACATCTATCGGCAAAAACTTGACGGCCATCTGTACGCAGCGAGTCAGCCGGGCGGTCCGCCCTCGACCACGCACGTCAGCGTTGTTGACGCAGACGGTAATGCCGTTGGCGTCACCTTCAGTCACGGGGAGAGCAACGGACGAGTCATTCCTGGAACAGGCATCATGATGAATAATTTCCTTGGGGAGGAAGATCTACTACCTCAAGGGCTTGGTACCGCACCTCCGGGGCAGCGACTCGCAACGATGATGTCACCGACGATACTGAGAACCGACGAAGGCGGGGTCTTTGTTCTTGGAACCGGTGGTTCCAACCGTATTCGGACAGCCATCCTACAAGTGATAAACGCTCTACTCGATGACAAGATGTCACCGTCAGAAGCGGTTCAATCACCCCGTTTGCATTTTGAGGCAGGTAAATTAACAGCTGAGGTGTTCGGTCGACACGCGACTGTTCCATTCACGGACCTCGATGTGCGAGAATTTGTCTCATTCGAAAAGCCACACATGTTCTTCGGCGGTGTCAACCTCGCAGCGAGACTCCCGAACGGTGAGTTCGCCGGTGGTGCCGATACCCGACGCAGTGGCCACTGCATTGTCGTGTAACGCGCGCTCTGAGCTCTGCTGACGAGCGTATATAACGCAAAAATCAACAGCACCGCTGTCTGAGTGGCAATATATAGGCGCCGTTCAATTGGAACATCCGGGGATTCATCTCAACTCGAGTCTGCCCAGTTGGCCAGCGCGCCAACTCTACTGTGTCACTGAACTTAAGCCAGCGATACCCGCACCGAGTAGGCCAAGATGAGGCTCGGTCACAACGCGAATCGGAACCCCGGTCATGTAGTCGCGATATCGGCCTTTCCGGTGAAATGCATTCCTGAAACGCATTTCGATAATGGGGAGAATTTTTGGCGGGATCCCACCGGAGATGTAAACGGAGCCGGCGGCACATTTGAGCGCTAGGCTCGCAGCCTCGTCAGCGAGGACATCGACAAACATATCGATGGTCTCCATCGCGATTTCACAACTCTTCTCTAACGCCAACCGACTGATTGCAGCAGATGGATCATCGCTGAGGATGACGTCTCGATGAGGCGCGCGCTGTCCTTTGAGGATGTCATAAACCGTGGCAATCCCAGGACCGCTCACGATGCGCTCAACGCTGACATGCTCTGGCCAACGCTCCAACAAAGCGGTCAGCACTTCGATCTGCCTCTGATCCTTTGGACCAAAACGCACATGGCTACCCTCCCCTGCAACGGGGAACCAATCATCGCCTGTCCAAATACACATGGCCTCGCCTAAGCCGGTTCCCGCGCCGATCACAGCGATGTTCTTACGCTCTGGCTGTGGGATCTCATCGAGCGCGACCCAAGCATCATCGGCGAGGTAAGGCACGGCAAACGCCTGAGCGTGAAAATCATTAAAAATACGAACCGGAATCCCAACGGACTCGGTCAACGACGCACCGCAAATCGTCCAATTAAAGTTCATCATTCGCACGCGCTGTTCCACAACAGGTCCGGCGATGCCCATGGATACAGCAACACAGTCCGGATGCGCCGCGACCAAGCGCTCAACCAGTGAATCGAAACACGGTACATCGGTATTGAGGAAGGTTTGTAAGCTCGACAACTGGCCTTGGTCATAGACAGCAAACCGGGTATTGGTTCCACCGATGTCGCCCACTAGAATACGCACGTCCACTCCCTTGTCTGCGGATACACCGTCTCAGCGAAACAGCTGAGAGCAGCTCCTGATAGGGCAAACACGGCTTGCACACAAGGGCCTTTAGGCATCTGTCACCTGTTTGTCGCCTAATACGGTCAAAAGTGTTTGGCCAAAAAGCCTGCGATGATCACCCAGTAGGCATCTGCATGCAGACCGAGGTCATTGTGACCTGCATCAAAAACATGTCTCACCGAAGAGGATGACGCTTTAGCGAGCGCCTCGCTGTGTTCGACGGGGACCACTTCATCGCGGTGACCATGCAAAAGAAGCACATCACAGTCTAGCAGCTTTAGTCGGGTCTCTGAATCAAAGGTGTCGCGCACTAACCAGTCAGGCATACCCATCCGTGTGGCGAGTGCCGTGACACTCGTAAAGGTTGACTCGAGAATGAGCGCTCTAGGTGGGTTTGACGCTGCCAGCCCAACCGCGACGCCACCACCGAGCGAACGCCCATGATAAACGAGCTCATCGCTTTTAATGCCATGATAACGCTGCAGATGTTCGAGGAGTTCACGCGCCTTTGATAGGATGGCCTGCTCGCCTGGCCAACCGCTGCTTCGCCCATAGCCCGGATACTCAAGCAGCACGACATTGAATCCGAGTCGTCGATACCGATCGAGTGACCTCGGCAAGACGTCGATAATCTCGGCATTGCCGTGGAAATAGAGCACCGTTGGCTGACCCGCCGTTGGTGCGGGAGACACGCGTCTCTGAAGCCATGCCTCAACCCGGCTGTCATCGGCCGTTAACCAAATTCGAGTCACATCGGCTGGGATATCAGAATCACGGACAACCGCTGCGGTGGCGTGTCTTGGGAAGAGCAGCAGACGCTGGACAAAGTACAGCGCGATAGCAGCGACCACGACGGCAAATAATATAGCGAGCGTGATACGCGCTGGACCATACCGTTTAAGCCCTGTGCCATGCCGCAGCAACGCAATGCTCATCAGATACGATATCAATGCGGCCAGTCTCATCTCAGCGTTTAACCCTTCGCGAGCCAATCGGTTCACCTTAACGGATCATTGTGGGCGTTGCACCCCAGCCCAACGGGCGGTATAACCGGCGCTCTCGAGTGCACAATTCAAGGACCGCGTGAATCATGGCAAAGTACGACCCATCGACCATCGAACCAAAATGGCAAGAGTATTGGCAGAAGAACGATACGTTCAAGGTGTCCGATGACACCAGTAAGCCGAAGTACTACTGCCTTGATATGTTTCCGTATCCATCGGGTTCAGGCCTCCATGTCGGTCACCCAGAGGGGTATACGGCAACGGATATCATGTGCCGCTACAAGCGTAAGAAGGGTTTCAATGTGCTGCACCCGATGGGCTGGGATGCCTTTGGTCTACCCGCAGAGCAGTACGCGCTGACCACGGGCACTCATCCTGCGGTCACCACCGCCAAAAACATCGATACATTCAGACGCCAGCTGCAAATGCTCGGCTTTAGTTACGATTGGAATCGTGAGGTCAACACCACAGATCCGAACTACTACAAATGGACTCAATGGATCTTCTGCCAGCTATACAAGAAGGGCCTCGCTTACATTGCCGAGGTACCGGTGAATTGGTGTCCCGAGCTCGGTACAGTTCTGGCAAACGAAGAGGTGATCGACGGCAAGAGCGAGCGCGGTGGGTATCCTGTCATTAGGCGCCCCATGCGCCAGTGGATGTTCAAAATTACCGAGTACGCGGACCGCTTACTCGAAGACCTCAAGCTTGTTGACTGGCCCACGGGCACACGCGTCATGCAGGAGGAATGGATTGGTCAGAGTTTTGGTGCTGAGGTCGACTTCAAATTAGCTGACGGTGATGAGGCGATCACAGTGTTTACAACCCGGCCAGACACCTTGTTTGGCGCGACTTACATGGTGCTTGCGCCGGAGCATCAGCTCGTCGAAAAGATCACCACCGCGGAACAAGCGGAGGCAGTCAACGCATACGTCGAGGCGGCGGTCAGACGCTCTGAGCGAGACCGTGTAACAGACGTTGCATCAAAAACAGGTGTCTTTACGGGTGCCTACGCCATCAACCCGGTCAATGAAGAGAAAATCCCTGTTTGGATTAGCGACTACGTGCTCGCATCCTATGGCACCGGCGCGATTATGTCGGTTCCGGCGCACGATCAGCGAGATTGGGACTTTGCCACAGCCTTTGGGCTCCCGATCACCGAAGTCATCTCCGGCGGTCAGATCTCGGAGGCTGCTTTCACAGGTGATGGCGAGCTCATCAACAGCGGCATCCTCAACGGTCTCGGCGTAAAGGAAGCCAAATCAAAGATCATCGAATGGCTCGAAAACGAGAGCTGTGGCAAGGGGACGGTCAACTATAAGTTGAGAGATTGGCTATTTTCGCGACAGCGCTATTGGGGTGAACCGTTTCCGATCGTGCATACAGAAGACGGCGAGATTGTGCTTCTCGATGAGTCTGAGCTGCCCATTCGCCTCCCTGAGACGGACAATTACAAGCCCTCTGGTACGGGTGAAAGTCCGTTGGCCAACGTGGAGGACTGGGTCGAGGTCACGCTTCCAGATGGCCGCAAGGGCCGACGCGAGACGAACACGATGCCGCAATGGGCCGGCTCATGCTGGTACTACCTGCGATACATCGACCCTCACAACGACGAGCAAGCCTGGGATCCGGAAAAAGAAAAGTATTGGATGCCCGTCGACCTCTACGTTGGCGGCGCCGAGCATGCTGTACTGCATCTGCTGTATGCCCGGTTCTGGCACAAAGTGCTCTTCGATTTAGGCTACGTGAGCACACCAGAGCCGTTCATGAAGCTCGTGCATCAAGGCATGATTTTAGGCGAGGACAATCAAAAGATGTCCAAGTCTCGCGGCAATGTGATCAATCCCGATGATGTGGTTGAGAGCTACGGCGCCGATGCCATGAGACTCTTCGAGATGTTCATGGGCCCATTGGAAGCGACCAAACCATGGAAACAGACCGGCGTCGAAGGTGTACGGAGACTTCTCGACCGGATCTGGCGCCTCGTGGTCGATGAAGAGACCGATGAACTACGCGTCCGTGAAGAAGACACCAACAAAGACATCAAGCGAGCCCTACACCGGACCATCAAAAAGGTGACCGAGGACATCGAAGGGATGCGGTTCAACACCGCCATCGCCGCGATGATGGAGCTCACCAACCAGCTTACTAAGAATGATTATCGCGATCGGTCCACGCTCGAGGCGCTCACACAACTCATGGCACCTTTTGCACCTCACTTTAGCGAGGAGCTATGGTCAAGGCTGGGGCATGCCGAGTCTATCGCATATGTGCCATGGCCTCAGCATGATGAGTCTACCATCGTGCTCGACTCGCTTACTTATGCCGTCGCCATCAACGGTAAGACCCGCGGCCAAATAGAGCTGCCCAAGGACATCGCGAAAGACGCTGCTCTCGAGGCCGCACGCGCGATGGAGAACATACAGCGACACATCGGCGACAAGACCATTCGAAAAGAAATCTTCGTACCCGGTCGCATGATTAACTTTGTCGTCGGCTGAATGTTGCGTGCGGACATCCGGTATGCGTCAGGCACATCGGATGTCTAGCTTACAGCGCCTCTCGGTAGGCTTTTATGATGGCATCTTGCTGAGCATGGCGTCCGGCACGAACAATTTGCTCACCACGTACGAACACATCTCGTACAGCCCCCCTCTGCACCCCAAATACGAGCTGACCAAAGGTCGCTTGAGGTCTGAACCCAACAAATGACGGGTGCCCTAAATCGAGCGTGATGAAGTCGGCGTTCTGACCCGCCGATAATGTGCCTGAGTTAAGACCTATGGAATGGGCACCATTGCGGTTTAACGTTGGCCAAAGCGCCCGTCCTGTATCTAGGCTTGAGCCCTCTTTAGACAGCTTAGATGGTGCGAATGCGGCCAGTACATTACGGCGCTCTTTGAGGAGTCGCTGCTGATACTCAACCTGTCGAGCATCTTCCCAAAGATCGATCTGTATCTGGCTGTCGGTACCAAGGCACACAGGGATCTGTTCACGAAACAACAGGTCAGCCGGTGCAAAGCCGTCGCCTAAGTTCCTCTCCGTCGTCGGGCAAAGGCAGACTGAAGCAGACGTCCCCTTCAAACGCTGTACATCCGACTCATCGATATGGGTTGCATGAACGAGCGTGGCATTGGCTTCGAGTAAGCCCAATTCTTCGAATACCGCGATGGGTCCCCTACCGTATTCCCCCATCGCTTGTTCCAACTCGGCACGCTGTTCACAGGCGTGAATGTGGATGACACGTCGCTGCCGACGGGCAGCGTTCACGATTTCGCTGAGCCATGTGGATGGAACGGCCCGAATACTGTGGGGCGCATAACCGACACCAACACGGCATTCCCTTTGCCAAGCTTGAGCAAGCGCGTCCGTTCTCTTGAGATAATCATCGACTCGGTCATCGACGAATCGAAACTGCTCCGGCACGAGCGCCCGCTGATATCCGCCTCGATGGTACGCCACATTGAGTAACGTGATGTGAATGCCGACGTCCAACGCAGCTTGAATGACTTGATTGGCTAATTCGTTGGGATCGTCATAGGGCGTCCCGTTGGGTCGGTGGTGCACATAATGAAACTCACCGACAGCGGTCACGCCAGAGAGCGCCATCTCGAGAAACGCAAGCCGAGCGACGTGTCCAATCAATTCGGGCGTTTGTCGCGCAGCCTCCTGATACATAAGCGAGCGCCAGCTCCAAAAGTCATCGCTTTCGTGCCCTTCATCTAGATACTCCGTGCGACCCCGCATGCTGCGCTGAAAAGCGTGGCTATGGGCATTAACAAGACCCGGCACCACGATCACATCCCCCAAATCGGTGTCGTAATCGCCCTTTGAGATGCTCACAACTTTTCCGCCATCCACGGCGAGGACCCCGTTGTCGATAGTCTGCCCATCGGAGATGATAAAACGTGCTCGGTAGCGCTGCATGCTGATACACTAATCACTTCTTGAGCGTCTTGCTAGTTGATCCAGCGATGGACATTGGGCACGCTACGTCCATGGAAAAGCAAAAGAAACGAATCGCGCTCGTCACGGGCGCCTCTCGAGGCATCGGCGCTGCGATCGCTCAGTCTTTGAGTCATGGGGGCTACACGGTTGTCTGCGCCGCAAGGAACACAGCTCAAGTCGAAGCGATTGCACAAAAAATCGACGGTCACGCGCTCACGCTCGACTTGAGTGATGAGACGGCCATCGACCATGCCGTGGACTGGATTGAAGCCAAGCTTGGCCACGTTGATGTACTGGTCAACAATGCGGGTGTCGCCATCAGCGCCCCCTTCGCTAAGACATCGCTCGACGATTTACGCCATACCTTAAACATCAACCTGGTGGCGGGCTATCACCTTACGCAAAGGCTATTGCCCAACATGGTTCAGTCCGGATGGGGGCGTGTGATCTTCATCGCAAGCAACGCTGGGCTGACCGGCTATCCATATACGAGCGCATATTGTGCATCAAAGCATGCCGTCGTCGGCTTGACGCGCTCACTCGCAGCGGAGTTTGCGAGAACGGGCGTGACCATCAACGCCGTCTGCCCAGGCTTTGTTGATACCGATATGGCGCGTAACGCGGTCGACAATATTGCCACATCGACAGGTCGAGACACCGACGCGGCGCGGGCAGCCCTCGAACGCATGAATCCCCAGGGCAGACTCATCGAAGTCGATGAAGTCAGCCACGCCGTCACGAGCCTCATCGCGGACGAGGCCCGAGGACAGAACGGACAAACCATCGTGTTAGATGGTGGGCAGGTAATGAAATGAGCGAACACATCGTCGTCAATCCGAGTGAATGGGCCCAGCCGAAGGGCTACAGCAACGGCATCGTTGCCACAGGTAGAACGCTGCATATCGGTGGTCAGATCGGCTGGAACCAGGCACAGGAATTTGAATCGACAGATTTCGTCGACCAATTTGAGCAAACTCTCTTGAACACCCTCGCCGTGCTCGCTGCAGCGGGTGGTGAGCCAAGTGATATCGTACGTATGACGATCTTTGTCACCGATATGGATGCCTATCGTAGCAACCTGAGAGCTTTGGGCGGTGTCTGGAAGAGGTTGATGGGGCGTTGGTATCCAGCGATGGCACTCGTCGGCGTCACGGCCCTTGTGGAGAGAGACGCTCTCATCGAAATTGAGACAACAGCTGTGCTCGGTGAGGAGTAAGACATGAAGCCGGTTCATTTTGACTTTGAGCAACACGATAGGGTCGGTGTCATTAAGCTGAATCGGCCCGACCGACTCAACGCCCTGACCTTCGAGAGCTACGAAGAGCTCAGAGACTTTTTCGTCTACCTCAATGGACGCGCGGACATCGGCGCCATCGTGCTGACGGGTGCGGGCCGTGCCTTCTGCGCTGGTGGAGATGTCGACGATATCATCGGTCAGCTCTTCTCCCGCGATATGCCCGGCCTACTCGCGTTTACGCGGGTCACCGGTGCGCTCATTCAAAATATGCGGCGGGTAAATAAACCGATCATCGGTGCTATCCATGGCGCTGCGGTGGGTGCCGGTGCGGTGATGGCGCTCGCCTGTGATGTCCGAATCATTGGCCCGAAGGCAAAATTTGGCTGTGTGTTTCCACAGGTTGGACTGTGCGGGGCCGATATGGGCTCGGCTTATCTCTTGCCGCGAATTGTAGGCCTCGGACATGCATCAGAACTTCTTTTGACCGGCGAGATCATTCGGGCAGACCGTATGGTTGAGATTGGACTCGCCAATCGTCTTGTTGACGCTGAATCTGTCGTCGAGACGGCGATGACACTCGCTCGGCAGATCGCTGCAGGCCCAGCCTTTTCAAACGCGATGACCAAGAAAATGCTTGAAGATGAGGCATCACTCTCCCTTGAAGAGGCCATTGAAGCGGAAGCCCAAGCCCAGGCTATTTGTATGGCACATCCCGATTTTCGAGAAGCCCATGATGCGCGCGTCGAGAATCGGCAACCACAATTCAAGGACTTCGCAGAATGATCCGACCACCCAAACCTTCGTCCCGCGACCTGACCTTTTTGTTCGACGCCCATCATCACGACATCGGTGAACGCGCGTCGCAATTCGCTGAGGCCTGGACCTTCGACGAAGAGCGCGATGAGGATGCTGACACGCGCAGGGCAGTCCACTTACTCGCAAGCGCTGGACTGACTGCCTATTGTATTCCAGAGCAATATGGGGGCGCGGCTGTCGGTCGTATCGATGGCCTCGACACCCGGGCCCTCACGCTGATTCGCGAGTCCCTCGGATGGGCCGACGCGATGCTGGATACAGCCTTCGCCATGCAAGGACTCGGCAGCTACCCCATAACGTTGGCGGGCAGCGCTGCGCAAAAAGCAAAGTACTTACCGGAAGTACTCGCTGGCCGCTCCCTCGGCGCCTTCGCGCTGACCGAACCAAAGGCAGGCAGTGACGTCGCCTCCATGCGCTGTCTCGCGGTCCGCGACGGTGACAGCTACGTGCTCAACGGAGAGAAGACTTACATTAGCAATGCCGGGATCGCAGGGCAGTACGTCTTGTTTGCAAAAACAGATGAGATCGCTGGCCGACGAGGGATGAGCGCTTTCATCATCGAACCAGACGACGTCGGGCTCGAGATTGAGCGCTTCGATGTTATCGCACCACATCCTATCGGTACCCTCAGATTCACAGACTGCCGCATTCCGCGCGACCGTTTACTGGGCGAGGAAGGCGCAGGATTTAAGCTCGCCATGGGCACACTCGACGTGTTTCGCACAACCGTCGGTGGCGCGGCATTAGGCATGGCTCAACGGGCTTTAGAAGAAGCCACTGAGCGGGCATTAAACCGAACACAGTTTGGCAAGCCCATCTTTGAGCAGCAACAAATCATGGCCTATCTCGCCGACAGCGCGACAGAATTGGACGCTGCCCGACTCATGGTTTTTCGCGCCGCGCACAGCCGAGACAGCGCAGCCGGCCGAGTCAGCGCTGAGGTTGCCATGGGTAAACTCTACGCGACGGAAGCGGCACAGCGAATTATCGACCGCGCAGTGCAAATTTTCGGCGGCCTCGGAGTCACACGAGGCAGCTGCGTCGAAAGACTCTATCGCGAGGTGAGAGCCTTGAGAATATACGAAGGAACGAGCGAAATTCAGCGGGTCGTCATCGGCGCTCATCTACGAAAAGAGCGCGTTTAGCTCAACATAACGTCGGTTTGAACAGGTTCGAAAATTACGTGCTTGGCGTGCGATTTCCGAACTATCTCTCGCCACAAAACTCCCTGGATATGCGGTGTTCTGCTGGATAGCAAACCGGCGCGCCGGGTGTCGCCTGACACCGCCGTTCATCTCTCGGTTCACAGTAGGCACCGCCTCGGCATTCACCAAGCTCTGCACAATTGACCGGCGGTGCCTCGCAGAACTCTATGGACAGCGGGTGCTCGACATCATAGCAAACAGGTGCTCCGGGTACGGCCTGACATCCAGGCTCATCCAAAGGCTCACACCAGCCGTTTTCGACGCACCTACCCAGTTCAGCACAATCAACTGGCCTTGCCTCACAGTATTGCAACGAGAGGGGGTCGTCTGCTGGATAACAAACAGGCCCTCCAGGTAAAGCCTGACATCGCGGTTCATCCACCGGCTCACACCAGCTACCCTGCACACAGCTGCCGAGCTCTTCACAATTCACGGGCCTTACTCCTAAATCTTGGGCACCCGCGTCAGGCATCGGCGCTACGCCGACATCCACGTCGGCACCCGCATCGATCAGCGGTTCGGCATCGAGTGCGGCACCCGCATCATTCAGCGGTCCACCGTCTATCTCGGCATCGAGTTCAACGCCGCCATCGACCGTGGGTTCTAAGCCTGTATCAGCATCGGCCAGCGTGTCGACATCACCGTCGCTACGAGGCACCATCTCCCCTGCCTCACCGATGCCCGAATCAACAACCGCAGGCGGGTCGAGGAAAGACGCATCGCTCAAATCGGTGCCACGGCCGGGATCATCGGGCGTCTCATTTGAACTGCCCATCATTTGTGCGCCACCTTCGAATGAGCCTGGATCCGGTACATTCGTAAATGAGCAGCCGAACATAAAGCAGGCCAAAGGAATCCATAGGTACGAGAGCCAAAGTCTCATCTTAGCGCGTCCTTTTTGTATATTTATGGTTCACAATTTCACATGTCCCGGGTGTGTTTCCAAATTTAAACAACGTGTTCGGGTCAAACGAAGCGCTTTGAGCGCCATGAATCAATCGATGTGATGACAGGCAAGACCGCGACCTAAAGCCTGGTCATTCGTTCGCAGGCGCCTCAGCAGTTGGCTTAGGCGCACGCACAGGTCCGATGGCTTTAGACTGATTGCCCTGGGCCGGCTTGGCAGCTTTCGCTTTTGGCTTGTCGGTCTTGGTCGATTGAGTGGGGCCTAAGCCCTTCTCGATACGCAGTAATACAAACTTACGGTTGGCCCCGAACACTTCCTCGTATTGTCCTTTAAGGTGCTTTGGCAAGTTCGGCTCTAGCTCGGACTTGATCCGCGACCGCTCGGTGAACAGGTAGAAAGGCTTCGTGTTGCCCCACAAGTCCAAGAATGGTTTGAAGTGCTTGGTCTCCATGGCGGGCAGAACCGTGTTTGCGGAGTAAAATGTCTCACCACGCCAATTGGTACGGAACGCGACAACGGGCTCTCTGCACCATGCCTTTGGAAACTGATCGAGCTTAGTAGGTACCCGACTCGCCGTTAGAATGAGATGGCGTTCGAATTCGGCCTGCTCCGAGGCTTCATACTTCGTACAATGGCTGTAGTATGTGTCCCACATAATCTTCTGGCTCCAGTCCTTCGATACATCTGGCAGGTATGTATGGAGGCAAAAGAGCAGTAACCAGCCGCTTGCGTAAAACCCAAACAAGAGCCCGACCTCTCGTGCCCATAAGCTTCCAGCGGCGAGTAAGAGAAAACCGAGGACGGCGATCAAGGTGATATTCTGGAGTGGCTCAGCAAAAGACTCTAGGCGCTGATTGTCGAGCACCGCGGCTGTCTTTTCTTTCCCGTCAAGCTTCTCTAGTTTCTCAGCCGTGGTGAACTTAGGCCATTCTCGATCGTACTTATAGGTGAATAGATTCACCAAATGCTGACTGCCCTGTCCGTACTGCGCAGGCATTCG
>JBMHDS010000014.1:0-7496 GCA_049889275.1 Bradymonadia bacterium | reverse complement strand
CCGCCTCGTCCGTATCGTGAGACGGCAGGACGCAGCGGGAAACTATCTGTTGGCAACCCGCGGCCTCGGCGCCTTCGGGCGACCGGACTATGCGCTGTACCCTGTTCTCGCTGATGACATTGACGTCTTGTCCAAAGCCTTAACGACATTGAGCGACATCGTGATCGCCTCCACCGAGCGCCAAGACTGGTTTAGTATTGATTTTGGCGCCGTCAGAGCCGCCAGCTGCGCATACCATGCCTATAACAAGGCCACGGGTTCGAAGGGGCCTGCCTTGACCAAGGACGACGGCCTCAGTAGCGTAACGCTCGTGCTTGGTGATCCAACGCTCGAGGTAGACGGTTCGGCGGGCTACCAGCAATTTCTTCGAAAGCTTAAAATACGCTGATGCGACAGCTGGCGTATATTTGTCTACTCTCGCTCTGCTGGTCGACGAGTGCGTACGCGCAGGAGGAACGACCGCGCATCCTCCTTGTGTTCGATACGTCTGGGAGCATGGGGATCGGCGTCAATACTCGTCTCGACACCAACGGCGACAACAGCGTCGAATACCCTGGAACCGGGGATACCAGCCGCCTGTCTGCAGCCAAACGGGCAATCCAGAGTGTCGTAGAGACCACGCCCGAGGCCGAGTTCGCCCTGATGCGCTATCCCCAGCTGGAAGCGGTGGATATGAACACGGGCGAGGAAGCAGGTTTCCGCTTTAATGCTTACGCCGGATTAGATGAGAACCCCCTCAATTACGCAGGGGTCTGCAACGGTCAGCTACGCGGCGCCACGGACCAAACTGCGTCGAGCCTTCTCGTCTCGTTTGCCCCCGGTAATGATCTTGCGATCACCCGGTGGCTTGATCACCGTGAAAATTATCCGCGCAATCGCGAGCTGCGGGCCACCGGGCCAACCCCGATCGTGGAGGCACTCAGGTTGGCTCGGAGCTACTTTGAGGAAACCATGCGGGCAGACGAGGGAATCGCCTGCCGGCAGAATGTGGTCGTCCTTCTGACAGATGGCTCCGAGTCATGCTTGCCTGCGGGAGAGCGTGCAAACGCACTGACGGAGGCCACCGAAAACCTCCGTTCCATCGTCGTTGAACGTGACGGCATAGATTACCCAAAGGATGTACGCGTTTTTGTACTCGCCTTCGCGGTCAATCAGACTGCGATAAACCAACTGAGTTTGGTCGCTAGGGCCGGGGGTACAGCTGTCCGATTCGGCGGCCTGTTAGACCTCGTTTCGGGCGAGCCTTATCAAGCGACAGACTTCCAAAGCCTGCGCGAAGCCTTTGGAAGAATTCTGACCGAGGCGATACCAGCTGAGCGTTGCAATGGCCAAGATGACGACTGCGATGGCCGGGTTGACGAGGGCGTACTCAATCAGTGTGGCGAATGCGGCGATGACCCAATTGAGCTCTGCAACGGCCTCGATGAAGATTGCGACCGACGCGTGGATGAGGGCGTCCTGAACGCATGTGGCCTCTGCGGCCCCACCCCGGAAGAGATCTGCAATGACACCGATGATGACTGCGATGGCCTAATAGACGAAGCCGTCGTCAACGCGTGTGGCGGCTGCGCTGGCGTGAGTGAAGAGGTCTGCAATGGGATCGACGATGACTGCGATGGCCGGATCGATAATACGACAGGCACGCCAGATCCGCTCGAACGGCCATGCGGCCGAGACATTGGGCGTTGCACAAGCGGATTTGAGCTCTGTATCGACGGCGCCTTTAGCGACTGTTCGGGGATTGCCGCGACAGCAGAGGTCTGTAATGACCTCGATGATGACTGTGATGGCATCGTTGACGAGGCCTTTCGCGAGTGTGGGCCAGCTGTCGATATTGGTGATGTCGGCGAATGCCGTGTGGGACGGGCAGCCTGTGGCCGCGATGCGTGCATGGATGATCCCTCCCTGTGCGATAATGATGGTTTCCTGCTTGACTGCATTGGTGGGGTTGGTCCTAGCGAAGACCTTTGTGACGGCCGCGACAACGACTGCGATGGAGAAGCCGACGAGGGCCTCTTCAACGCCTGTGGCGGCTGCGGTCCATTGCCGCCTGAGGCTTGTAATGGGCGTGATGATAACTGCGATGGCCGCACCGATGAAGATGCCCAATGCCCAGCGGGGTACCTTTGTGTGGCGGCGCAGTGCATCCTTCCCTGTCGGGCCGGTGAGTGCCCACCAGGTCAGACCTGCTTGACCATCTATAATCAAGACACATTTTGCCATCCGAGACCTTGCGATGTCATCTCTTGCCCCCCAGGCTCGACGTGCGAGCCCGACACCGGCCAGTGCGATGACCCATGCCGGAGCGTCGAATGCACCGATGGAGATGTCTGCATCTTCGGCGAGTGCGCTGAGAACCCCTGCGGTGAGGCCGGCTGCTCGGACGATGCGCAGTGTATCGAGGGTGATTGCGTTATGGATGACTGCAGGGACGTGACATGCGCTGCAAACCAATTCTGCAGGGAGGGGCTTTGTATCGATGCCTGTCTAGGTATCAACTGCCCAAATGGTCAAACCTGCATTGATGGTGTTTGCGTGCCAGATCCCTGTGACGGACGATGCTATCGCGGTACACGCTGCGACGAGAGCGATGGGCGATGCGTACTTGACACATGCGCCAGTATCGACTGCCCAGCCGGCACAGCCTGCGAGCGCGGCAGTTGCCGCGCCGATGCACCGTGTGCCCGAATTCAGTGCCCACTGGGTACAACGTGTCTCAACGGAACATGTACTGACCGTCGGGTCTCCAATCCGCCCAACTACGATGCAAATGATCAATTTGTCGCCCCCGATACAGGCCTACCTAATGACCTCGACGCAGCGCGTCCGCAGGACACCACGCCGTCTTCAAGTCCCGACACGGGCGCCGCCGCGACCGAACGTTCAAATGCTGATGGTTCATGCAGTTCACTAGAGTTTGCGCCATTGAAACCAACGACGTCTATCCTACTGGTATTCCTACTATTCGCCCGGACTCGGCTGCATCGGAACAGGCAATCGGCACCATAACCCGGGGCCCCGCGAACGAAAACTTCAGGGCGGCACCGCGTCCACTCGCCAGTCGGTTTCGGACAGAGCCTTTGTCCCTTTGTAATTGACAAAAAAACGTTGTAACGTCCGCCGACCAACCTAGGTAGGAATGATTATAAATGTTGCAGAAATCGGTCAATCTCTTTGGCGTTATCCTAGTGTTAACATCGGTTGCTTTGGCAACCCCTGTGAAGAACATCGCCACGTCTCCGGCGCCAAAAAAAGACACCTCGCTTCTTGAATTCAGTAACCAACAGTCACGACTTCGGGCACGCTTGGCAGCGCGAACAACGCTGTCACAATATGATGCTTTCCCAATGGACGAAACCGGACGGAAAGTAGAATACGACTACCGCCCAAATTACCAACTGCGTGTTGGCGCTGACTACAAGCACACCTTCGCCAAGTACTACTTCCTCGAGGCTTTCTACGAACACGACCTGTTCACCGGCTTCGATCAGGCGGTGAGCCAAAGTGAACTCTTGGAACGCGACGACCGCTTCGACGCGGGACGAAGTGAACTTCGCAAAGCGAAGCTGAACCTTCGGCTTGGCCCGATTGCATTGGCTGGAGGCTTGGACACCTCCCATTGGGGCCTCGGACTGTTGGCCAACGATGGCGCACACGGCTGGCGTCCCGGTAACGCCTACTTCACCGACCCAAGAAGTGGAGATCGAGTGCTGCGGGGTTCGCTGGTCATCGGGCCATTTACCCCATTTCGTATCGCAATCTCACTCGCATACGACTCAGTGATCGATGACGATATCTTGTTGGAGGGTGACGAAGCCGAGCAGTTCATCGGCGCACTGCTCGTAAACCCCGGCGGTGCACGTACAGGTGGTATTTATGTCGCTCACCGAATGCAGAAAAATTACACCGGGGACGATACCGTGGTCACAGCCGTCGATGTCTACGGCAAATGGACACAGGAGATCGGTGCTCAGGGGCTTGAACTCACCGCAGAGCTAGAGTCCGCGACCATCATTGGCAAAACCGGCCTCGCGCCGAGCCCTGAGTTCACCGAGCACAACATATTACAGTTCGGCGTCGCATCGCGGGTGTCGCTCAACAGCACTAAGTGGGGCCTCGTAACCGACTTTCTCTACGCATCAGGCGACCAGAACTTCGACGATGAGCAGATCAACAATTTCCGGGCCGACCCCAATTTTGAGATGGGCCAACTGATCTTTCGCCAAGCCGTCAATACACTTTCAGCCCGCGCGCCAGTCACGGCGGCCGATCCAGAACTCGTCGGCAGGCCCAACGCAGACCTCGACCGCATCCCAAACCAAGGCGCGGTCACCAACACATTGGCCATGTTTCCACGGGTTTGGTATTCGCCGGTCAGCAGCCTGCATCTGTACGGCGGCCCACTCTTTGCGTTTGCCGGTGTCCCATTAGCCGACCCTTTGAACACACGTACCGGTGGCGGAACGCCCCACAACGCGTTTGACGCGCAGGCGGGCCGCTATCTGGGCGCGGAGCTAAACTTTGGTCTCCGTTATACCCCACGACTCGGCCCAGCGATGTTTCTCGTGGGCGCAGAGGTGGCGCACTTTACACCAGGCTCCGCTTTTGAAGACGATGCTGGAAACCGCCCCGACCCCATCACTGGTGGGCGCATTATCATAGGAGGCAGCCTATAATGCATATCGCTCGAGTTACACTATGCTTGATTCTACTGATACAATTTGGGTGTACATCACCCGATCCTGAAGGGCTCGCGCCGAGCCAGCCTGCGGCAGTGACTGTGAAGATGGACTTCTACGCAAAACCGCTGCCCGAGATCCCGTTGCCCAACGACATCGCAACTCGATATGACGAGACCTCACCGACGAAACGTCGAATCAATGCATCGATGATCGCGCCGACAACCTTTGAAGCGACAGCGCGAGAGCTCATCGATGAAATTGATGGATGGGGTGTCGGCCAGCCGATCACGATCCCGTTCACGGGGCCCATCTCAGTAGAATCAATCCTCGCTGGACATCGCGATGTAGATTACCGAAGTGACAATGATGTCATCTACCTCATCGACATTACACCAGGCTCACCAACTGAGGGCGAACTGATCCCCTTGGATATCGGCGAAGGTAACTATCCTGTCACCCTCGAGCGTAGCGATTACTGGAATAATGACATTCGAGAGTGGACTTTGTCGCTCTATTTCGACGAGGAAGACGAGGATAAGAATGGTAACGGTCGTCTCGATCCGGGCGAAGACTTAAACGGCAATGGTGCACTCGATCCAGGTGAGGATCTCAATGGCAACGGTGAACTCGACCCACCAGAGGACACAGACGCCGATGGCGTACTCGATAAACCAAACTATCTGCCCGGAATGTCGCCGGCGCGCGATGACCTACCTGGTCGTGCGGACGCACTGATGTATTTCTATGAAAGTGAAACCAACACGATCATCGCCCAACCGCTCATTCCACTACGGGAGAGAACTCAATACGCGGTTTTGGTCACACGTCGATTGAAAGACACAGCAGGCGATCCCGTCGGTTCTCCTTATGATTTCATCAATCATACAGGCCAAACGGAGGCGCTCCGGAACCTGAGTCGCTATTTACCCGATGGTTTGGCTATGTCGGACATTGCGTTTGCCTTCTCATTTACGACTCAGACAGTTGAATCCGACTTCGTTGCCGTACGCGATGGACTGTACGGGCGCGGTGTGCAGAAGCACCTCGGCGAGGAGTTCCCACCCCGCATAGAGAAATTTTTTGATCTTTTCGACACCGAGCACCCTGATTTTAGCGATCTATCTTCCGCTAAGTTGCTGTACGGCGAAGATTTTGCTTCAGCCTACAAAACCATTGCCGCCACCTTCCAAGGGCGTTCAAATAACGCGCTCACCTTTGCGCTCGAAGGCCACTTCTATGTGGACTACCACGCGATCGGCACCTTTTCGGCGCCACAGCTCTTTCCTCGAGAGGACCAGTTCGGTAATCCCCTCGGCTATAACCGGCAAGTCTGGCCGCAAGATCTCACTGTAAAAAAGGCACCAGCCCGGGCGGAGAGCATCCCTTTCTGGATCGCCCTTCCACGCAAAGAGGTCTCCGCAAGAGGCGAGAATAAGCCCGTGCCAGTGGTCATCATGAGCCATGGATACACAAGTAACCGTTTTGGCGAGGTCGCGAGTTTTTCCTCATACTTCGCCCAACACGGGCTCGCAACAATCGGTATCGAGTGCCCATCTCATGGCCTCAGCATTTCGGAGCAGGAAGAGGAGCTTGCCACGACGATCTTTACCGCCCAGGGTCTGCTTCCGTTTAAAGAAGCGGCGCTGACCGATCGTGCCTGGGATCAGAACAACGACGGCAGAGTCGACTCCGGCGCCGACTTCTGGACATCCTACGTGTTCCACACCCGCGACATCGTCAGACAATGCGCACTCGATCATCTGACACTCGTGCGACTGCTCAAGAGTTTCGATGGCGAACGTCGCTGGGATTTTGATCTGAATGGCGATGGAGAGAAGGACCTTGCAGGCGACTTCGATGGTGATGGCCACGTTGATGTTGGCCTCGGCAGTAAAATCAACATGGCCGGCGCATCTCTAGGTGGTATCATGGCTGCTATCCTTGGCGGTCTAGAGCCTGGCATCGACGCGGTGGCGCCGATCGCAGGTGGCGGCGGCCTGGGCAACATTGGCTCGCGGTCAAAGCAGGGCGGCGTCCGTGAGGCCGTCATGTTGCGGATCATGGGTCCACTGTTCACGACGACTGTCGATGAAAATGGCGTCGGCGTCGTGCAAACCACCGTACCAGACTTGAACGATGACCAAACCAGGCCCCTCGGGACGGTGGAAGGGCTTAAACCGTGGGACACCATGGTCGTCACCAATCTCGACAATGGCGAGCGAGGCTGCAGCTACATCAGCCCTGAGGGCAAAGCGAGAACCGGCTTGCCATCGGACATTGCTAACCCTGCTAATCTTGGCCGCTTCATGACGTCGTTCTCTCGCGTATCGGAGGCGGATCACAGTGAAGCGGATGAACTCGTCGACTGCCAAAGTGAGTGCCCTACCCTCGCGTTTCGAGTTGGCGCCACATGTGGTGTAGAACTCACCGAATATACCTGCTCTGACTATTGCTCGAGTCGACCCCGGATACCCACGACGACCATCGAAGCGATCTCTGACGCCGTGGCTACAGACGGACGCCTCTGTGCCGATCTGATGCAAGCGGACCGAGTCAAGATCGACTTCTATTCTGGACCTAGGCTGGTGACAGGCTCCGAAGATTGCGAGGTTATCGGCGGCTCAACGCCACTGGCCACCATTGACCGTTTTGGGCAAGACATTGTCTTCCAGTCTCAGACGTTCCGCGCTGGCAGTCCACTGGTAGCCCTTGCACAGGGCAAGGGTGAACAGCGCGCCACGCCTGGCATGAGACGTTTCCTCGGATTTGGGCAGCTCGTCCTCGACCCGGCAGATCCGGCCGTTTTCGCACGAC
>JBMHDS010000013.1:0-19068 GCA_049889275.1 Bradymonadia bacterium | reverse complement strand
CATGGGGAGTCCGGTTCGCAACCTCTGTCTATTTTTCGTTGGGGCAAGAATAACAACAATTTTCTTCGTATTTCACCTCAGACTCGAACCGGAGGGCCCGCACGCGGTGCACGTGTGATACTCGAAATGAATGATGGGCGTATTCAGCAGCGAGTGATCGATTCAGGTAGTGCTTATCTTTGCCAAATGGAACCGGTGGCCCATTTCGGTCTTGGTCTAGCTGATGATGTGAGGGCTGTCACGGTCATTTGGCCAGACGGTGGCCGCACGCGCATCGAGTCACCCGGCATCAACAAGCGTTTGGACGTATCTTATCCCGCGTCAGAATAAGGGTGTCACTCACATTTCAATTTTGCTGGAGGCCCGCAGTCGTGTTCAATCGCAGGGCGTTTCAGGCATTTGTCGGATCCACTCGCTGACGAGTTCGATACCGGCCTCATGGGGTAGCCTATTGGGGATTTCAGGCATCTTGACCTCGGGGTCGCTACTCTTCATGCGATGAATCATGATGCTCTGCTCCGGTTTACCCGGCAGAATGTCATGGTAGAAGCCACCCGTTCCCTCACCGGCTGCAACGGGACCTTTGCAGACACCATAGGCTGTTGGGTTGGTCTCGGCTGCGAGGAGTACGAGTCCAGATGGACCGCCATTGCCACCGTCTCGATGGCAATGGGCACAGTTTGCGTCTAAATATGACCGTGCTCGTGTCTCGAGTGGTGCTGCGCCAAAAGGGTCTACTAAATGGCCCGCGGCCGGCGCCGTCAACCTCGGACTGAATAGCCCGAGGGCGTTCAAGTACGCAATCTGGTCTTGGTCTTCGCCATCGCGAAAGACAGACCGGGATAGCTGTCTTTGGACGAGTCCAAGCGGTCGGCTGTGTTCATGGCGCTCATGACAGTCTTTGCATTGATTGGTGTTGGGCACGATGTACTCTTGGGACATTTGCATGCCGTCGGCGTCGATAAAATTCAACTGCTTACGGGTACCCGAAGCCTTACGAGTTGCCTCCGTAAGCTCTTCATTCCAAACATAGGTGTGTCCTTTCCAATCGTTCACACCTTTGATCATGAGACGGGTTTCTATGGGCGCGACTGTTTCTTCTGGCGCTCTACGGTCGGTGCTATAGAAAAAGTTTTTGATGAGAATTGTGCCCTCTGGGAAGTCCCAGTCTTCATCACCATTCGGTGTAATCGTCTCGCCCTCTGGTAAGACGATAAAGCGCGCTTTGCCGGCATGATCCGCCCACAAGGGCGAGGTCACTTGATACGGTACAACGCCCATCACGGGCCTCAAATCCGCCATTTCTCCTTCAAAAAAATCGTATTGGGAAAGACGTTCAAGCGGAAATGAGTCAACATTGCGAAAACCTGGCCCGCTCCTCTGGGATTCCGTGCCGCAAGCGCAAGAGACAAGGCAGAGCAGCGAGGCGGCCAGTCGAATCATCATGCGCTTAAAGTCCGCCTTATTCGTCATCGCTACGCTCCTTTATCATGCGCATTACAGGGTGCCTTCTCGGATCTTAGTTGGTCCACATCGCCGGATCTTGATTCGGTAAGGCATCACGCTCACATGCGTACTCGCTCAAGTCATCCGCTTGGATGTTGGTCTCACCCCGTGCCGCCGCGTCGACGCAGAAGTTGAAGTTTGGTGGTGTCGAAAAAGTAACATCGCTGGCCTCGTCAAAACAGTTCGACGGACCCGGGTTATCGCCCGTACAGCCATCCCAGATGATATCCGGCGTACCCGAGGCCCCCTCACATGTCGCGCCTTCGCTGCACTCTCCGTCGACGTAACACCGTGCACTGTCATCATCGCTGCATCGCCCTTGTTCTGACAGCTCGAGGGCGGCGATAATGCCTTGAGGGTTTCGTCCATTGTTATCGTATGTGTTGCCAAAGACGTAATTGCCTTCGGTGTTTCGATCGAACTCCGCATCATCGAAACCGCCGAAGATGTCGTCGAGATAGCTTGTGAGAATGATGGCGGCCGAATCATTGCCTGTAATGATATTGTTGCTGACCTCATTGTCATCACTCGCGAGGATGATGACACCGCTGCCCGCAGGTACGTTATAGACGAACGCGCCTGGCTTGGCGAAGTTTGGTAAATTATTGTCTTTGATCTGGTTATTGTGGACCTTGGCGCGCTTGCCATCTTTCATCGGCAGTTCAGGTAGATTGAAGATGAGCACGCCACCCGTGTTGCCGTAGACATTGTTCTCTGTCACTTCAGCATCCACCGAGTTTTCAATTTCGATGCCCGCCACGTTGCCAGTCACTTCGTTGCGCCTGACGATAATGTTGCTGCTTTGCCCAACATAGATACCGGCATCGCTGGCACCCTCTACGTAACAGTCCTCGACGATGACGTTGGTGGACTTCACCGGATAGAGACCGTAGGCGCCGTTGCCACTCGATGCTGACTCTGTCCATACCACTCGTAGTCGTCGATACGTGATATCCGACACATCCTCAGAACGAATGCCATCGCCGGCCGCGTTTCGCACCTCGAAATCCTCGAGCGTGACGCCGTTACCCGTGATGTGAAGGCCATTACTGCCGACATCCTGGTCGGAAAAGTCGAGAATGGTTTTGTCGGAGCCCATGCCGCGGATGGTGACGCCATTCTCAGAGCTACTGATCTCTGTCGTGAAGCGAAAAGTGCCTTCGCCGATACACACCGTGCTGTTCTCTGACGCCTCTATGAGTGCGAGCTGTAGGTCATCCTGTTCAGTCTCCCCGGTGACCACGTAGGCGTCGCAGCCTTCCGGTAAGTCTGGCCCGGTGGCTGCGTTGTCATCACCGCCGCCGCAGGCCGATAGGTTAAGGCTCAACGCCAAGAAAACGGTGCCCCGAAAATATTTCATGCAAATTCCCCCGAATCGATGTGATTGCGACCCTAGCAATTTGCTCGCTCAAGGTCCACTCGCCTTCAATGTTCCGTAACACCGAGGGGTTGCCGCCGATTGGGCGGCGTCCGCTTGACTTCGTTCCGCTTGCCACGTCAGCATGAGCAAATGAGATGGGGTATACGGACGGTGCAGCATGGTTAAGCGATATTGTTTTTTCTTGTGCCTTACGCTGGCTCTGTTGGTGGCTTGCGTTGATGACAAAGTGACTCAGGGTTCATCGAGCAGCACCGAGTCCGATGGGGCGACAGCAACCACCGATGGCGCAACCTTCGCGGACGCCAGTGCAGATGATGGTTTCGTGATCGCCGACGGACGCTTAGGTGACAGCGGTGCGCGGCCGGCGGATGGCAGCCTCAGCGACGCCCAGCAGGGAAATCCGGTCGACGCAAATGGTCAACGCCCATCACCGCCGATCGCGCTCGGCGGTGAACGACCCGCAAACTATTTTCTACCGCTGAATTACGACCCAGACACACCGCTGCCTGTTGTCATTGCCTTACACGGCTTTACCGGCAATTCAGCATTTCATAACGCTTATCTCCGATTGGGTGAGTCCGCACAGGCACTTGGTCTGATGCTGATTCTAGCCGATGGACGGCGCAATCGAGATGGCAATCAATTTTGGAGCGCCACAGACTTTTGTTGCGACTTCTACGGCGATGGCGACGTTGATGTCGCTTACCTATCGAGCCTGATCGACGAAGCGAAGCGCTATTTTAATATTGATCCGCGCCGGGTTGGTATTTTTGGCCACTCTAATGGCGGATTCATGGGCTATCGTCTTGCCTGCGACCGAGGCGACTTGTTCTCGCATATTATCTCTTTGGCCGGGACGAGTTGGCACGACCCATTTGTATGTGATTGGTTGGAGCCGGTGTCTATTCTCCACGCTCACGGTACTTGGGACGCCGTGATTCGTTATCTAGGCCAGCAGGCTCAAGTGGGTCGACCGGGGGCGCAACCCGATCCCATTGGATGTCGAGACAGGCACTGTGCAGATGCACATCAGGCTTGTTCGGCGCTGCCGGAGTGCGGCGCGATCTGGGACTGCATGACACGCTGCGGCTCGACCCCGAACCCTGATCGATGTCGAAGCCTGTGTTACCAAGATGCGGCGCCCGAACCGCGAAATGTATGGAGTGAAGAGTGGATTTGCATGCTCGGTTACGGCTGCTTTGATGATCCATCCACACCTAACCGTGGGTATTCGGGTGCCGTTGAGCAGGTGTCACGCTGGGTTGCCCGCAACCAGTGTGGAAATACGCCGACGGACGCAGAGCCACTTGACCTTGTGCCGACCCTTGTCGGTGTCGACACACAGCGGCAAGTTTGGGCCACGGATTGCGAGAGAAATACATCCGTCGAACTCTGGACGATTGAGCGTGGCTCTCACTCACCTCAGCTCAACGTCGAATTTACCCGCAATGCCCTTCAGTGGTTGCTCGATACGCCGAGGGACATGCCGTAAGCCCCAGACAGCTGACTCAAGAGCGCAGATTGGGCTGAGGGTTCAGACGATATAACGGATGTGCGTGTCCGCGATGGTCATCAGCGGATGGTGCGAGGTCCATCTTCGGCCTTTTGCATCAGATGGAGTCGCTGCCAGACAAAACCTGCACATGACAAGAGCAGGGTGCATACGAAGGCCGCGTAGGAGAGTGTAGGCATAACGAGACCGGCGACACCGAGCGCTACGCCAACCGCCGCGAACTGCGGACCTTTTGGAAAGACCTCGACAGCGGTCGCACAGACATAAGCCACCGCGAATGACTCGATGGGATGAATCAGTGCTGGATCGAGGTCATGCATGAAGACAACTGTTCGAATACAGGCGATGAGCACGGGGGCTGCGATCAGCAGAATCAGCGAGCGTCGACCGGCCTCGTTTCCGAGCATCGCTTGACGGTTGATAAACAGAACCGCGAGCACGACGCACATGCCTATGCACCAAACGATCAGGCCTTGCTCAGCTGTTCTCGTCGCATTCTGTGTGAGCTGATGGATGGCTGTAAATCCAACCGCAACAGCGACAACCGCGAGCATCGCTTGAGCCGTCCTGCGGCGTCCCGTCCTAGACCTTGTTATGTCACTTTCAGCCGCATCTCGCATCATCCGAACCTTTTGTGCGTCGGCAGCAGCAATGCGATCTCGAAGCGCCGCGATTCGGTCGTTTATAATGTCATCGGAGCGGACATCCGCGAGCTGCTCAATCACGAGCGTTGCCGCTCTCGGGTCATCGGCTCGGAGATAGTGTTCGGCCATGGCAAGTCTTGACTGTTGCAATCGGCTCATCGCCTCCTCACAGTCCGGCCAGCTTGCTAGGGCTGCTTTGTATTTCAGCACAGCGCTGTCGAAGTGTTGACCAATCTCTCGCAGATTATCCTCGTCACGGGGCAGCATAACGCCTTCGAAGTCTTGGTGAGCTGAGTTCACAGTGCGCATTGCGTCCCAGTGGAGCAGACATGATTCGATGGCTTGCCTCAGCTCAGCGATACTCTGCGGTCTGTCTGACGGCGCGAGCGCGCAGGCTTGATTTGCCAGTTTGCCGAGCTCACTGAACACATGCGGTGGATAGTTGTATGGCTCTGAGGATTGTGCTTTTAGGGCTGCGGCGAGCGTGGTTGTGGCTTCATGCCGTGCTTCGCCCACGAGTAAGTAGTGAAGCGTTGCACCCACGAGATAAACATCGGTTCGCGCGTCCACCTCATCTGGATTGCCCGAGAGCATTTCAGGGGCAAGGTAGTGTGGCGTGCCCACAGGTATGTAGTCGTCTGGTGGCGTTTTGGTGGTGTCGATCGCGATCCCCCAATCGAGGAGATAGACCTCACCGTAATGGCCAAGCATGATGTTCTCTGGCTTGATGTCTCGATGTATCACGCCCCTCGCATGCGCATACTCAAGCGCATTACACACCTGGATGAGTTTGGGCAGCAAACGTCTGAGACCTGCTTCGCTTTGACCATCTGTCCGGTAGGCATCAAAGAGTGAGATACCATCTACGCGTCGCAGTACCACTTCGGGACCCCGGACGGGATCGATACGAATCGAATGCACAGGAATAATATTTGGATGTTCGAGTGAACCGGTCAGTAAGGCCTCTGCAAAGAGCTGCTCGGCGCGTTTTGCTGTATTGGTTCGCAGTCGTTTGACAGCCACTTGCCGAGGTGGAATCTCCTGGTCGGCGAGGTAAACGATGGCCATACCGCCCTCACCGAGAACGGAGCGTTCCGTCAACGTCTGCGCGCGCTGATCATGCCATGCCTGCAAAAGTGCGAGCATATGGTTTGGTAGTGGTTGTGTGGGCTGCTCATTCGGAACATGGGTCACATTGGGGCCCGAGCCTTTTGGGGAGCGCTGGAACCAATTGTCGGTGATATCAATACTGGTCGTGAGCGTCGTATCCCCCGTGATTTCGTGGACTAAGGTGCCCGGAATCGTTGCATCATCATTGCCTGGGGGCTGGTTTGTTTCGTTGCTCATGTTAGTTGCCACGTCATTGCACGCCGAGTGTAGCCTAGCTCTCGTCTTGGTTCGATGGTTTTCGCAGCCATTCCACCACAGCTCGACTCGGTCTGTTAACGTCTGTCCAAGGGAGGGGAGGTCGAGAGAGCATGGACAACCTGCGATTTGACTCAATCGAGCATATGCTGGCAGCTTACGACAGTGTCACGCAGAGCCATGCTGCTTTTTGGCCCAGGGGTTTATGGAGTCGACATGTCTGATGGACTGATAACCGTGCGAACACGTGTGTATGCTGACGCGTTCGCGCTGCGCTTTCATCTCACCTGTCTGGTGCTGTCATTTGGTTGTAGTGGCATGCCGGCAGCCGGTAGTGCTTGCCGCGCGACATACGATGAATGCGTTAACGCTTGCGCGCATCATTGCGACCAAGAGAACCGTCTTCAGCCTCACACGAATCATCTGACCGCATCCGCTGATACTTGGGGGCGCGGCTGTAAGCTATGCGTTGAACGCTGCCGTACAGTTGTGAAAGCTTGCACAGAAGCACGATCACATCGCTGATTTTTCCCGTCTGAGTTTTGGTGCGTGACGCGGGACGCGCGCAACGCGCTGTTCAGAGTGACCGCGAACAGACCCGCGCGGTCATTGGTCCTGTTCTCGCTGAAGACCAAGACCCGTTGGACAACTGGTTTAGCGCCGTTTGACCATCGATTACCAACGCGCGGCGATGACATGTAACACCTTACGCTCACAGTTCGCTTCAGTGCGCACTGAAGCATGACTGAAGTTTTATCTTCTAGACCTTGACGAGGCGCTTGGTCGCCCAACTCATATTCGTCTCCCGTTTACGACTCTGATGCCTGCTCAGTGCGTGTCGACGTTATGTTTGAGGCGCCTGTCAACGTGAATTGACAACGCCCGGGTTGAACTGTCTTGTCAACGCTACAGAATCCTCTGTGAAACACGTTCTAAAGCTTAATTTAGCCATGTTGCGACTTTGGCACGCCCGCTGCAATACACAGTCTCCGCAACGACTGGGGACATAGCAAAATGAAATATATCAAGCCGATCTTTCGTACGATTCTTAACGGTGTTGTGGTCGCACCACTCGCATTGGCTGGCTGTGGAGAGAGCCTACCACTAGAACATACCGATGTTGAGTCGGTGAGCGTCGCGCTCAAGACAAGACATGTGAGCGAACAGCTCGTTAAGCTCACGGGGAAGCATCGTTCCTTTGATATCGCGGCTGCAAGCGCGGAGCTCGCGCGACGCCAGACATTTCATGCAGTCGAGACGGCAGAACAGCATAATCGCCAGGCGCGACGGTCTCAAAGTCATGAGGAGACCCGTACTGAGGCGACCCGTGAGATGGACACCCGTGAAGCCCGGTCCCGGGATACGGAAACGCTTCAGCGCAGCGACGATGAACGGCGCGATGCAAGAGAATCCGATGCTGAGGAGGAACGGGAAATCGTTCGTGCGCGAACGCGGCGAGGCTTTTCTTGTGATACAGCTCACGCACCGCAAGGGCATGAGCCCATGCACGCGCTGACAGGGGTTGAGGCCGAGGACGAGCCACACCGCGTGCTCGTGGTCCCGGTCACCTATATCAATCCGAATTTGGTGCCCGATCGCAACAACACCTCACCGGCTGTGAATCCGTATTATCCACCGATGATGGACCGGGATGCGCTTCAAGCCGAGATGTTTGGCCTGTCGACATCAGGCTCTGGCACAACCGGGTTTGCTCACGTCAAAAATTATCTCGAGGACATGACCGAGGGTCAGGTAGAAGTTGAGGGTGTGGTCACCGATTGGGCACAGATTCATCAGTTGCCTCCCTTGCAGGCCGATAAGTGTGGACAGGAACTCTTTCACTCAGCGGTCTATCCTGATGACCACCCTGAGTTTGATCCGGAACAACCCAATGCGACGCGCAAAATTAGCCCAGCATTGGAGGCCGCGTTACTCGCTCAGGGTATTGATAACGTCGACGATTTCGATACCTTAGGTTTGGTCACTGCATGTCATGCCGACATGATGCGCGGTGTGGCCCCTTGGGGCACCTACGAGTTGTTCGGGAAACGGGTCAAACTGGCGATCTCATCGCATCCTTACAATTCAGATATCGTCGACTACTGGAACTTCTCAGGCGCCATTCCACTCGGTAATGTGAGCCGTAACATGATTCACGAAATCCTCCACACTTGGGGTATCGGTCACGCTCGAGCGGCTGAATGCGATGAGGCCTCACTTGCCGAGGATTGCAGCACTGTCATGTACGGCAGCCCGTTTAGCGTGATGGGTAATCCAACAGGGATCTTCTCTCTCGACTTGATGGATCGCAAAAAGCTCGGCGCTGTGGATGACGATGACTTTGTCCACGTGACCCAAGGAGGCACCTATACGATCTCTGGTTTGAATGAGGTTGGCGCTGACCATCGCGGCGCGTTTGTGTACTGGCATGGTACAGAGCATGTCCGGTTTGCGCTTCAGTTTAGAAACGCGCTGGGCTTCGATTCAGCCATTGCTGCCAACTGGCTTAACTGGATTCAGACAGGCTTGACCATCCATGTAAATGCGGTGAACTCGACGAATATGGCAGCGATGAATCAGTCATCTTTTCAGAACTGGCGCCTTGTAGACCCGGTTCCAGAGAATAACGAAACTGAGCATTATGACCGACAGTCCGTCATCACGGGTACCTTCCATGACCCGCACGCTGGCATCACCATCGAGGTGCTCAATGTGACCGAAGACAGCATCCAGTTCTCCGTCGACTTCGAAGACGAAGTGGACATGGTGGTGCCCAACCGACGCTAAGCCCAAGGGCTGTAAGAGTTCGGACACATTGCCAGGTTCGTTCACCTTGCTGTCACAATCCAAAGCCAGTACGGCCTCAAGAGACCCTGAAACAAAGTGTGCGCGTTCACTCTGCCAATCCACCGTTCGTGCACCTAGAGTCACTCACAGCCCACAGCAAGGGTCGACAATGTGCTGCGGTCAGCAGTAGAGTACGCCTCAGTAGAGACCGATGGATGATGTGCTCGCTGATTTGAGGTCCCGATGCCCACTAGATGCCTTATTTTAACAGTTCTCTTAACTCAGCTGGGCCCCAAGCATGTCGTGGCAGAGACCATGCGAATTGAGCAGCGAGAAGGCGTGATCACGATTACGAACAAAGGGTCCTCTCAAACCCGGGCGCAAAGGCGGAAGAGGAACAGAAACAAGACGGTGAGACGCTCGAACAAAGACCTTCGTAAGAGGACGTTGAGCACACCGCGCCATCAGAGGACGCTCACCGAAGAGCGTGCACAAAATCGTTTTCGGCTCGTTGGACCGAAGCAAGATGAGCTGATCGAAGAAAGAGAATACCTCAGTGGACCCCGCGGCGCTTTGGCCCACCTGATGGTTCAACTACACGGTCGCCTAGTGGACACCGAGCGGTTACCTTTTGTGGTGGTTCATTATGGCGATTCACACAGTCAAGCTGGTCGTTTCTCAGATGCGATGCGGACGCGTCTCTTCGATAAAGCGAATTCGCCCGGATACATCTCGCACCGTTTTCCGTATGCATGGAATGCGTCGACCACGAAATCATCTGGATGGCGTCGTCAGAATTGGCTTCGTCGGGACGATATCCCCCCTTACGGACCTCTTGGTATCGCTTTTGTCGCCCAAGATGCAGGTGAGACGATTGCGGTTAAATTGTCCGATCGTAAACGGCCAGATGGATCGACACGCATCACGGTTTTTTATGATTCCACAGCCGAGCATCGGGGATTCTCTCTGGATGCTGACGGTGTGGAGAAGCGTGTGGTCAAACATGGAACAGTGGCCGGTCCTGAGTCAACCGACAATCCCTTCCTCGTCGAGCCGGATAGCGACACGACGTTGGCGGCCGTCACACTCGAAGTGTCCCGTAGGACAAAGACGATTACCTTGACCACCGACGGGGGAAAAGAAGACGCACAGTTACGGGTTTTCGGTTTCCTGATACAGTACGAGCAAGCACACGCGGAATGGGATGTGCTTGCGATCGCAGGCACCACTATCGACAGTGTCATGAAGCGTGGAGACGGCTCCGTTGAGGCATATTTAGCCTTTCGTCAGCCCAATCTTTTCGTCGCTTGGTATGGGACCAACTCGCTGAATAACCCTAAACTAGATGCCGAAAAATATGCGGGCCGATATCGTGCCTTCATGGACCGTTTTGCGGCCGCGGCACCTCAGGCAGCCTGTCTCGTCGTCGGACCGCCGGATTTTATGAAGCGTGACCGTGACTGTTTTCTCACCGCGAGTCAGCGCCGTGCTCGACGCAAACGGAACAGCGCGAGCAGGAGGATACTGCGTAAGAATAAACGCCAGCGGGTCTGTGAGCCGGACCTTCTCATCGACCACAAAAAAAGAGGTCGCTACAGGTTTCCCGTGCCCGATGTTCGTACGATGGCCCAGTGGGCGGAACATAAAGTCGCCTGCGAGTACAAAACTCGTCCACTTATGGAAGCGGTTATTGAGCAGCAGAAGAGGATCGCCCATGCAGCAGGCTGTCTGTATTTTGATACGTACGCGTATATGGGCGGTCCTGGGTCCATCAAAAAGTGGGCGTGTGACGAAGATCCTCAGCTCGCATCACTCGACCTCATTCATCTGACCGCGAGCGGTTATCGCAAACTTGGCGAGGATCTAGTTCGTGCCATAAACGAGGCCTCGAGCCGGGAAAACCTTCCTTAGTGCCATTAGTTAGCCGCTGGCTTTATGACATCTCCAGGCGTCAGGATCGGTGATGCGTCCATATCTTGAGCGTCCATAAACTGGCCGATCTGTTTGAGCGCGTCGAGTAATCTCTCTCGCTCATCTTCGGGAAGGGCTGAGAAGCGTTGAACGAACTTTTCTTGTAGTGGAATCGGTAGTGATTGATAGCGTTCGAGGCCTTTGGGCGTGAGAGACAGGCATACGCGTCGGCGATCAGCACGCCCACGCTCTCTGAGCAGCAACTCTGCTCGTACGAGCCTATCCACGATCCGAGAAACCGTTGCAGGTGCAAGTTTGACCTCTTTTGAGACCAGCGCCACCGTGATCTCATCCACAGTCTCCTCAAGCCTGCCCACCGCCTTTAAACATAATAACTGCGGCACTGTCAGCCCCACTTGTTGAGACATGGCTTTGGAATGAGATGAGACCCTGAGTAAGATCTGCCGGATCGCGACGAGCACGCGATGAGCCAGCTCTGCGTCTTCGGAATTCATACCGTCCTCCCATTTGCCCGTTGCCAAAATAACAGCGCGATTGAGTATGAACAAGAAAGGCGCACAGTCCGGCTTGGAACTGAGGCGCTCACATTGCTAAAGCACCGACGAGATGTTAGACCCAAGGATAATGATTGCTACAGCAACTATTGCTTGAGCACCGAAACTTATGGAGGGTCTCCCATCAGTTCTTCAAACAAGCCTACCGGCCAGGGCATTACGCTTGATAAGCCTGTCTTTTGGTCGTCCCTGATCGTCCTGATTTCAATCACCAGCGTGCTGCTCAGCTTTCCTGAACAAAGTCTGAAAATTATGCAAAAAGTGCACGGCTTTCTGACCCTCGATATGGGCTGGTTGTTCCTTGGGTTCGTGTTTCTTGCGATCGTGGGACTGGGTTGGGTCGCCTTTTCTCGCCATGGAGAGATTATTCTTGGCCAGCCTGGCCAGCCACCTGCGTACGGCACGGTGTCCTGGTTTGGTATGCTTTTTTGCGCGGGCATCGGCAGTAACCTGCTGTATTTTGGGACCACCGAATGGACGGCCTATTTTCTGAAGCCACCACCGCTCTCGGGCGCCACGCCAGAGAGCCTACTGGCTGCTGATTGGGCAGGCGCATACAGCTTCTTCCACTGGGGCATCTCCGCGTGGGCCGTATACGCGCTCGCGACAGTTCCCATCGCCTATGTTTTACATGTGAAGCGGGCCGACACACTCCGGATCAGTACTTCCTGCGAATCGAGCTTGCCCAGTCGTATGCGCGCTGGCCTCTCACCGGTGATCGATTGCTTGTTTATCTTTGGCTTGGTCGGCGGGGTGGGTACCTCACTCGGCGTCGGCATACCCATGCTCTCTGCTGTGGCGAGCGATCTTTTTGGCTTTGAACGCGGTATGGCCCTCGATACAGGGATTCTCATTGGGCTGACCGCCATGTTCAGCTACAGCGTTTCAGCTGGTCTGGACAAGGGCATCAAGTTGCTCAGCGACATCAACGTAGCGCTCGCGATTTTATTGCTCGCCTTTGTCCTGTTGGTGGGACCCACGAGCTTTATCCTCAATCAAGCCTTCGACAGTCTGTCGGTGATGTTTCAGAATTTTATCGAGATGAGCCTGCGCATGGATGCTGGCTCAGAGAGCAGCTTTGCTGCCGGCAACACCGTATTCTTCTGGGCCTGGTGGCTTGCTTGGGCACCTTTCATGGGCTTGTTCATCGCCCGCATCTCTGCGGGTCGTTCGATTCGTCAGGTCATCATCGGGTGTGCGCTCGGTGGCGCTGCAGCGTGCTGGACGGGCTTCTCGATTCTTGGGCACACAACGATGGCACTCGCTCGAACAAGCGGCACGAAGGTCCAAGAACTCATGGTCGCAGCGAAGGCCAATGGGGGGGCTGTGGATGCCCCGCAGATGGTCGTTGAGTTGCTCAACTCATTGCCCATGCCGGGTCTTATCAGTGGGATTTTCTTCGTGCTGAGCTTTATTTTTGTCGCAACGTCTCTCGATTCAGCAGCTTTTACGCTCGCATCAACAGCGTCCCTTAACTTGCCAAATGATGCGCAGCCGCCGCGCTGGCATCGGCTCGTATGGGCATTCGTATTGGCGGGCACCTCACTGTCTCTCATGTATTTAGGTGGACTTAAGATACTTCAGACGGCCTCTATCTTGGTCGGTTTTCCGCTCATGCTCGTGATGGGGTTGATGGCCAAGTCCTTTCTCACAAATTTACAGAATCACGAACATAAATAGCGCCAAGCGAAGGTACCCGACGGTAGATGTCCGCAGATGAGCGCGTGTAAAAACGGCTTCAAGGTCTATCTCATGAGTTGAGCAGGAGGCTTGTCTAAGTCTATCTTCTAAGCAGTCAAACGATGCTGGCGTCGACCATGGATCCTGTGCTTCATCAAGCATATCTCGCAACCACCTACCGCGCCGAGACTGAGTTTGGTCCGGTGCGTATTCGCATTGGTCAGTTCGCATCTAAGCTCGACCGTATTCTCGAGCGTAATGAGGTGCGCGAATGGCTCTTCATCACGGCTTGGAACCCTGCATCCAAGAGATCTCCCGACGATGAAAATAAGCGTCGCCACCGCGGCCTGGTCTCGCAGATCGAACGCCTGGGTTTAACATCATATCCTGGTTGGGGTGTGCCGGATGAACCGGACTGGGCACCGGAAAAAAGTTTGTTGGTGCTTGGGGTCGATGCGAACATCGCCGGTGAATTATGCGTACGCTATGGCCAGAACGCTGTTGTGATGGGCCATTATGGTCAAAGGGCGCGCTTGGTTTATCGTCACGATTTTCAATGATCATGTGACGATGTTTGTTTGAGGATAGCTTGATCAAGAATGGAGTGGGAGGCGTATCGGATGGTTTGGAAACGAGTACAGATGGCCATTGCGTTATTCATCCTGGTGGTCTGCATCGCTTGTGATGATGGCAGTAACGCCGACGGGAACGACATAGATGGTCTGGCCGGTGCAGGCGGTTTGGTGGCCGATGACATCGGTGGTGCAGGTGGCACGGCCGATGATGGTGGTGGAGCTGGCCAAGGAGGAACAGGTGGTCTCGGGGGTGAAGCCGGGACAGGCGGCTCCGGTGGTGCCGGTGGTGAAGCCGGCGAGGGGGGCGCAGGCGGTGTTGGTGGTGTGGGCGGCGGTGATGGACCTCAGTGGATGTCAGAGTTTACCGATCTGGGTTGTATCGATGGTCAATGGCGCGAGAGCTGGCCGGACCGTGATGAGAATTTAGATGACCTTGTTGCCGGATACGACCGTGCTCGCGTGAACGACTTCATCTTCGATGTCCTCGCTCGGAGATATCCGTTGGGCGGGCACCTCGTCGAGGTGGGCCTTGAAATGGGGGCTTTCGAGGATTGCATTGGTTTTTTCTTGCGAGACACGAGCAATGCAGACGCCGTTGTCTTGCAGTTATCGACCATCGTCCACGAATGTGGCCACTCAGCGAACCTCGGCAGCGGTGGATTCGGTGACAACGCATATATTATGACGGAGATGCTGACAATGAGTTGTGCGGGCGGTGATACGACCGAGCGCTTCGGTGAAACATTCGCGCGCTCGCGTATTCGTAATGACGGGTATCAAGGGCTGCGGCCACCCTGCAATGGCCGTATCACGCGCACTTGCGACCACTATGCCGACGTGTACCTCGATGGTAACCCAGATGACGGTAATTTCGAGGGCGGCGACCAGGGATTTAACTCTCTACTTGAAGAGACGTTGCAATACGTCAATTCACTGGCAACCGGCTATGCCTTTGAAGACTTCTATCGTGGTTCACGCAGCGAACGCGATGGGATCTTGACCTTCTTGTGGTATCTCGAACGCTACCTGCGGATGGCCCGTCTTGATTATCCCGATGCCTATGCCCACATCTCAGGCAATGAATGCTGGCGGCGATCCATCTTGCAGGTTTGGGGTCGCGCCTGGATGTATCTATCACTCACCGACGGCAGCGAACGCTTGGGTATATCCGACGACGCCATTCTCAACCTTGTCACTGAGCCAGAACTACTCGAAGAGATCTCTCGCCTGCGACAAATCGAAGGCTGCATGCCGTAACGCAGCGTTCCTAACAGTTGAACTCGAGTCGGTAGCCGTTATGCTTTCGGACGTTGAGTACTCGATTGTCATCGAGTAGGAGATACTGTCCTTTGATGCCAAGAAGCTTGCCGCTGATGGTCTCTAGCTTGTCGAAGGACAGACTCTTCACCTTCTCCGGATAGCTTTGGACGGGGTAGTTAAGTGTCACAATGTCCATGTCTTCATCCACGTAACTCGCGAGCCGAAGTGGGAGGATCTCATCGATTCGGTCGAACGCGTCATCCCAATCGGGCTCTGTCAGTACGTCGTTTTTCAGCATCTTCTGCCAGCTTGTGCGGTCGGTGAACGCCTGTTTGAGTGCAACTTCGATCTCACCTGCCGCGCATCGATGTGGTGTCACCGCAATCGCCCGCGCTTGGCTCGCCCCCTGGTCGATCCATCGGGTGGGCACTTGTGTAGCGCGCGTCACGCCCACTTTAAGAGCAGACGAGACGGCAAGGTATACGACATGGTCTTGTACATGATGTTTTTGTTCCCATTCCGGGTCGCGCCCTTCGCCGAGATGACCTCTACAGAGTTCGGGGCGAATGATGCACTCTGAGTTCTCCGGCGAGTTCTGCATACACGGATAACAAAATCCTTGAGCGAAGGATTTGTTGGTTTTCCGTCCACACGCGATGCAATTGATCTCGCCGTGGAATTTGAACTCTATCTGCTCGCCGACCAAGGGATTGAGGTGCACCTCTTCATCGCCGAGACGAAGCCAATATTGAATCACCTCATCGAGGGAGGTCCTCATTTTACGACTCGAACCAATGGCCATATTGATCTCACGTGTTTGCTGCTTCGGGCATCAATAGCAAAGGGCACTCCGGGTTGGCCAGTGCTCATTGAAAAGAACACCCAGATTTAAGCAAGCCGACTCTTGGCGAAACCAGCCCATGTCGTCAACGGCTGCGCGTACACTGAAACGAAACCAACCCTTGACAAAAGCCCCTCAGCGCTTATCAATCGCATATCAAAACTTACGTTTCGCGGAGAATGTATTGAAGCTCTACAATAGCCTGACGAATCAAGTGGAAGAGTTTGTACCTCAAGTCCCAGGCAAAGTGCGCATGTATAACTGCGGGCCTACGGTCTATAAGCGACAGCACATCGGTAACTTTCGCGCCTTCGTGATGGCCGACTTGCTTCGTCGAAGCCTCGAGTACCAAGGCTTTGAGGTCACCCAAATCATGAACATTACCGATGTGGGTCATCTCACCGAAGACGACCTCGTCGATTCGCAGGGTGAGTGTAAGCTTCAAAAAGAGGCAGCCAAAAGGCAGATGGATCCTTGGCAAATCGCGCGGGCCGAAGAGCAGAACTTCAAAGATGATCTCGCGCTGATGGAGATTCCACCTGCGCATGAATACCCCCGTGCAACAGAGCACATCCCAGAGATGATTTCGATGATCGAGACCTTGTTGGAGAAGGGGCTCGCTTATGAAGTTGAAGGCAATGTGTATTTTGATATTACGAAGTGGCCAGCCTACGGCACGCTGAGCGGTAATCGCTTGGATGAACTCGAAGCCGGCGCCTCTGGTCGAGTCGACGAGCGATCCGACAAGCGCCATCCGCTCGACTTTTCACTGTGGAAGCAAGACCCGAAGCATCTGATGCAATGGGACTCGCCCTGGGGGCGGGGCTTTCCAGGTTGGCACATCGAGTGCTCAGCCATGTCGCGTAAATACCTTGGGGACACGCTGGATATCCACACGGGCGGCCCGGACAACAAATTCCCTCATCACGAATGTGAAATTGCACAGAGTGAGGGCTGCACAGGGCAGACTTACGTGCGTTATTGGGTGCATTGCGGCTGGTTAGAGATCGGTGGCCGCAAGATGAGTAAGAGTAAGGGTAAGCTCTACACGGTCCCGGAGCTACTCGAGCTCGGCTACAGCGGGCGAGACTTACGCCTGCTCATGCTCAAGCAACACTATCGGGCGCCGCTTCCATTCGATCTGGAGTTGGTGGATGAGGCCAAGAAACTCCGCGGTAAACTGAACAACTTCGTCGCTCATGAAATGAAACGACGACCAGATGGTGAGTCTGATGGGTCCATTCAAGACGCCATCGATACAGCAGAGACGAAGTTCCGAGCCGCGCTTGCCGATGATTTGAACACGTCCGTTGCGTTCGCTGTCATTCATGAGTTTATGAACACCGTCAATCGCCTGCAGCCAAGCAAGGTCGATGCCGACCGCGTCGTCGAGTTCATGCAAAAGCTCGACAGCGTTTTTGGCGTCCTTGACCCAATCGGTGGTGAAGTCAGCCTCGACGAAGAGATTCAGGGGCTCATTCAACAGCGACGGCAAGCGCGCAAGGATCGAGATTTTGCGCTCGCCGACCAGATTAGGGACGACTTGCTCGCCCGCGGGATCGAGCTCGTGGATACGCCTCAGGGCACCGAATGGCGTCAACTCTCTTAGACCCGCCCATGGCGTCCGCTCCCGTAGTTGCTGGAGCAAAGTAGACCCACACGCGCTTTAGGGTTGTGTACCCGAGGGGCGGATCTTGCACAGGTCAGCGTTCGAATGGGACATGGTCTCACCGCCTCGACGGGCCAAATCCACAAAGATATCACCCATGCCCCCCATTTTGTTCAGCTCATCGGGCTGCGCATGAATGCGCTCACGGCAAGTCGAGAGCAATTCGGGGTCGAATGATTGGTCCTTATCTGTGAGGTATCGTCCCTTGTGTAGGAGCGCGAAGATGAGTCGACCGCTGCCGTCTCTCGTTAAGCGACCATCTTTGACCCGCAGTCCGTTTTCAGTCCGGTCCCGCGCACATTCAAAAGCGCCCACCTCGGGTGGAAACCCTGGGCACGGCAAGAGATTACAGCCCTGACACGGATCTTGGATGGTCAGCACCCAGTACAACTTGCTTTCTTGGGTGGGATCGAGCGGAAGTTTTAACTCAACGCGCTCAGCCCGTGCGTATTTCATGACGTCGCATGAGCAGGGCCAGCAGCAGCGATAGTATTGGCCGACCACACAATGTCCGTCGGCATCTTTGACTTTAACGACGTCCAATCGGTCTGCGCGGTCAGGGTGCACAATCGAGCCGCTCACACCGCAGAAGAAACGGTTATACATCTCAAACTCAAGGTGATTTTTAGCGAGTTTCTCAAAGGTGTATTTAAAGAACTGTGGGCCGCCAGCGTTGCGGTTGCCGTTTGGAAAGATGCGATGCCAGTGTTCCTCGAGCAATGACCTAAATTTCTTCAGAGGGTCTGGTGCCTTTGACGTTGCCACGGTGGATTGCTGCGTTTGCATTGCAGGAGACTTCGCATGGGACATTCGAATGGCAGCCGTGGTGGCCATGAGGACGATAGCGAGTGCAGTGATCGATTGAGGTCTCAACGAGAATACTCCATTGGGTAAGGACTGTGTAGCCGATGGGGCCGAGGCTTGTGGAGTTACCATCTCGGTTTAGCTATGTCGCAACTCGCAGCCGATCTATTCTTGGCGCCCGCCATACGCTCACACGTCCACCGATCTGTTCACCCGCGGCATTCGCCTAACCATAACGGTCCCATCATGTTTAGATTCGTGTAAGATTCACGCTTGGCCACCGTCGAGTGTGACGTTCAATGAGTATGGAGACGTTAGATGTTTTACCGCATATCCAAGTTGATTCTGATCGTATTGGCCCTGTCACTCTATGGCTGTGGTGAGAGCTCGGGCGGCGGCGGCGGCGGCGCCGGCGGTGCAGGTGCCGAGGGCGGTGCAGGCGGTGCAGGTGCCGAGGGCGGTGCAGGTGGAGCAGGTGGAGCAGGTGGAGCAGGTGGCGCAGGTGCCGAGGGCGGTGCAGGCGGCGCAGGTGCCGAGGGCGGTGCAGGTGGCGCAGG
>JBMHDS010000012.1:0-16015 GCA_049889275.1 Bradymonadia bacterium | reverse complement strand
GTGGTGCTGGTGGTGCAGGTGCCGAAGGTGGTGCTGGTGGTGCAGGTGCCGAAGGTGGTGCTGGCGGTGCCGGTGCCGAAGGCGGGGCTGGCGGTGCAGGTGCCGAAGGCGGGGCTGGCGGTGCAGGTGCCGAAGGTGGCGCTGGCGGTGCAGGTGGTGCGGGCGGTGTCATCGTTGAAGAGTGCTTCGACATCTGTGGTGATTTGCAGGTCGCATGCGAGAACCAACCTTTTGCACAAGAATTCCTCGAGACGTGCGTGGAAGACTGTGGCTCGGCAGATGAGGCAGACCGACGACGGGTCATCCAGTGCTTCGCTGATTACGTGGTTGAAGGTGAATGCACGCCGGAAACAGTGTCACAGTGCCTAGATGGCGAGTGCGATTGCCCAGCCGTTGAGATGCCAGTCTGCGGTGAAGATGGGGAGACCTATGGCAATGCGTGTTTAGCGCGCTGTGAAGGGGTCAGAGTTGCTTCACGTGGTCGGTGTGGTGCTGAGGCTTGCCAAGATGGCTTTATTCGCACACCTCGTGGTGACTGCCAGCCCGTCTGCATGTCTGATGACCAGTGCGATGGCGGTCAGGCTTGTAACGCAGACGAGCTGTGTTTGTCTAACCCGCGGTGTGTAGAGGGTGAGCCATGCGATGACGCCTGCTACGGTTTCTGCGTACCTGACCAGCCTGTAGAACCGGTCGACTGCAACTTTGCTTGCGAGGTCATTCTAGAATGTAACGTCGTGCCGGATGGGGCCAACGGAGACATCGATGAGTGCGTCCGTGGTTGTGAGGCCGATGATGACAACGCCAGAGTCTTTGCGTGCCTGCAGAATAACCTTGCCAACCAAGTTTGCGATGTCGAGGGATTTATCGAGTGCATGGAGGGTGGCGTAGTGCCTCCACCACCAGGCGCATGCGCTGAGGCGTGCGCGACCATCGAGGCGTGTGGTGGCATCGATGGCCAAGGCATCGACGATCAGTGTATCGAAGGTTGTCTAGCTGATGATGAGCGAGATGTCGGCATTCGCTGCATCAACGCAAACCTCGCGGATGGCGTATGCGATTTCGAAGCCTTTCAGGACTGTGTTGCAAATGGCGGCGGAGGTCCCGGCCCCGGTCCCAATCCTGCAGACCCGGTCTGTGTAGAAGCCTGCAACCTGGGTGTCGAATGTAACGCCTTCCCGCGCGACGAGGTGTTCCAATGTATACAGTTCTGTAGCGGTGCCCCAGAGTTGCGCGACGCCCTGTCTGCTTGCTCGGACATTCACCTTGCCGATGGCATGTGTGACAACGAGGGCATGAACATGTGTATGGAAGAAGCCGGAGGCCGTGATAATCCCGGCCCAGGTGGCGAGCCCAACCCGGGTGGTGACAATCCCGCCTGTATTGAACTTTGTGGCTATGGGCTCGCGTGTGGCCAAATCGCCGCCGACCAAGTCGAGCTGTGTTTGGCCGGTTGTAACGAAGAACCCGCTGGCATTGATGCCGTCGTCGAATGCGGGCGGCAACACCTCGCCAATGGCCGCTGTGACAATGAGGCCATGCAGATGTGTGTCGGCGGCCGGTAGCCCAATCGAGGCTCACACCTTGCGGGTAGGCGCGATGACGTCTGCCCGCGCATCTCACCCACAGTGATACGCGTATGAACACGCCGCTCCTTAAGCTCAATTCCTCAGCAATTTATCTCGAAGGGCTGTCCTTCGCGGTCTTTTACCGAACCGTCGGCAGGATGCCTTTGCATTTCTGTCGATCCCGATTCCACGCACCGTCGTGATGAGTGTTGGCTTTATGGAGGTGTTTCCATAAGTGGTCATGCTCTCTTATTTAGCGTGACCGACTCGATTTGCTGTCAACTGGCGTTACCTTGACCTGAGCGAGCGGTACGCCCATAACTGCTAACCGCTGAAGGACTCGGTCCAAGGAAGCAGGGGGTGGGCGATAGTGGCCACTGGAGTTGCTAATGGCGAGCAGCTTACCGTTGATGATGGTCATGTCGCCCGCGGCTGCAACCGGTGCGCCCGCGAGAAGGGATGAGTGGTGGAAGACATCGCGTTTATGATCGAAGGAGAGGAAAATATCGCCCTTCGCATCCATCACAAAAATGGCAAATCCGTCGCGCGCTGGCTTGTTCTTAAGATCCGGGTCGAGTGGGGTACCTGTAGCGCCTACGAGTAAACCATCCTGCACGTACAGTTTATGTTTCTCCCGTTCTCCTGCTGTACTCAGGTATCGAATGGGTTTTTCGACTCGTAAGTGTTCGCCCACATACTTCTGTTGCATGGAGTACAAAGCAGGCGCTGGAGCGCTACCACACCCCATAATGACGAGGGCAAGGTAAATGCCGAGTGCAACGCAAAAGGTGGGTTTTGCATGCGCAGTTGGTCTCGAAACCATGAACACCCCTAAATCCAGCATCGTGAGTCGGTAGCTACCTACGGTCGTGCTCTAAAGAGAAGCAGATCGTCGACGGCCTGCCAAGGCATGATGGTCTAAATCGTCACGGGGTCACACGCGTGGCCATGGTCCAGATGCTTGTGTAACTCAATTGTCACTTCACTCATTCACTCGAGCTGGTAGATCACCATACGCGGATGCGTTCTTGAGCGCGCTTCTATCTGAGCCAGAGGCTCAAATCACAACAAACATGTGCGGAGTTTATCCATGAATCGTTTTATCACCCTAGCACTTGCCGGCTCTTTACTGACCGTGACTTCGGCCCACGCCGATCACCACAAGGACAAAGATTTTGCCCCATACAGCGTCAATGTTGGCTTTAGCCCATTCGGTGGGTCTCTTGGATTCGGTTACAATGCCAATTCAAAAACCACATACCAGTTCGCCCTAGGTGGATTTAGTGGTGAGGCGCCGTTCAAAGCTGACGTAGATGGTACAGAGTACACCATGGAGACCGAGACCACATGGGTTGGTTTCTTCGTGCAGCACCGTCCGGTGGACAGTGCACGCTGGTTCCGCCTCGTCGCAGGCCTCGGCATCGGCAGTATCGAGACCGAACTCGATGATGGCGATGGCAACACTTATGATGTGCACTACAAAGAGAATCCGGTCGGCTACCTTGGCCTGGGCTTCGGTGGCGAAGCCAAGAAAGGCTTCATCTGGGGATTCGATTTAGGCGTGCTTCAGACCAGTGGGCCGATGATCGCTAAGACCGGTGGTATGGGTGCAGACCAATCCGCGGAGATCGGTGATAACGCTTTCTTCGGAACCGTCTTACCGAACCTTCAGGTGACCCTCGGCTGGGGCTTCTAAGCGAGCTTTAGGCCAGAACACTGGCAACGCTGCCGACCCTGAGTCTCCGGGCTCACCGCCCGAGTGGGGCGGGGGTCGCGGTCCGCGGCGTCAACGGTGGTAGCATGAAGATGCCGCCACCATGGTCAAACCCCATGGTCCATAAACCTTCCTTGCCAGAGAACGGCGCGAGGGTGAGCGCTTGAAACGGTGTGTTTACACGCTGAGCGCCGGTATCCCGTAATTCCAAGCGTCGACCATTCTCAGCGAACTCGAGAATAAACACGCCCGCCCGATTGCACGCGAGCCAGGCTTGTGGGGATTGAGCGTTCGGTACGTGTCGGATTTGTACCCCACTACACATGGTTGTCTCACCATCAAACGTTGTACTTGGCATTTGCCATTCATCCACTGCATCGAGACGACCGCGATTGACTGAGCCGGCGAGCACATGGGGAAGTGCGTTGATGTCATGAAGGCTCGCCGCACCGCCTGTATCCGCAACGACCATATATTGTCGTCCGCCATGCGAGAAAAAGTCTACGTCAACGGCATTTCCAGGGCCCATGCTACCGACCGCGTAGGTGTGTGCAATGGGCTCGCCAGGCTCGTAGTTTTCGAAATCGAAGAACACAATCTTTGGACGCCGGTAATGTGGTGAGTTTGAGTCCACAAAGTAGCCCGCCGGAACAGCCAGGGTCTTACGGCCGGCAGCGTTGCGGAAGAATTTTGGCATAAAGCTGTAGAGATGATCTGGGCCCGTATTCCAGGTTGTGCCATCATTTGGCGCCTCATGGTGCAAGACCATCGTATGGAGGATCTCCGGTAGAATTGGAGGGAATGTGCCCGAGTCAGCACCGTTGTCGGTGCTCTGCGCCGCCGCCGAAACAAGGGCGTCAAGGTGGGTGATGACAATGCCCTCCTTGGCTTGACTACGTGCAAGCGCGACGATGCCGGTCTCGTGGTCGATAGCCGATGTAGAGTATGACCGAGGGTCGTATCCAAAGGCATCTCTCGCGCCATTGTTGCCAATTTCAAGGCCGACCGGGATGGACCACTGAGTGACGCGCAGGCCTGCGCGTTGATGCTCAATCCGGGCGAGCAGCCAGTTCTCGCCAGCGCCGCCACCGATGGTCCACTCGGTGCTTCTCGATGTGGTAAAGCTATCGGTGACCCATAGGCCGAGTTTTGTGCCGTGGTCAGACCCTGTCCACACAGCCTCGAATTGGCGCCCTGATTCGTCGAACCGAAAGATCTGATGGCTGCCTGCATCATGGCCAGCCAAAATAATGTCCGAGTCAATACGGCTCTGAGTGCCAGTTGCGTAGCCACCGAGCGCCGTGACAAAACGGGCGGACGCGGAGTGGCTCAAGTGGCCATCGCTCAGGCTCAGTTTCCAGTGCACCGGCGCTTGCGTAAAGAGTTCAAAGTCATCGCCGTCAGCAAAGGGGCTGAGTGTACCGAAGCGTTGTCCATTCTCAAAGTCGTAGTCGGCGATTGCTTGACTGACAAGGCTCAGCCCTACTTCGGGACTGTGGGTTTCAAAAACATAGAGTCTGTTGGTGCCCGAGTTGCGATAGCTCGTATTCTCGTCATCGAGTACGCCCACACCAGGATAAAGCTGGAGGGTGTGCCAGGCGAAGTTTCCATAGGCCGCGTATGGTCCCCACTCCAATAAAGCTGATGGCTCTTTCCCAGCACCCACGAAGACTCGAGAGACACCATTCAAGTCTAAATGCGTGGTCACACGGAGCGGATACTGTTTGACGATTGGCTGTCCGCCAAAATAGAGGAATTGCGGCATTTCAGGAGACCACGGTTGGCTGTGCATCAGCTTGACCAACCCCTGCGCATTCGCAGCGACATAGACACCATTTTTGTCGGCGGCGATGTCTCTGACGGACTCGAACTCGGCGACCTTTGGGTCGGTCTGCCTAGAAGCGAGGGGACCCGCCTCGATTGAGACGTGTCCATCTGTAAGTAGACGCATCCAATTAAGGCGGACCACACCCGCTGTGCCCGCCGCAACAAAAGCATACTGCTCGTGCGTTGCGATCGCCCAAGCTCTTGTTGGCGCTGCTAATCCTGTTTGTACAGACAGTGGCAAAATGGCGAGTTGTTGGCCATCCATGGCGTGGATGCTTAATGCGTTATTGTCATGACCGGCCCATAGGACAAGCACGTAGGACCGCAGGTCTGACTCAACAACCTCTAGATCAATGGCCCATCGTCCCGACCTTTGATAAGCCACACGCTCAGGCGTGCTGAGTTCGTATCGTGCAGGGAGACGAAACAGACCATAATCACCACCTGCAACCCAGATCACATCGTTATGAATCTTCATGTCCATCACAGTGGCTGTGAGGGGCACGGCGTCGATAATCAGCGAGTCGAAATCAACCGGCTCACTGCCATCCCGCTCGGACCGGACCGCCTCTGCATCGAAGGCCACAATCTGGTGCCCCTGTGCTTGATAAAAACGCTCGCCATCGGGAGATAAGACACCTGCGGTGGCCTGGTTGTCCCCGGAGATGGCAGCAATTACTCTGGGTTGTAAGGTGCTGAGTTGCTGGGATGTGTGTTCCGTTGATACAGGCTTCGTTGATACAGGCTCGGACGATAATTCCCATTCAGATGATTCACAGGCAGTCATCGACAACATCAGGATGAAGGCAAGACAAAGGCGATGCGTAGACATGCTGACTCCGTTCTAGAAATGTTCAAAAAATGGTGTTCGTTCAACCGGTGAGACACGTCGCATTGGGAGAATGGGAAGCGTGACTTTTGGTTTTTTCTTGGAGCTGTTTTTAAGCAATCGCGCTCGCGATGGGTCGAGAGCATTGCTCGATATTACGTTGTGATTGAATGGGCCTTTGCTGGAATTCGAGGAGGCGCGAATCATCGCCTTGCTTCATCCCAGTGGGTGACCAGTAATTTTCTTAAACAGGGGGTCAGCGGTATCCTCGAACCCTGGGCGCCACCATACGGTTTGAGGATACCGCTGGCTGCCAAGAGGCCATCTCCATAGAAAAAACTGAGAGCCACTGCATACGGCCCAGTTCAGCTTATCAATCTCGTTCGAGCGTTAGGCGTGTTGGTCTAAAGCCTAGTTTTTCATAAAATCGCAGCGCTGAGTCATTACCCGCGATCACATCCAGTCGCATAGCGTTTGTACCCTGGTCTTGCCCCCAGTGGTCGACCGATTTCATCAAGCGCTTGGCGATGCCTCGGCCTCGACAGGACGGACAGACCATGAGGTTGATCACAGAGACAAAGCGTTTTTGAACAAACATTGGAAAAGGAGGTGTCGAGGCGAGCAATCCATTCGTGAAGCCAACGACGCGCTCGTCTGAGAGTGCCACGAACAAAAACTTATCGGCATCGTCGATAAACTGAGCGATTCGTTCCCGTGGGCGACGCGGCCCCTCGAAGTCGCAATAGTTGGTCGAATCGATGGCCACATGGTGCCTGTCCAATTCGGCAAAGAGAGCGCAGATCGCGTCATAGTCTTTTAGTGTCGCAGGTCTAATCTTTGGTGTTGGCTGCATTGTGGTGCTCACTCCACGCATGTCGAGATGATCGAGTATACCGATTACAGGAACCACCGTGAACACTGTGTTCATCTAGTCCATGTTGTTTATGCAAAATGCAGAGTTTTGGGCAGCGTAGTTCGAAGAATGGTTTCAAGACGGCGTGGGACATCCGCATTTTTTCCTTCAGCGAGTTTTAAATTTCTGTTTGGATGGCTCGGTTCATAGGGGAGGGTCATTTTGTACGGTCTTTTCGCACTTAAGCGGGCGTTGTGGGTTCTTTTGTTCAGCGTGCCCTTCGGATGTAGTTCGAGTCTCGCGCCGCTGCCAACCGCCAAGCCCGAAAACCTTGTGCTGCCCAAAGCGGCTTCAGACGCGGTTCTTGGCAGCATGCCCGGTCGCTCATTACTGATCAGAAATGCGGCGCTCTACGATGGGCTCGGCGGGCCTCTCCAGTCCAAGATGGACGTCTTGGTGAGAGACGGCAAAATCGAGCGCATTGGCCGCGAGCTGACGGCGGAAGGGCTGCCCAGTCTCGATGCCTCAGGGTTGTTTCTCTATCCTGGATTGATCACTTCTCACGCACATCTACAGTCCGTCCCCGGCAGTGTATTGCGTGGTGATGACTTTGAGGCGGTCAAAGTCCAGCAGGCGCTACAGTTGCGGGCATACCTCGCGTGCGGTTTTACGTCGGTGCTCGACCCGGCCATCGGACCTGAAACAGCGGTGAGACTGCGTGCCCATGTCAGGGAGGGTCAGCCCGGTCCAGATATCTTTATCCTGGCACCTTTTGTAACGCCCGCTGATGGCTACATGACATCAAAAAAAATGAAAGGTGCTGCGTTCGCTGACTTTTGGCCGGCGGTGGCGGAGGACACAGACGTCGTTGAGTTCATCAACTCGGCAAAATCGCTCGAGCCCGTGGGCGTTAAGGTCGCCATCGAAGACGGCGTTGTGTTTCCGAACTTGCCGGTGTTTGCCGAAAAGACCATTAAAGCCATTCGGGATGCAGGGCAGAAGACAGGCAGTCGACTTTATGTGCACAGCATCAGCAATGATGAGCATCGCATCGCGTTAAGCCTAAAGCCTTATGCCCTCGTCCATGTGGGCATGTGGGATGACACGCTCGCCGATGACGTCTTGGCGACTCTGAAGCGTGACCAAATCTATGTGATCAGCACGGCGACATTACAGCCGCTCAGCAACTGGGGATGGTTTCCTCAATTTGCGAAAGATCCGTGGATAAAGCAGCGGGTGCCTGTGCTGCAGTGGTTGACCGCAACCCATCCTTCTGCACCTGAGCGGTTAAGCGACATAACCAGCGAGATTATGAAGCCGAGCTACGTGCCCGCCGGTTTAGCGCGTGCGACCGCGAGTTGGTTTACGCCGTCTCCAGAGGAAGCTGCAGAAGCCGGCGCAAAGAGCGCGGCGGCGATCAAATTGCTGCACGAGAATGGGGTGCCTTGGGTTGTGGGGGCGGATGAAGGCAACTCACCGGCGTACACAACCTTCTTTCACGGGGTCGCTTCACAGATAGAGCTCGAGTTACTCGACAAAGCCGGCATTCCTCGTACGGCCATTATCGCCGCTGCTACAACGACCCCCGCAAAGATGCTGGGCATCACAGAGCGGTTCGGTACGGTGGAGACGGGAAAACAAGCCGACCTGATCTTGCTGAAGAAAGACCCGATTCAGCATGGCATGAAGGCGCTGCGCAGTCTGCAATGGACCATCAAACGGGGTGAGGCACGCACACCCGCGTCTTGGCTGACACAGCCTTAGCCTTAGCCTTAGCCTTAGTCATCTGCCGGAAAGTCGAAAATGATGGGAGAAAAACCTTCATCTTCGGCGCGGAACTTCTCAAAATCGATGGATGGGTAAACCGTTCGGTTGAGCATATTCTCAACCTTCCAGGTCTCGGTGCCACGCGGGCTCGCGCTCAGGAATAAGTTGACGGCGAGATTACCGAGGTCACCGACCTCTTGGCTGGCGAACTCGTGCCCTGGAAAGCCCAACTCACTGTAGGCGAGCATCGCGATGGAATAGACACCGGTCACGATGGTGCCGGCCGGATAAACCGCGATCACACCACCGTTGATGACGCTTGCGACGGTCTTCTGGGCGTATCGGCGGCGATCGATGGGGTTTTCAGTCTGTGAGAACTTGTAGCCGTAGTAGCTGGCGAGCGCGACTTCTGCCACAGAGCCGATGAGCGCGCTGCGCTTCGCCCACTTGCCGGCCGCGGCCATGCGTGTGCCGTAGGTGGCTAAATTGGTTGCCCGGGCAGCGTGCGCACTCGCTTGCACCGCGCGGACCTCGGTATACAACTCTGCGACGCTCTGACCGGTCAATATGGCGCCCTCCCAGAAACCATCTTCTGAAATTGAGTGTTTCATCATCATACCGCCGCCGAGTATAACGCCGTAACCCGCAAGGCCAATGCCCACACCTGAATTGAGCGTGTCGAGAACGCGGTGCCAGCGGGCAGGCTGAATCAGGTCGGAGAACCGCTGCGCGTCTTGGGCCCGATTTGCGTCCAGCAGACGGTCGACGACGGCGCTGCCCGCTGTTGTACCCGTTGCTCGGACGTCGCCATGCTGCATGAACTGACGGGGCGGGATTGGCTGACCCGCGTCATCCCAGCCCGTGCTGATGCGCTCCGCCATAATGTCTTTCTCAAAATAGATGCCCTGGTTACGGCCTGCCCATTTAAGGTCTGGGTCCACGCCGTCCGCCAATGCAAGCTCCGTCTTGGTGACTCGAATCTCCCAAAGCGGTTGGTAATGACCACCGGCGCGGCACTCCACCACAATCCCGTATTTATTGAACACGCCATCGAGGGTGCCCATGGGGGTAAACTCCATGCGGTCGAATTTGAGCTGATGTAATCGCATCGAGTAGCCATCGCCGCCGTCGATGAAGCTGTTCAGCGTGCGTTGCCAGTCCCGCCCATCGCCCATGGCGTTTTCGAGGCTGTCCACGTCGGCCGCTTGCGGTTGGTACCACTCGTCCACTTCGAGCGCTCGGCTGTTGGTTAAATTAAGGCGCGCACCGGCATTGAAAATATTACCGGCCTGATAACTGCGTGCGCCATCCGCATCACCATTGTCGGTCTTGTACCAATCACAACCGTCCCACTGAGCGCAGATAACATGGTCGTTGACCAATGGCGCGACCTCACTAGGTCGATAGGTGAGCACGAGTAGGCCGACGACGCTTGGATCATCGATCCAAGCTGGATCGATGATGGCGTCTTGTACTCGACTTCGATTGACGATGCCGATGCGCGTCGGCGCATCAGGGCCACCGACATTGTAGATAGCCGACGGCGTCGTCATGAGCGCATCTAAATCGAGCCGCTCCGCGTTGGCATCGGCAAAGTGATCGATGATTTTATCTTTGACCTCATCCCAACGCTGTTCATGGCCAATGCGCGTGACTAGGTGTGCGTTGGGGCCAGAGAAGCCATGCTCCAAAGAGGTGATCACCATTCTCTCCTCGATGGGGTTGATGGCCAGTTGCTGCGGGTCGGGCGTGTCATATGTGCGGTATTCGAGTCGAGGTGAGAGCACAAACCAGTTTGACCGTGCCTCGATTGATTCTCTTGGGATGCGCAGCCGGACTTCAAATATGGGGTGCCCATTCACGGAGGTGCTCTTGAGCTTCTCTGCGACGCTGGTACCGTGGAATTGGAGGCGTTCTGGGTCTCCACTGTTCGCCCACTGGCCACCATCATCCACACCTCGGCCATAGATCCGATACTCAAAGGCGGGCAGCACGTAATGTGTATCACGGCGCTCGCCGACCTCTCGCCCTTCGCCATAGCTCAATAGGTCATCGAGTGGATTTGCATCCATGGTGAATTGTATGGTGATGAAGTTATCCACGCCGGTCCGCAGTGAGATCAGCCCAGTCGACTGCCAGAAGGGACGCCCGATGGCGTCTTCGATCTGACCGGGCTCCGTCCAGCCACAGGTTGTTCGGACATCGCGTGTCCGCCAAAAGTATCGAATGTATTCGTGGTAGAGATGGACCGGCGCTGAGGGACCATAATAGTCCGTGTCTGAACGGGTGCGTGACAGCGACGATCGCCCTAATTCGGGAGAACGACAGGCGTAGCCTGAGTCGGCGACCAGCGTGTTGATCTTAGGCAGCACATCGTTGACTAAGCTATCAGCGCGTGCAGACGGCAAGTCTGTCTCGGTGGGGTCACCGACGTCGTTCCAGGTGCCAAAATCCCAAGGGGGCCCAGGGAGAACAAATTGTTTCTCTAACTCGCCCCAAAAGTCGATAACGCCCCATTTCGCGTCGGTGTCGTAATAACCGGTGGGAAAACGGTCACGCCAAAAGTCTGGTTCTTGTGCGGGCGCATAGGCAGCCCAAGGTGTCCGGTCAACGCCGTCGAGCACACCGTCATTATCCGCATCGGGATCGAGGATGGCGATGAGCCCGTCGCCGTCATGATCGTGCATCGGGAAAGGCTCATGGCCGTCGGGGAGTCCATCATCGTCGCTGTCTACGTCGAGGTGATTAAAGGTGCCATCTCCATCGCTATCGAGGCCCGGCCAAGCGCCGTCGATGAGGCCGAATTCTTCGCCATCGGATAGACCATCACCATCGGTGTCCCTGAGCACTGGGTTTAAGCCATTTCGACTCTCAAGGTCATCTGTTAAACCGTCGCCGTCGTCGTCGTCATCGGCATTGTCGCCGGTGCCATCGCCGTCTGTATCGCGCCATTCATCTGGGTCGTCGGGAAATGCATCACCACGGCACTCACCCGTCGCATCGGTCTCGAAATCGAGTTCCCTGCAGCCGTCTAAGTCATCACCGATGCCATCGCCATCACGATCCTCGTGTTGGTGTGGATTGCGGGGCAGGGCATCGGGTCCGGCTTCACAGACACCAAGGCGTGCGAAATCTTCATCACAGATGCCGTCGTTGTCATTATCGGGATCGAGATGGTCTTCGACGCCATCGCCATCGGTGTCGCCACGGATGATGATGTTCAGCGGCGCGCTTTGTACTTGCCAGCCATTCTCATAGGTAATCTCGAGTTGAACAGCATAGCGCCCGGGCCAAGCATACAAATTCGTCGGCCGGTCACTCTCGCGCCCGTCGCCAAAAGTCCAGCGGCTCGACACCGCAAGGATTCGTTCGCGCGCCTCGGTAAGCTCGTTGTAGAAGATGAGGTCGCGTTGGGCAGCCATACCAAAAATAACCGTTTGGTTCGTGGTCAGATTCCGTTGGTCATAAGCGTAGATCGAGGGTCTCAGATCGATCGCGTAGAAGGGGCTGCCGGCGTTAAACCAACCGGCTTCGTTAACGACCGTCGCATCCAGGTAGGTGTCATCACTCAGCCTGACACGGTACGCAATGTCGAGTGGGCCGGCTGCTCGTCTCGGTTCGTTAAAGCCACCCTTCAATTTATAGACAAAGCGTATGACAAGTCCGTCTTCGGTTTGCTCTGCCCGTGACTGTTCATCCACCAATAATCGATGCGCCCCGGTGCTTTCGTCGCGGGGGTCATTGACGAGACGGAAGGCATCGTCAGCGCGGCTATATTCGATTCGGCCACGCAAGCGCTCACTGCGATCGGGCCGGTTGGTCCTATGTCCTAACCAAATCTCTGCCATCGCCATGTCAACCCCGTTTGGAATGGTGAGACTCAATTCACCGGTGTTGACGTCATTCGCTAAGTGCAGGCTCGGTACACCGCTGGTGTCGATGCCGAAGGAGTTATCATCGACCACCACCTCGATCTCTCGCGCATCGATGCCCCGTGCGCCGGCATCGTCAAACGCCGTGACTTTAACGACGTAGGTGCCTGCGGCCTCTACGAAAAATTGCGCGGTTGGTCCGTCTGCGGCGATTTGTCTGTCGCCAATCTCCCAGCGATAGCGAACCACTTCACCATCATCGTCAGTGCCTTCAGCGACAAACTCGATCAGCTCACCGGCGCGGATACGGTCCGGGCTCGCCACGATGTTGACGCGTGGGCGAAGATTGCCCACCTTGACGAACGCGTTTCGCGCGATGCCTTGGCTGGTTGCATTGAGCACACCTTGGCGATTGCAGGGGAATCGGACGGGCCAGCCCCGCGCATTCTGAGCGCTGCCACAGGGGCGCTCCGCCAACTCTTCACCCACATTAATGAATCCGTCTCCGGCCCAGAACCACTGCGGTTCTTGCTCGGTGACGGTATAAACGTTCACAGATGGGCCCCCATTACCGTCCGCACACGCATTGTCTGGGCAGAAGGTGTCGGGATTATTTGGGTCGCAGAAAGTCGCGCCATCGAGTGGAATGCACGCGTCGTTGTCATCCACGTAGTACAGTGGTGATGACACTGTGCATGTCCCAGGAATCCTTTGCGTGCAGTCAAAACCACCACAGGGGAACCGTGTGACCGTTCGCGGCAGTGTGACCGTGAGGTTGTATTCTGCCTGAACCGCGAGGCCATCGTTGTCTTCGGCCCTCAAGGTGACGCGGTATTGACCTGCTTCGGTATATCGGTGAGGGGCCCAGTATACCTCTTGCTCTCGATTTAACCTGCAGGGCCATCGAACTGGGTCGTCGATAACACCGTCACCCCAGTCCACTATGAGTCTGGGCTTCAGTCCATCGGGGTCAGAGTATTGAAGTTCAAAGCCGCACGTCTGAAATACAATCAGCCCGCCATTGGAATCGTCATTGTCCACCTCATCCCCGGGGATCGCGCCGCCCCCGTCAAAGGGATTGCCACCGGGGAACCGTTGGCAGAGTACAGCATTTTCGACGGGCGCCACGATGGTCGTATCGGGATGAATGACCGGTGGCCGGTTCTCGCCCTCTGGTTCTGCTGCCTGGCAGTTCGGGTCATCGGCGAGCTCGCAATCAAACGGGAAACACCGCAGACCGTTATCTATAGCACCATCGCAGTCATCATCTAAGCCATTACAAATCTCAGCGATGGGTTGGCCAGGCTCACAGATGGGCGCTTGACCATTGATACAGCCGCGTACCCGACGTCGGCATTCTCCAACGCCACACTCGATGTCCTCAATATCCTCATCGATGTTGTCATCGCAGTCGTCATCAATAAAATTGCAGCCCTCCGCCTCTTGCTGTTCGTTCAGGTTAGGTACACAGGCGTTATCCGCACCGTCGACACAGCGAGGCGCATTGACCATGCAACGCCCAGCCCCACAGATTTGGTTTGGCAGCTCATCGACCTCGCCGTCACAGTCATCATCGACGCCGTTGCATTGCTCGGGCGAGGGGAGACCGGGTTGACAAGCTTCGGGAGTGCCATCCTGACAAGGTGAGACGGTTCTCGCGCACGCGCCGACGCCGCATGTTTGAGGTACATTGAGGGCCTCATCGGCTGTGCCATCGCAGTCATCATCGATGCCGTTGCAGACCTCCGTGCTCGCTGCCCGGGGCTCACACACCACAGGCTGTCCGTCAAGGCAGCTCTGGGTTTGAACAGAGCACGCACCCACACCGCAGCTGACCATACCGAGACCTTCATCGAGTCGGCCATCGCAATCATCGTCCATCGCATTACAGCGCTCTGCGGAAGGTGAAACGGCCTCCAGACAATCGCTCCAACGTTCTCCGTCACATTGGGAGTAGCCTTCGCGGCAGCTGCCCACATTTGTACTACAGGGTCTCCGTTCGCCCGCTTGGCGCGCTGTACACCCGAGACCGGAGCCGTCCCATGGAGGCCGCCCATAATCGGGACAGTCGGCTGCGGGCTCGCAGCGGCCGATGTTCTCGTCAAAACAGAGCTCGCCCTCTGGCTGGTCACCACAGGTTGGTAGCAATCGACACACACTCGGTCGGCCCTCATCACACACATAGCCAGCCACGATCTGACACTGGTCGCTGCACCCGTCACTGGGGTTCAGGTTACCGTCGTCACACCCTTCATTTGCTGTACGAACGCCGTCTCCACAAATGGGTCGACATGGAAGACCGGGCGCCTCGCATCGATAGCCAGCTTCCATCTCACAAGCTGCGGAACAACCATCCTCGGCCACCGCGTTGCCATCATCGCAGGTCTCGTTTGGTCCGATGAAGCCATCGCCGCATGTGCCGACGCACTCACCGTCGTCGCAGCGCTGTCCCGTTTGTCGCGTGGTGATGGTTTGAATCCAGGCTAAGCCGCCTACAAAGGTTCTTTCCACCCGCTCGTCGAGCTCAGGGGCGTCCACAGCAACGTCTCGCGTTAGGGTGACGCCATCGGCCGTGGAATAACCGCCGACCACCAGATGGTCGCCGCCCATGCGACGTATCCGCGAGAACTTGGTGAACGCGTTTGCGTCGGGCTGCAAGAGCCTTTGCCATGGCGTCTGCGTGCGCGCGAGGCCTGCGAGATAGGCTTTGGAATGAACGGTGTTGACGCTGTTTGCAGTGGCCACGTATCGCGCGTCACTGAGCGCGACGATGCCATTGCCAACGATGTCATGGGCATTATCGAGCAAGCGGTCGATGAGCAACACCTCGCCATTGGGACGATGATATACGATCCAGGTGTCTGTATGGCGGTGCCTATCGATGGTGTTTATCGACTCTTGATTGCCGACCACTGTGGTGTCGTATCGGTATCCGATGGCATAGACCCCACCATCCGCGTCGATCGATACACTCGTGGTCCGGGCGTGGTTTGTCGTTGCTGCGATGAATAAGCTGGACTCACGCTGCATGGAATAGGTATCGGCCTCATCACGACTCAATACGCATTCGAAAACGAGACCATTTTTATAGCGTGTGGCCATCTCACCAAGGCTAGCAGGTAAGCGACCGTCCCAATCAGCCGCCACGGCAATGCGTACCTCGTCTCCGAACGCTCGCACGTCAAAGTCATGCACCCGGACATGTCCGTTCTGATCCTGGGTTCGCGCAGCCTGGTACGTACGCGCCCAAAGCAGTCCGCCATCTTGGTCAATCGCCATCAGTGTAGCCGAGGTGCGTTCCCCGGCTGGAAAGTCGGTGGCGGCTGGCTCATTTTGCTCCACTGGAGTCCAGGAGAAGCTACCGACGTGTCGCACTAATAGAAACGACACGTCAGCGATACGCCGAATCGAGATAATCCGCGCTAAGCAGTTCGCTGCATCGCATCTTGGCTTAGCAATGCCGACAACGCGTGGGCCGTCGTTGGCATCGAGTTTTACCACCAAACTCGCGCTGCCATTCAGCGCTTCGATGTCTGCGAGCGGCGCATAGGCCGCGTCTCCTTGGGTCCTCGATTCGACTTGGCAGCG
>JBMHDS010000011.1:0-38288 GCA_049889275.1 Bradymonadia bacterium | reverse complement strand
CGCTGCCGCATCCGGCGTCTTATTAGCAGTCTTATTATTAGTTTTATGAGCAGGATTATTAGGAGTAGTCTTATTTGCAGGATTCTTATTAGCTGCAGGCTTCTTAGCGGCAGCAGCAGGCTTCTTGGCAGCAGCAGGCTTCTTAGCAGCAGGCTTCTTAGCAGCAGGCTTCTTGGCAGCAGGCTTCTTATACTGGTCACGGATCGTCTGAGCTTGCTCCGCAGACAAAAAGCTCATGTGCGATTTTACGGTGATCTCGGCTTTACTCTGGTTTATCTCATCGACGAGCTCAGTTGATTTCTTACCGAGCTCTTTTGCAAGTGTATAAACGGCAATCTTCGCGGACATAGCGTTGCTGCTCCTGTTCGTTTTGGTCGGCAATTTGACGCAAGAGTCGGCAGATGTCTAGTGGATACTTCCATCTTTTGGGGGTCTGTGGCTCATGGACGGGAGAAGTTAGGGTCAAAGCGCCATTCACTGTCAAAATGGCCGATGAGACTGGCACCATCACTGCCAAAGATGAGGTAGTCAGGGAGCCCATCGCGAGAGCCGAACGGGTTCACCATTCGGAGACGATGTCTCAAGCCTTCAGGCGCGACGAAGCCAGCAGATAATTGGTTGCCTTCGGGATAGACAAAGACAAGAGCTGAGTTGGGTTGGTTCACACCATCGAAGGTGACACCCGTCTCATCCCACGAGAAGATGTCCTGGTTGAGTGCAGCGGCGGTATCGCCAAGCCGAATCAGGTTCCGGTCAGCTGGCACCAAATCTGTTAATGTTGGCTGTGTGACCGAGCACGCATGGCCATTTCCGTAGAGAGCCCAATAGGTCGTCAAAAATGCGGCAGTTCTTGCGTCCTCACCATCATCATCTTGGTACACAAAACAAAATGGCCGCCTAAAGACATCATTAAGCGGCCCATGTAAACCGGGTCTCTTGCCGTCTAATGGACCCCAGTAAAGGTCGTCATCGCCGAGCGCCATCATTTCGCCATTGACCATGACCGCATCAAGCTCCGCTGCGCGTAACCCTTCTCGATCAATGCGCATTGAGCGCACGTTCGTCGTGGTCAGTTCAACGGTCGAGCCAACTTGTCTCGAGCTGACCACCAAATCTTCATCGGGCGAGAGCGACGACAGTAATTCAACAAAGCTGTGGCTTGAGCTGTATCCCGCATTAGGCGTCCTGAAGGTAAAGTCCGCTTCCCATGGGTCGAGCCGTCTGCGCTTCATGAAGCGGAACAGTGGTGGCCAGTCCACACAATCGGCGCCGTCTGATGCATCGCCGTCCCACCAATGACCCGCACCGGGCTCTTCGTGCATTTCTATGTCCGTCGTATGTCCACTCGCTGCCTCAAACATATTGCGACCTTCTCTGATCGGGACGTTGTCATCGGCATCTCCGTGAATGATGTAGACGCCTCGTTGATTGATGTTGGAGAGATAATTCAAGGTATCTGAGTGTGCGCGGGCCCGACCGACAGGTCCAGCAGGGCGCTGTGTACCGCCATAGGAATAGAAGGATTCCCACCCAGCACTCGGACCGAGCGTCGCAAACCGGCCGGGTGTTGTGACACCGACATGCCACGTGCCATGACCACCCATAGAGTGGCCGGTGAGATACACTTGCGTTTCATTAATCGAATAATGTCTCATCGCATCATCGAGCGAGGCCAGCGCGTTGAGTCGGCCCCACTCCTCCCAATCAAAACCAAATGGTCTTCGATTGGTTGGCGCGATAATGTAGGTCCAATGCTTGGCAGAATAAGCCCGTGCCTGGCCAATGGCCTCCACTGAAGCGCCATGCAGCGACAACACGAGCGCATATTCGCGTTCGGCGTCAAACATCGAAGGCCGCCTGACGCCGTAGTATTGAACAGATTGATCGATGGGCGTGATGAAGCTCCGACGATGGGTCTGGTCGGGATCGACTACGTTCAGGGTAATGACCCGTTCGTATTGATTGACAAGGTCGGGCGACGATATGCGGAGTGTCAGTGAGACTTCGGTCTCTGGCTCGGGCCAGGGGGCTTTGGGTTTAATCTGAAACGCCAACTGCGAGAGTGCGCCCGGCGCCATACCGGGTGTAATCAGCGTCGTTGGCTCAACCCAGTCGCTCTCGAGCACCTCGGCCGTGATGTCGGTCAACGTCTTCGGCAAGAGATTCGCAATATGTAGGCCAATGGGCACAGTTGACTCATCGCCGCTCAAAAGGTCGGGACGAGTTTGGTCATCGAGATTGAAGGTGACCTCATCCGTGGTCTTGAAAACTTGGATTCTAGGCAGTCCGCGTCGTGGATTCGCGAGGGCGGCAATGGTGATCTGCTCACCTGTGTGGAGTACGGGTGCCAGTGAACGCCCAGAGCCGTAGGCATCACCCGGTTGCACACTCTTTGTGGTCCAAACGCGTATGACACGGTCGGCACGGACAAGGAATCTTTCCCACGGCGCAGCCTCGATTTGTGTGACGGCATATCCCGTCGCGACGCCAAACTGGTCAAGGGTGCCATCTTCGGACTGACTTTGGGTAAACCAGCGCACGCCATCTGCATCTCCAGTGGATGTTTCATCGGGAAACACCACCTGGCCTCGTTCATATTTCTCGAACAGGGGATCCCCATCGGCGGGGGGAAGTCCACGTCGCCAAGTCTCCACCGAGACGCGCTCGAGTGCGTTTTGAGCGGGCGGCTGTGGTGGCGGCTCGGGCGCGGCGTCGACGGCGGCTTCCGCGTCGATTGCGATTCTGCTGTCGGGTTCGATTGAAAAATCGGCGACGCTGGCATCCTGAGTCGCCGAAGAGTCGTTCGGTAAGTCAGCGTCCATCACATTGCTTGAAGGCTCTTCACCACATGCCAAACCAAGCCCAATCACTGCGATTAAAACACACCTGATTATCATTCTATCCCCCCATTCCATGGGCACTTTCTACCTTAACCTGTCGCAAATTTGAAGCATTGACGGCGTCACAAAAGACACGTATGGCAGACGTAGACTTAGGGGAATGATAAGGGGCCTTACGATGATCGAAGTATTTGGACTCTCAGAGAACTCAGCGGGTACGTGTCTTGGTCCAGACCGGTGGCGTGCTCAGGGATCCAATTGGATCACCTCATACAGCCCGACCACCGGCGAGTCCATTGGGCGGGTTCGTCAAACGACGATGGAAGAGTATCACGAGCTGATGGGACATGCCTTGGAGACGGCGAAAGCCTGGTCTAAGGTGCCTGCACCCCAGCGTGGCGAGGCAATTCGACTGATCGGTGTGGCGCTGAGAGAGCATAAGACAGCGCTTGGGCAATTGATCAGCTTAGAGATGGGCAAGATTCTCGCCGAAGGTGAAGGGGAGGTTCAAGAGGCCATCGATATCGCCGATTTTGCGGTTGGGCAGAGTCGGATGCTCTATGGCTATTCGATGCACTCGGAGAGACCAGAACATCGAATGTATGAGCAATGGCATCCACTCGGTGTCGTCGGCGTGATTACAGCCTTCAACTTTCCCATGGCAGTCTGGGCATGGAATGCATTCATTTCGGCGATCTGTGGCAACGTAACCGTGTGGAAACCATCGCCCAAGACACCCTTTTGTGCCTTAGCTCTTCAGACGATTTGTAACGATGTGCTCAAGACGCACGGTTTTCCACCCATCTTCATGCTGATGAATGATCAGTCTCATGAGGTGTCTCAAACCTTTATCGACGACCGTCGCGTTCAGCTGGTGTCTTTCACAGGGTCAACTGAGGTTGGTCGGCACGTGGCTCAATGCGTAGCGCGTCGCTTGGGCAAGAGTTTGCTTGAGCTCGGTGGAAACAACGCTCTGATCATCGATCAATCCGCGAATCTCGAACTCGCCATCCCTGCGGTGGTTTTTGGTGCTGTTGGTACTGCGGGTCAACGGTGTACAACCACCCGACGCCTGTTGGTCCATCGCGATTGTGCAGATATCGTGATTCAACGCTTGAAGGCCGCCTACGGTCAGGTGCGCGTGGGTAACCCCCTTACTGACGGCACGCTCATGGGCCCCCTCATCGATGAGAGCGCGGTGTTACGATTTGAGTCGACCGTTCGTGAAGCCGAAGCAGCTGGCGCTCAGGTGGTGTGCGGAGGGACACGGAAAGAGGGCTCAGGTCATTTCGTTGAACCCACGATCATTTTGGCCGAGGCCGGGCTCGATGTGGTCAAAAAGGAGACCTTCGCACCGATCCTGTTTATCTCGGTCTTTGATGAGCTCAGCGAGGCAATTTCGGTCAATAACGCCGTCGCCCATGGCCTATCGAGTGCGCTCTTTACGCACGACCTTCAGCGCGCTGAGCACTTCTTGTCGGCGCAAGGCAGTGACTGCGGCATCGCAAACATCAATATCGGTACATCCGGTGCCGAAATCGGTGGCGCTTTTGGCGGCGAGAAGGATACCGGCGGCGGGCGCGAGTCGGGCTCCGATGCATGGAAGGCCTATATGCGCCGACAGACCACAACCATCAACTACGGCAGTCAGTTGCCGCTGGCGCAGGGCATTCGGTTCGATATCGGCTGAGTGGAGTCGCCAAAGGTGCAACGACTGGTCATGGCGACGAAACTGAATTCTACCCCAAAAACTCTACAAGGGTATCGTCGGCCACGACATAAGTGCTTGGCGACTCAGCGCTCAGCTCGAAGGGGATGACATTCCGGTGGGTGAAAGCCCAGGCCTCATAATCCATCAAGGTGCGCGCTTCGCGCGGGGCATTCTGAGGCTGACCTTCAGCACAACTCGCGGGTATGAGACCAACAAGATGGGCGAGCGCTTGGCTACAGCGGCGGTGCTATCGCCAAGCGACTCAGGCGGGCATTGATCAGTTGGCGGGCTGGATCTGTATCTCAACAGTGCCCGTGCCCATTCGGCCACCAAATCCGTCGATATAGAGGTAGTAAATGCCAGGCTCCAGGACGATGGTGCCGTTATTCCGAGGAATCCGTGAGGCGAGGCCGTTACTGTCGTCGTTGCATTGAATAACAGACTCGGCGTTATCACATTCGCCCCGTAGTTCGATGAGTGGGTCGTAGTTGTGATCCACAATCTCAAATGATGCGTTTGAGCGCTCGCCGATCGTGACCACGATCACCTGCTGCCCGCCACCGCCACCGCAGCTCATTCGACCTGCGCTCGGCAAACCGTTGGTGTCATAATCAATACGTCCGCCATCTCGTGGTGCAAAGATGACGTCGGGGACAGCTTCGCAGAATGCGGGCTGAAAGCATTGTGCGGCTTCACCTGCATCACAACCTGCTGGGGTACGTACGCCTGCTAGGCACTCGTTGATGCGATCCATCAAATCCACTGGTGAGCTTGGGCTGGCGATCAAACCAGTGCAGGTCTCTGCGCAAGCTGCTTCATCATCAAACGCGCCGCATGCCACAGCGGTCAGGCAGGCATTCTCACAATCTGGTGAGACGCTCGCATCGAGTTCAAGGCACGGGGCTAATTCACAGCCGGCAGCGCTCATGCACGCGTTGCGGATATTGAGGAAATCGGGGTCCGGTGTACAGCCGAGATGACAGAGATACGTGTCGAAAGTTCGGTCGCAATTCTTCTGTGTAGTGCAGTAGCTCGTACAGGCTTCGCTCGGGTTTGGTGGCTCGATGCCTTCGCATGCAGCGACGCCGCCGCATTGTTGGCCAGCGCGAATCGCGTCGGAAACACAGCCGATGAGGTTGACATCTGGTGCTGCCTCACAGGTTGCAACGCAGTCAGCACGGTCGATTTGGCATGCGTCTAACTGGTCACAATAGGCAGCACAGTCGATGGCCGGCTCTGCAGGAATACATGCATCGATAATTTCGCAGGCAGCATCACTCGCTGCATTGTTGAGGCACTCTTCCGCTTGAGCAAATCGCAGGCCATCCACATCACCGAAGCCTGAGACACAGCGTGTTAGGCACGCTGAGATGTCTGCTGCGGGATCGCATTCAGTGGCGCTGCGGCAGAAATTCAGGCAGGCCCGTCCGGCGGCCTCGGGGTCGTTCAAGCAGTCGATCACACTGAGCACGTCTGGTTCCGGCTCACAGACGTCGGCAGCGAGGATACAGCCGATTTGAAGCGATGCAGCGACCGGCTCTCTTACGTGCAGGTCGTCACAAGCAGCTTCGCAGCGCGGTGACGCGACGCCGCATTCATCCAAGCGCGCGCAGGCCTCGGGGCATGGGATCGATGGGGTCAGGCCGCATGCGTTGACAGCGTCACAGTTCTCGCCGGCATCGGCGACGCATTGTCTCCAGTTCGCGTGCCGGTCGCGCGGCCAGTTTTGGTCGCACTGTGCGATACAGTCGTCTTCGATTTCACCGCACGCGGCGCGCGCAGCACAGAATCGCTCGCATTGGCCTTCTGGGCTTGCATTGTCCAAGCAGACTGTAAATTCAGGGCATGTATTTTCTCGGATACAGCCGATGGAGCTGAGCACGCGCTCGTTCGCATCTGGGTCGTCACCGAAAGATTCGTTGCAAGCGCTGTTACATGCGGGCACATCGCCTTCTAAGACTTCGCAGAGTTGCTGTGCGCCACAGAAGCGGCTGCATGCGGTGGTCACCAAAGTACGCGCGGCATTTTGGCAAACTTGCTCCAGCTCGAAGAAGAAATCCGGGCATTGTGCCTGCATCGCATCGACGGCGCAGCGTATCGCGCTCGCACCACCGGAGATCAGAAGATTGTTATATTCGTCTGCACAGTCTCCATCGAAGAAGCCGAGTTCACATTGATTAAATGCCGCACAGAAAGCAGCCTCACTGACGAGTGCGGGTGGTTCAAACGAGAATGGCTGGATACATTCGTCGATGTCACCACAGTTGCCATTGGCGGCGAGGACACATTGAGTGATTCGGTCCTGGTTGGCGTCCGCGAGCGGGTCGGCGTTCAAGTAACTCTGGATACAAGATTGCTGACATTCCCCTGCGCGAACTACATTACAGGCAATGGCTGGCTCACAGAATCGGTCGCAATTTTGATAGACTTCACGACCAAGGCACTGAACGAAGCTGTCGTTATTACAGACACCGTAGATCTCCTCGGCACATGTCTGGAATGCTTCACCACCCGCCGCGCATGATGCTTGACAATCAGGAAAATTAAGCCCGATTTCGCAGTTGTCTACGAGTCCACAAATCTCATCACATTCAAGCGCTTCAACTTGTGGAACGGGGCATAAGTGCAGGAGGTTACAGGTCTCAGTGCTTGCGCAATTCCACCAGCCCTGAACACCATCTTCACCCCCTCGCGTTAGGCGCTCGCAGTTTGCGAGGCATTGTTCGCTGCTACCGAAAACGTCGCCCGTACGACCACAGGTATCATAGCGTGCACAGGCCGACTCACATGAGTCGATCTCCACCGGCATCATCATGTCCCTCATTGGCGCTGCGTCTGGGTCTGACATTGCATCGGCTTCGATGCCGGCGTCGGTCGCGGTCGCGTCGGCGCCAGTGTCTGCGGCCACAGCCGAATCAACGTCTTCGGACGCATCGGTCTCCATGCCACCCATATCCGTGACGATACCGCGATCTGGCTCAACGGCCGAATCCGCGGCTGAACCACTACTGTCTTGCTCGCAAGCGCTTAAAGTAAGCAGCGGCAATAAGAGAATTAAACTTAGCAAGCGTCGCATATCATGTCCTCCAAATGCGGGCTAAACTCCAAAGTGAGAAGTTGTCTGATAAAAGTCCAGAGAATCATATTATTAGTCTCGTATCTGATGCCAGGAATGCTCAAATCAAGCCACCCTTCTGCGGTCGCGAGCCGAAAGTCCGGCAGATGAGCTCTGTGGCGCCAAGCAATAACGCGAGACTCACCGCTGGATAGATCACAGCGATCAACCAAGATTTGAGCAGTGGGGCGTAATGGGCATTCCTCAGCGCGATACCCGTCGTCATCATCATACCAATCAAGAGGCACGTGCGTGGTGGAAAGAGTCTGAGTAGCGGTTGTTCGGAACCCGGCTGTTGCAGCCTGGAAAGCGCTTGATGAGCCGCGCGACGTATCACTGTCAGGCCCTTGAGCACGCCAAGTATGCCTGCGATGCTGAGCGCTGTCACGACCTCGGCACCTGTCATTGGGCTCGTCTCACTGAGAAAGGGCAATGCTCGCAATCCAAGTACGAGCGCTGCAACCAGCCATGTGGACGCATAAATGAAGGCGTACTTTTGCGATTCACGGGGCACGATTAATGGAACCTCTAACAACCAGCCGACGGCGGATTATATAGGAATACGGGGTGAAAAGCACTGTCTTAATCCGATGTTTACGTTGTGAGCCTCTAGATGTCATCAAAGAGGTGCGCTCAGCTCGGGGCAGAATACTGACGAAGGAGCCAACCGTCGAAGCGCTGCAGCTCCATGATCATGGGTAGAATTGCATCCCGATCCGGCTGCGACAGCCAAAATACAAAGAGTCTATAGCCGTCGACTCGACTGTTAGGATCACGCCACATGCATTCTGACAACGTCCCTTGGCTGAGGAGTGCGTCGAGTATTGGATTGAGTACGATCGCAAACACCGGCCGGTTCGCAGCCAAGACGATTTGTCGCAGCATCAACGATTCCATTTCTGCCCGCCGAAAGGCGCCCTCAGCAGAGAGTACGTCCTGAATAAACGTATTTAGAATCGCCAGACAGCGCTCTCGACACGCCTCATCGGCACCGGCGAGTTCGCTCAGTAAGCTACTGAGTAGCCCGCGACGTAAATCGAGCAGCTCTTTCGCATAATGGACCGCATCCTCACTGACGTCGCCCACGTTCGAGAGCAGGGTCGATGTACCGAATGAGGTCCATTGGTTGACCGCGTATCCGCGCCCCTGTCGAACGCTGAGTAAACCGCGACCTGTCAAACGCGATAGAGCTGACCGCAAGGTCAGCCGATTTACGCCGAAGCGTTCAGCTAACTCCCGTTCACCAGGTAAGCGCTCTCCGGCCTTGAGTTGACCGCTGAGCACCTGCCGCTGAAGCATTTGTTCACACTGATCGACGGCGCTTGGCGTCGGGGACACCGCTCTTATCTTGATTGGTTGAACCATTATACCAGTCCTGTTCTTTTAATTGGTTGAACCATTAATCCAATTGCGATTGCCAGTATTGGTTGAACCATTATACCAAAGTGGGTGACGCTGCAAGCGCAAGTGAGCCGGATCTGAGAGATATCGTATTAAATACAGACATATAGAACCACCGTGAAGGGCGCAGACTTATATCGTTTGAGCTTGAAATTGCGATGTAAGTGGCGGTTACGACGCGCACCCAGTGGCTTTACTCAAAGACACGCCGTGAATATCGACTGCATGCAAAGGTGGCAGGACCTTGGAATGTTGAAGGCTATGATGAACGGGGAGACACGGTGGGCTCTGCTCGACGCCTTAGTCACGGTTGCGGCAGAACGAAAACTCCATCAGTGGAATCTCACCGACACCGATAGGGGTGATACCACCACCATCGAAGTCGACGTAGACAGGATTTGAGAGGGCAAAGATCTCGCGACCTTCAGTGTCAGCGGCCCGTCTCTCGCCCAGGGCAAGAATTTCGACGTGTGTATCCTCAGAGACCGTAATGGCGAGTGAACCGTCAAAATCGATGAGAGACTCTAGCGGCGCATCGAGTGGTTCGTCATAAACGGGTCGGCCGTTTGAAAAAACGATGAGTCGATCGAGCGCCGTATAATCCGGTGTTTGTATACGGACCTGTAGCGAGATTGTACCGTCGGAACCGTCCACGGTCTGGCCCGGTCGAACGTCGCCCGTGAATTCCATGAACGCATCGCCACCGATGGTGAGCTCGCCTCGCTCGATGGCGACAACCACCTCATCTTGAGTGACTGCCACAGGGTCGGGCGCGAGAGTTGGCACATAGTTTCGTGGATATCCGGGTGGTTTCTCTCGCCTGTGCGTATCCGAGTTTCCGATCGCCGTTGAGCGATGTCCTTGATTGAGTAGACCCATCCAATCGTTCAGCACCTGACAGAAGTCGCCACCACCATTAAAAACTTCGATGGCGTCGAAATCGGGCGAGAATTCATCTTCATCCAGCGCTTCGATAGGGACCGCAGCGTGGTAACCCACGTGGTCAAAATAGCCCTGTGATGCCCGCGGGTGATTCACCTGAATCGTACGCGCACCGCGCTCTCTGGCTTGGTCGATCAACTCTGGAACGCGGTAAACGCGCCAAAGACCGTTCTCCTCGAGCGGCAATTCCAATGCACCGCCGGAGCCAGCGTATGGATCATAAGGGATCCCGTAGGCGCCAAGATGTGTGAACAGCGGGGAGACTTCCACGCCGGTCATGGGTACGCTGATGCGATCACTCAGCCCCATTCGCTCTACGAGAGATGCATAGTCATAGATGATGTCATGGTCGGATGGCACCATGAAGGAGACACCCTCAACAATGTTCGATAAAACTCTCTCGCGCACTGGAAATTCACTATCAAGACTTGGACTTGCGTGCTGGTGAAATTCTCCGGAGGCGTAGCCAACGAGTGGAATCTGCTCTGTGAGAGTAAAATCCACATCCACCGTCTCTCCCGCGCCCACAGCAACGGCGGTTCGGTCAATGCTGTAATGCCAGCCTCGGCTGGCGCGGATCTGCCACATGCCTGCAGGGAGTAGAACTTCCTTTTCATCGACGACAAACTCAAGACGTTCGGTCGGGCCAACAAGCTTCAGCTTCGCAGCGACTGGTGTGCCCGTCGCGTCGGTGATACGAACTCGCAACCGACCAGGCAGGGGTTGTTCGAGCGTCACGCTCTGTGTCGTGTCATCAACGGTGAACGGCTCATCGATCTCACCGCCATCGTATCCGTGCGTGTGTGCGTTGTATTCACCCGGTCGCAGCGAGACCGTAGCGACGCCATCATCATTCAGGCGCACGGTTGTCACCACGATCTCTTCATCCCTCTCGATAATCACCATTGTGCCGGGCAGACCATTCACGCTGACCGCGACTTCGTTCTCCTGATCAGGCCGAAGCGCTTCGATACCGCCCTCTACCACCGAGAATGCGCGCTCGATGAGAGCCATATCTCCACCGCGGAGCGAGATGGTGTCGTATTCAACGGGCGAACCGGGGACATCGAGGGCGGCAAGGATCGTTGCCCGCATGGGGCCCGAACGACTGTACCAGCCGTAACTGTTCACTGGACCCATCGCAGCCACGAAGGGGAGTGGCTCCGTTGAATATTCTCTGTGCTCAGGCCAAATCGTTTGATTCAGATCACCGAAGTAGACTAATTCGTATAAAAGCAGCTCTGCCGACCTTATCTCTGGATCCAGGCTAAACCACGTCAGAATCTGCAATTCGTTGGCTGATGGCTCAAGGCGATACTCAACCACCACTGAGACGTCTGGGGGCACAAAGGAGTTTGGTAATGCGCCTTGCACAAATCGTGACCCACCGGTGCGCCCGATGGCACGCACGATCGCTGCTCCACCATCTGAGCCATCCTTCAGCACACCCACCTCGGTGACGTAAATTTCACCCAACCCGGGGGCGGTCACGATCTCCCTAAGCGAGTCAGTGCCCGGCAAATGCGCCGGATGCGCATCGATGAGATTCCCACCCGTAAATGAAAATTGGCTGAATGTAGTCAGTGATTGAATGCAGACACTCATGGCCTGATTGTCCATTCTAAAGTCACCAATTCTGCAGTGAGCTGCGGGACCTGTCAGTTTTTCAGCCGCCGTGGTGACTTCACCGGCTCGCGCCGTCCCAGCCTCAACCGCCTCGGTGAGGTCGAGCCCAGTTGCGTCGATAATCGAGCCCTCGGTGGGTAACTTACCTGGGCGCGCTGGCACGTACGCATCCGTCTCAGTATCTGCTGCGTCGCTCTCCGCGTCTGGTATTCTGACCGATTGATCGACTAACGCATCAGATTGACCAACGTCTTGTATGGCTTCCACGGTCTGTGTGTCATCGCAGGCATGTCCAACCGCCAACGCCAAAACCACGACAAAAAGATGACGCCTCATATACCACTCCCCCAAGAGACCAAAGTTGACGGGCAGCTCTAACATGGGCCCGCCAATTTGTCAGCGGTATTGAGTTTGAGGCCGGCGTTGATGTCTTCGCGGGCCTGGAGGTATGCAGAAAGCGAACGACCTAATTGAACTGGACAAGGCAGGGTGCGTCATCGTCGGGATGACTTGAACCGTAGAGACGCTCCATTTCGCCGCGCATTCGACCCGTCAGAGCATAGGTCAACATTTTTACATCCCCCATAAACGACCACCCTGGGTACGAAAAGCTCGCGGGCTTGTTCTTCTCAACAATGAAATGACCGAACCACGCGTTGCCATAGCCGACGATCGGTGCAACCAAGAACAGCCACCATATTTGGGTGATGCCACCCGCCACAAGGCAGCACAGACCTGCACTGGTCCCAAAGTAGTGGAGCAGCCGGTTGAAAGGGTGTCGATGTTCACCTAAGTAAAACGCCCAAAACTCATCGAATGTCTCAATGCGCTTAGCCATGATGCGCGCTCCAATCAACGGGACAAGATGAACGCTACTGCGTGCGTGGCGCAGGTAGGCTCGACCCGGATCCAATCAGGTTTGCCAAGCAGCCTTTATTGAGCGAGTAGGCGCCCGAGTGCTTCGTTAATGTCACCGCCTGAGCGATCAGCATAAACATACTCGAAGGTCGCTGGATCGAGCAGCGCGTTGAATGGCAATCCAAAGGCGCCCTGCGCGTCTACATAGGGCTGTAGGTGTGCAAAGGTGGTGGCGAAGGAGTCCTGTCCATCGTGGTCGATGAACATGTTCTCGAGCGGAATGTTGAGTGAATTCGCATACTGCTGGCAGTACCTGATGCTCGGCTCGTTGTAACCCTGGTCTTCGCCGAGGACGAAAGCCACTTTGAGGCCTGCGGCCTGAGGGTTATTCATCAGGCCGATGACCTGCGGGATAAACTGCCGACATGCTGGACACCAACCGGCCGTTAGCAACATGTGGCCGGCTCGCTGGCCTTCAAAATAAGCGCGCATACTCTGCGGCTGCTCAGTACCGCAGTTGGTGAGAGAAAAATCCTGGATGATCTCACCGACGGCAGCTCCGGGTCCGACACCCATGCCGACGTCACCACCGCCGCCACCTGGGTTACCACCGCCGCCATTGCCGTTAGGGAAGCAGGTGTTGTCGCCATCGCAAACGTAACCTTCGCCAGTTCGGCATTCGTTATCGCCTGTACAGTTCAGTAGGCACAGTTGTTGAGGTTGCCCGAGGTTCCAGCAGCTGCCGTTCGGACCACAATCGTCGGCTGAAGTGCACACGTTACTACAATAGCCGCCGGGAAGGCCTGTGACGCAGAGTCCCGTGTTACAATCACTGTCTGCGTTGCAAGCTGACCCGAGACCACCGCCGCCGGTCATTTGTGGCGGTTGAGACGTACCCATATCGATAATGCTTGGCCCGCCGCCACCTGGATTATCTTGGCCGTCATTGCCACTGTCCTGCGCTGGATTCACGCCTGCATCCGTCATGCTGTTGACTGGAACGGTGCCGGTGTCGCCGTTGTTACCATCGGCCATCTGCTCGCCACCGCCGTTGTCACCAAGCTCAAGTAACGTCGACGACTTCTCGGACTCTCCGCAGCCGGTGATCGCCAAAGCGATGCACACACCTAGCCACTTCAGCGTGTTTTTATATTGGCTCATTGTCTCAACCCCATTTCCCATATCGTGCGGGAGCACACCCTACACGTTTACGATGCTTGATCGCAAGCGATGCTCAGAAACACGCGCGACGCGTTCCCCGAACTGGTACGTAAACGCCTTGTGGCAGTGTAGAAATGCCCTCAATAGCGCCTTCTTGAACGCAAAAATAGGGGCAGTGCCAACAGGCTCACGATGAGCAGGTCGCCCCAATGCTGACTCGATGTGCGGCAACTCGCTTGCCCTTGTGCGTAACTCGCTCCGGACCCAAGGATGGGCGCACCGCTCGCTGCGTCGGGCTCAAAATAAGCATCGCGATCAAGCCAACCAACGTTTTGGTCGTCTGGCCCTAAACCCTCATCTCTTATCGGCCGCACATCCGCATCGGCTTCTTGACCGACGTTTTCTGCGAGCAGCGCAAGCGTCTCAATATGAACGGCGTCTTGTGTCTCCAGTCTGATCTGCACGATATCGTTCGGTAAACCCGGCGTCGCCAGCCACTCTGTATCGGCGGGCACGATCATGCTGTTGGCAGCGATAAACGGGCTCTCGGCGCGCCGCCACCATAATCGCAGTACCGCGTTTGTACTTTGTGTCAAGCGAAGCGATTGAATCGGTGCGGCGAGGGTCGGCAGCCAAGGACTGTCGATGCGTGCCGAGCCGCCGTTGACTCCGATGAGCAAACCACCCATCTCAGCCAGTTCAATGGTGCTATCCGCCGTAGTCCAGCCCTCGAACATGCCAGGCTGACCACTCTGCCAAGTCCATCGACGCCCACTGACGATGTCCACTTCCGTCAGTTTGAGCAGCTCATCTGCATCGAAGCGCTGCTCATCGTTGATGGCTGCCGGTGTTGACCAGTCTGGTCTGAGATAAACATCGTCCAAACGGGAGATCCAGCCACGTATGCTCACAGAACGGCCACTTGGAATACTTGTCTCTCGACCCCCCAACAACAGCCGCACGCTCGCCGTTTGACCTGGTTCGAGCGGTGCCTGCAAGGTCACTGTGTGAAAACCGTTGGCTTGAGCGCGGGTGAGCAAAGCCCCTTCAACCCCATCGAGTGCTACATAGCGCTCAGGTATGTCTAGACGAAGGCTGAGCTCATCGACGACAATATCACCCGTATTGGTGACCTCGTAAGTCAGCGCGGCCTGATGTGTCTCGTATAAATCAAAGATCCCCGCGCTGAAGGACTGGTCTAAGAAATCAGCGCAGTCATACATGGTCTCTGGCGAAGGGCAGGAGACGGGGTCGAGCCTTTCTAAACGCTGAGCGAGTTCGACCCGGATGCCCACGGGGTCTGCGACAGGTTGATCTGAAGACACGTTTGCGCCGGGATAATAATGGCCGATCATCCACTCAGCGGTCTCGCTTCGTTGAGTTGCCCAGCGCTGACTGCCCCACTGGCACAACCCGCGACCGTGTCCAAACAGCTCACGACCAGTGCAAAGGGGTTCATCAACCCCAAAGGCGGTGGGATCGCCATTTTCAGCCGAGTATTCTGACCGGACCACTTGTCCATCGCGTATCACCGCAACGCCGCGTGTCGTGTCGATGGCTTGTGAGACCCGCTGCACACGCTCTTCTCGGTAAACCTGACTTCGGGTGGTATCGTCGAGGTCAGCACAGTCGTATTTACCGCCCGCGTTAATCCAGCCCCAAGCATAACTCCGCGCGACAATACCGCCTGCTCGTAAGCTCTCTTCATGCCAGCTCGGTATCCACTCGTGGGGCACCACACCTTTGACATATTCTTCCAGGGGGATCACATCCACCCGGCCTGTGCATGAATTGTTCTCGGGTCCGCGTCGATAAATGCGGATTGTTTCCGGTGGAACGGGCCGCATCTTAAGTCGCCCTGGCGTCCCATTAAGCCCTGAGCGAGTATGCCCTTCGCGCGTGGCTCGAATCAGCGCAGCGGCCTCCGGACGAAGGTCTGGATCGTTGAGTGGATCGGAGTCCATCTCTCGTTGTCGTCGGCGTTCGAGCACTGTGTTGGCCTGCTCGTCACTCACCGCCATCGGCCAAAGGAGGGCATCGCGGCCCGCGGTTGTGCTCATTCGAAGATAGTCAACCTTGTTCAACTCGATTCGACGTTCAACGCCACGCAGCGTGAGCCGATAGCGACCCATCTCGTCGGTGGATGTGGCTATGGCGCTGCCTGCCACCCGCACATCCACTCCGGAAACCGGTTCTAAGGTGACAGCATGCCGGACTACGCCATCGACCTGAATGACACGTTGAACGAGGCTTGCGGAGCGGCTTTTCAGCACTTCGGTCCGCTCTGACTCGTTGGGCGAACAAGCGCACCAGGCAATCGCGATTAGGCTGATGTATAGGGCTTTCATATGAGAACTATATCGAACTGGCTTGCTTTAGCGAAGCCGTCCCCGTTGATTTAGAGCCGTTATCGCCGTTTTGGCGCTTTTATCTGCTCGTTTAAGCGCTTCAGGTAATGGGACGCGCGCCCATGGGCTGGATTGATTTTGAGTGCGATTTTATAACTCTCAGCTGCGTCTTCTTTGCGGTCGAGAGCGACGAGGATATGACCCCGATTGGCCCACAAATCGGCGTTCTGACCGCTCTTCTCTAACGCGGTGTCAATATGTGTGAGCGCTTCTTTGAATGCTCTTGTGCGATAGAGAATGGTCGCCAATTGTGCGTGCGCATCCGTGAATTTAGGCCGCGATTGGAGGAGCTTCTTTAGCTTAAAGACCGCCTCCTGAGCGCGACCCAAGCGATCGAGGACCAGTGCGTAATTGACTGTGGCGGCAGGCATATCAGGCTCGATATTGAGTGCGTCTTCGTATTGGCGAAGTGCATGGCGATATCGGCGGTCAGCAAGATATGCATTGCCGAGATTGACACGATTGCGCGCGTCGTCGGGGTCGTTGCTCACAATTCGTTTGAGCGCCCCTTCAAATGCGGTGGTGCTTTTCTCACGAACCAAGGTCTCCGGTGTGCCTCCCAACTCTAGAATCATCAGCGGTTGACGCCCGCATACCCGTGTCTCGTTCGCTGTGAGACCCACGTCTCCGTGATGGCTCAAGAGCGACCAACCGGCGCCAAACCCGCCGAGCGCAATCGCTGGTCGACCGTCTTTACCCCACGGCACCACAGCAACACTGGAGAAGCATGTCTGGTCACGGAGCAGTGACTTGACTTTAAAACCCATCGGCTTTGTTTGTTGGATCAATAAAACAGATTCGAAAGACACGGAGTGCGGGGCGCCTTCATCCACAAGCGTTCTTTCGATGTGTGGTGATAAATTCGCGACAGCGAAGAGGTCTTGGTGACCATCATGATCGAGGTCGGCGAGGGCGACATCGTGTACACCCGGAAGCGAGGCGAGCTGGTATCTTCGATAGGTATCTCCCGTGTTTTCTAGCAAGTGAACTCCTTGCCAGGGCGCGACCTTCGGCGCATCTAAGGTATCACCGTTCCAATGCAGTATGTCGAGGTCGCCATCTTTGTCGATATCCACGACTCGCATACCAAGGCCGCCCCACAGTGGGGTGCTCGCCTGGAAAAGAATACGTGAGCTAAACTGACCGTTATCAAAGTCATACCGCTCTAGCCGTTCGTGATGTTGGGCTGTCAGAGCAAAGATGGAGGCGCGCTTGGCTCCGTTGACGGCGACCACCTCTACGGCCATATATCCAGCGTTTGTCGACAGCGCGGTCGACCGGTATGGGCCGGTGTCCGTGTCTTGTCTGAGCACATAAAGACCACCTGTTTTGTGCCAACCAAAGACACCAACAACGATGTCTTCCCGTCCATCTCCGTCGACGTCACCATGCGCGACACTCGTCACACGGCCTTGAGTGTCGAGCAGCGGTAACTTGACTCCATTTCCGCCGAAGACAGCTGCAAACCCACGCTGGGTATCCGCGGCCCTAAAAACACCCAAATCGGCGACGAGCAGTCGAGAGGGATCCTTTGGGCTTGGCCACAGCTTTGCTGTCACTGGATGGGTCGCCTGCGCCAATCGCCGATAGGTACCCTTGCGGTTGACCGATAGAATTTGTCCGGTGAGCATATCCACGAGACGCAGTTCATCTCGACTGGGCTGCAGGTCGACGACAATGCGCGCGTCTTCGCCCAAGTCAACAGGCCTCAGCGCCCATCCCGATTGTTGTGGATAAAGGGTAGGGGACGCGACTTGCTTCGCCGCATATTTGTCGTAATAGGCTGCGATCTCCGCATCGGAGAATTGTCTCTCATATTGGTCATAGAAGGTCTTGAAAACCCGCGCCATATACCGATTGGCATGTGCCCAAGTTTGCCGTGTGAACTCGCGAGGGTCTGGAAACGCGTGACACTGGCCGCAAGCGGCCTTGACCCTTGGCGTCATTGGATCGTTGGCGGGGTCGGGGCCCGGTATAAATGGAATGCTCTTCGCCCTTTGAACGGACGGAGGCTCATCGCTTAAAATCGGCTTTGTCGCCTGGGAGGCGGCGACACCACGGTCCACTCTTGTTGATGGCGTAGATGGCCCGGCAAGGCTTGAATCTGGGCGGGTTGTGCAGGCAACCTGCAGTAGGACAATACCCAGACAAAGAAAGGTCTTATACACGGCTCCGGGGTATCCGGCTCGTTACATTACCTTGAACATACCGGATGTGAAGACAAAGAGAAGCAAGATCGCCGCCCAGAGCGCAGTGCGTCCAATCGGCCACGGCTCACCCATGGCGCGTGTTGGTCGATGGTGTTCCCCAACAGCGGTCGCTGCGTTGACGATACGTGTCTTGAACAGGCCCATCGTGCGGCTCCAGATCGAGTTCGTGGTCTTGCCAGTCGCAATGGCAAGCCGCTTGAGCCAGCGCCGATAGACCACATCGGTGTCGAGATTGGTGCAAGACAACTCTGGTGGGTACATTTGGGTTTTCATCAGGATGACGAATGCCAAGGCAGCCATGAACAAGAGTTGAAAAGATGTGTATACATGGGACGCGCTATAGTTGTGCCATGCCGTCCCGTTCACGTCCGCGCGCACCTCAAAGGGCAGGATGTCGTACAGCGGTTGCGGGTAAATACCCAAAAAGATGCAGAAGAAGGCAGCGATTCCCATCGCCACGAGCATGTTGACTGGCGCCTCCTTACACCGTTTGCCCGAGTCGTGCGCAAAAAAGGCGAAAAACGGAATCTTGATGCCGGAGTGATCCACCACACCGGCAGATGCGATGAGTAGACCGACGAACAACAAAACATCGTGTGTGCCGAATGCGGCTGACAAGGTCATGGATTTTGTCACAAATCCACTGAATCCAGGCATACCTGAAATTGAGAGGGAGCCGATAATACAGAAGATGGTCGTCAACGGCATTGACTTGTGTAGTCCACCGAGCTGATTGGCCTTGGTTGTCCCCACACGGTAGAGCACAGCGCCCATGGCCATAAATAACAAGCCCTTGTAGATGATGTGCGCGAAGGCATGTGCGGCAGCACCATTCAGGGCGAGCTCAGTACCCACGCCTGCGCCCACGACCATATAGCCAAGCTGATTGTTCAAACTGTAGGCGAGCACTTTTCTCAGGTCGTTTTCAATCACGGCAAAGACGATCGGGAAAAGGGTCATCGTAAGGCCGATTGGAATCAATAGACTCGTACCTGCGTAGCATCTCACAATGGCGTAGATCGCTAACTTGGTTGTGAACGCGCTCAAGAACACAGTGCCCGTCGCTGTGGCAGCAGGGTAGCTGTCTTGCAGCCAATTATGCAGAAATGGGAACGCTGCCTTGATGCCAAAGGCAAATAGGATGACCCATGCCGCTGCCGATACGGGGGCACCGGTCTCTGGGTTCACGAAAGGGCCAAATAGGTGCCAGTTGTCTCCCGCGTAGGTCATCGCGCCGATCTCAACGCTGCCAGTGTCACGGACCCAGAGCAGCACACCGAAGAAGAGAATCACACCGGACGCCACCTGAATGATCAAATACCGCGTGCCGACTTTGGCTGCTGTGGGCGTACGATTGGCGTAGATCAAGAAAACCGACGTAATCGCTGTGAGCTCCCAATAGACAAACAGCGTGATGAGGTCACCGGCAAAGACCGCACCGACCGCAGCACCCGCATAGGTCAGCCCTGAGACATCCTGCAGGGTATCTTTGACGTGGAGCTGATAGATGATGCTCATGATCGCTGCGAGATGGAAAACATAGCCCCACACCAGGCTCAGCTTGTCCATCCGTACCGGTACGAGGGTGTACTCAAAAATCTGCGTCGTCAGCGCCCAACCTTCGGGCAGCATGTGCATGTGCACGCCACTGATGATCGGTAGCGCCAATGCAATCCACTTGCGTACGCCCTTCGGCGCCAAGGGAAGTAGCAGTCCACCGAGTATCAGTATGAGACCAGGAAAGATCGCCTCACTCATCGTAGTAATCCTCCGGTCTCATCACGATTTTACGCAGTAAAATCGCTGCAGAAATAATGCAGGTATAAGCAACGAAGCCGAATAGGCCATAGAATCCAGGGACGGTGTATTCCACAGGGAAATGACCGTGCTTGTGGATGAATTCACCGCCAACCATCACGCCGAGACAGGCCAAGACCAATGTCCAGACGATCAGATTGACGTTGCGTGGCTTGTCAAACCAGCTTTGATCCCCATCATGTGGTGCGCCCATAACTTCATACCTCCGTGATGGTGATAACGAGGTTGTAGATATGTGGCGCAAAGAAGAATAACGCCACGCACCCGAGAGCTGTGAGGCACAGTGGTGCGACACACAATATGGGTGCTTCATGCAAGTTGGCCCAGAAGCCTTCCTTGGGTTCATGCGAATGATGTCCGTCATCGTGACCATGGCCGTGATGGTGGTCGTCTGGATCGGGCTCGAAGAAAAATGCGCGATAAACAACCGGCATGAGATACCCGATACTCAGCAGCGAGCTGATCATCAACACGAATACGAAAACCATGTGGCCGGCTTCGAGTGCGCCGAGGCACAGATACCATTTACTCCATGAGCCACCCATGGGTGGGAGCCCGATGATACAGATGGATCCTAGAAAGAAAGCGGCCATCGTAAATGGCATTTGCCGACCGATCCCGTTCATTTGACTGATGTATTTTTTGTGGAGCGCCACGTAAATCGCGCCAGCGCAGAAAAATAGCGTGATTTTGCCGATGGCATGCATCGCGATATGTAACGCTGCACCAGCGATTGCGGCCTTGGTCGCGATGGCTGCGCCCAGGGTGATGTAGGCGAGTTGACTAATGGTCGAATAGGCGAGGCGCGCCTTTAAATTATCTTTGGTCAGCGCGATGACAGACGAGGAGAGCAGTGTAAACGCTGCAACCCACATCAGCCATTCTGACGCCGCGGTCTCGGTTAAGAATTCGATACCGAAGACGTAGACAACGACCTTCAGGACCGTAAACACGCCGGCTTTTACAATGGCGACGGCGTGGAGCAATGCGCTCACAGGTGTCGGCGCGACCATCGCATTTGGTAGCCACTTATGAAAAGGCATGAGCGCGGCTTTGCCCGTACCAAAGGTGTAGAGCGCCAGTAGTCCCGGCACCAAAAGTCCATCGACTTTGCCCGCGAGAATACCGCCAGGCTTGAAATCGAGCGTACCGGCCAGAGCCTGTGTCATCACGACCGCAAGCAATAGGAAAGCCACCGACGTTGTCACCAGGATGCCCATGTAGATTCGGCCGGCTCGTTTAGCCTCCTCGTCGCCGTAATGGGTGACCAGGGGATAGGTCGAAAATGTGAGAATCTCGTAGAATAGGAAAAGAGTGAACACATTCTTCGAGAACGCGATACCCAACGCAGCGAAGATTGCGAGCGCAAAGCACGTAAAAAAGCGAGTCTGATTACCCTCGTTATGACCTCGCATGTAGCCGACAGCATAAAGTGATGTTGGTATCCACAGGCTGGCTGCCACAAGGGCATAGAGCATCCCTAGGGGTTCAACCTGAAAAGCGAGGTCCACACCGGGAAGCACGTCGGCGATCAGTACCAGCTCTGGTCGCGCCCCGCCAAAAACGAGGCTGACGAGACTTTGGACGAATACAAAAGCTGCACCCGCCGCGATGAGCGTGACAGTTTCTCGGAGGTTCGGCCAGCGGCCGGTCAATTGAATGCCGATCGCGCCCAAGAGCGGGGCGAGTATGGCCATTCCGATTGCAAATTGAGCCGTCATGGTGTGCCTCCAAGAATCACCGCGCCACTCCCCTCAAGAAGCGACTTCGCCGCCATTTCAGCGACACCGCCCGTAAGTTCTGTTGAGAAACCGAAATAGATCGCAGCAAACATGAGAATCCAAACGGGGATGAGCATGGAAAGCGGCGCCTCTGTCTTGGTGATCGGTCCTTCAGGCTTGTTAAAATAGCCCACCTCAACCACCTTCCAAATGTAGACGACGGCGAGCAGAGAGCTCAGCAGAATCAGGCCAGCGATCATGTAATGACCACCAGCGACGGCGGCGAGCACGAGATACCATTTGCTCACAAAACCAACAGTGCCGGGCACGCCGATGATGCTCAGACCGGCGACGACAAAGGCCGCAAAGGTGACCGGCATTTTATAGGCGAAGCCGCGCATCTCACCGATGGTCGTGGTGCCCATGCGGTAGACGACGCAGCCAACGATCAAAAACAGGCCACATTTCATGATCGCGTGATTGAACAGGTGGACGATGCCGCCTGTCAGCCCATCGAAATTGACCACTTTCATTCCATCGAGCTGCAAGAGACACAACCCAAGAGTCATGTAGCCGATCTGTGCGATGGACGAGTAGGCGAAGAGCCGCTTTACGTTGGTTTGATAGACCGCAGCGATGGAGCCCACAAACATGGCCGCGAGCGATAGAGGCAGCAGCAATTTATCTAGGCCCAGCTTATGAAAGACAAAACCGATGCCAAATAAGGTGAAGAAGAGGCGCAATAGCACGTAGTAGGAGACCTTCGTCGCCGTACCCGACAAAAACGCAGATACTTTGCTCGGTGCAAAGCTGTATGCGTTTGGCAGCCACTGATACACAGGAAAAACGGCGAGTTTGATCGACACGCCAAGTGTTAAGAAACCGAAAGCGACGACGGCCGTCGGCGAGCTCACGACAGCGGGAAGCCGCTCCGCGATGTCTGCCATATTGAGCGTGCCGGTCAGGGCATAGATGAATCCAATGCCAACCAGAATAAAGGTGCCACCAATGGTGCCCATAATGAGGTAGCTGTACGCGGCCATCAATGAACGTCTAGAGCCACCCATGCTGATGAGCGCATAAGATGATAGCGAGGTAATCTCTAAAAAGACGAAGACGTTAAATGCATCGCCGGTCACAGAAATACCCATTAAACCGCACATACAAAGTAGGAAGGCGGCGTAGAATAGGTGTTCTTTACCCTCAGGGCCCGATAGGCCTTTGTGACCCATGCCAAAGGGGAAAACCAAAGACGCAATGCCGGTAATAATCAGGACGACAAATGCATTGGCAGCATCGATCTTCAGCTCGATGCCGAGGGGCATCTCCCACCCACCCATCGCGTAGCGAATGGATTCACCGCCGGCGCCAACCACTTGATTCAGAATGCTCCAAGCGAAGAACAGGCATGTCCACACGACCAGTGACGACCAAACGCGAACCAAGGCTGCGTTGCGAAGAAAGAGGCAGATAGGCGCAGCCAAAAGCGGCGTTGCGATCAATAGCGCTGGATAATGTGCACTCATGATACTGACCCATCCATTTCGTTGATCTCGTCTTCTTCAATGGTGCCGTAAGCCTCATTGATGCGAACCACGAGTGCGAGCGCGAGCGCCGTCGTTGCGATCCCCACCACGATGGCTGTGAGCATCAACACGTGTGGCAGTGGATTCGAGAAAACCCTGTCTTCGTAATGTCCAGATAATGTGTTGAGGGGCCAGATAGGCGCATCGGCACCATTCACTTTACCCATCGCGACGTAAAACATGATGACTGAGGCCTGAAAGATATTGAGGCCCATGACACGCTTGATCAGATTATCTTTTGCGATAACCATGTAGAGACCAAGCATCATCAGTGCCGTCACCACCCAATAATGCCACAACCCATATTCGGTGGGGATTTCACTCAATGCGATCACTTCGTCACCCTCCCTCGACCGGCAAAAGAATAGAAAATCATCACCATCGTTGAAGCGACGGTAATGCCAACGCCCGCTTCGATTAGGAGGATGCCGTAGTGTTGGCCGTGTGAGCCGAAGACATCGTAATCTAGGTAGTTCAAGTTCTTCATGAAACTCACGAAGCCCGTGCCTGCATACAGAATGAGACCTGTTGCCATGCACATCTCGACTGCGAAGGGGGTGTACACCCGCTGCACCGCGTCGAGCCCGAAGATGAGTCCATACAGAATCAAGGCTGCGGCGAAAATGACGCCCGCCTGGAAGCCGCCGCCAGGACCAAAGTCACCGTGGAACTGTACGTATAATCCGAAGAGCAGGATGAACGGTATTAAGGCGCGGCTGACGACGCGCAACACAACGATCTCGCGCATCTTCATGTGGTTCTTCTTCATGCCTGCACCCCCTGTTCAGGCTGCTGCTCCACGCTCACGCTGGCGACCGCAGCATCGGCTATCTCACCTTGTGGCTCGCCACCGGGCGTTTGGTCGTCATCCCTTGGTGTGACAGTACCGGTGCCGGCACCGTCTTCCTCGCGTCGTCGACCCATCAACAGCAGCATCACGCCGATACCAGCTGTGAAGATCACACCGGTCTCGCCGAGGGTGTCATAACCTCGATAGCTACCAAGAATCGATGTGACAATGTTCGGTAGACCAACCGCTTTATCGTGAGGTTTACTGTTATCTTTGGCGGTCGCCCGCGTGGACCGCTTCACAGCCGCCCACTCTTTCTGTTTAATTTTTGCCGCTACGTGCTCATGAATCGGTGCGTTCTGGTCCCCATAGGGTTTCATATTGATCATCCCTACGATCAGGGCGATGCCTGTCAGCAGAACGATAATAAATGGGTAGAGCTTAGCGGGTTGTCGTTTTTCTCCGCGTCGCGTGAGCGCCAAAGCACCCAGGAAGAGTACAGTTGAAAAACCGCCCCCTACCGCCGCCTCTGTAAATGCGACATCCACAGCATCCATCACCGTGAACAAACACGCCGACGTCAGACTAAACACACCCGTGAGCATCGCCGCCGCGAACAGGTTCGTTGCACGCGACACCATGAAGCCGGTGGCGATCAACGCAAGAAAAAGGAAGACTTCAGTCGGAAAGGGCATCGCTATCCCCCTCTTGCCATCGTGTCCCATCGGCATATGCCGCTTTGACCAGTGCGTGTCCCGATGTTGGGCTCGTCAACAGGATCAGTAATCCGATAAACAGTACCTTCACACCGACGACCCAAGCATCAGGCACCCAATTGCCTTGCCCATCAACCATGAGCTTCGCCGCCTGGAAAAACAGCCCGAACAAAATCAGCCCTGCGCCCAAGGTGTCTGTGATCGTGGCGCCATGGGTGCGACAATAAAAGTCTGGCAATCGGAGCAGGCCGATACCGCCTACCACGCAAAAGAAGCCACCAGCCACAAGGCCGAACCAGCTCAGGTAATCAAAAACCTCAAATACGGTGGTCATCGCGTAGGCCTCTCATCATCAGCAGCAAGGTTGCCGTAGCGAACGTATTTGCAAACGGCGATCGTGCCTGTGAAATTAACGAGTCCATAGACGAGGGCGATATCCAGCCAATCAGGACGTCCATTGAGGAAGCCTGCCACCGCGATAAGCAGTATCGTCTTTGTCCCAAACATGTTGAGCGCGAGAATCCGGTCGTACACCGTCGGGCCGAGTGCGGCTCGCGCTAATGCCATGAGCATGGTGATCATGATGGCGAGCATTGCGATTGCAAACATCAGCCTGCCCCTTCCAGTTTCGAGACCTTTTTATCCATGTCGCCCGCCAAGACGCCTTCAGCAGCCTCATTGGTCAGTGCGTGGATGAGAAATTCACCATCCCGGACATCAAGGGTAATTGTGCCCGGTGTCAGCGTGATGGAGTTTGCATACACAACTTGCCCAACGATGGTTTTCTGCGATGCTCGCGCTTTAAACATCCGAGGGCTGATTTTCATCTTGGGGCTCAGCACAATCTTCGCGACATCGATGTTTGCCTTGATGATCTCAATCGTCAGATAGGGCAGGTAGAAAAGCGGTCGAAGGCCAAGCGTGTAGGGCGGCACGTCAGCTGCATCTCGGTCCATACGGCCGAAGAATAACAGCGTAATCGCCAAACTGAGTATCCCGAAGATGATAATGAGCAGTTCAGTATGTGCTGACCAGAGCCACCAAGTGCCTGCGAGCAGGATTGTCCATACGAGTGTTTTCTTCAAATGTTCCCCCGTCTAGTTCGACGCGTTGGCCATTCCGTCGAATTACGCCCAACGTGGAGAGGATGGACCCGTTCATGTGATCGGTCAAGAAAATCGCATAAAAACCGACATGTAGGTAAACGCTCATTCCTCTATAAGGTCGCGCACTTCGAGGAGCTGATTGGAGGTGGGGAAAAGCGCGAGCCCACGACGGATCACTTCGCGGGCTTCACCGGTACGTCCGAGCTTCAACATTTGAGCAGCTAGGCTTGTGTAGACGGGTAGATGGTGCGGATGATATTCGTTCCAACTCTTCAAGCAGTCTGTAAACTGTCGCCATGCTGACCGCTGTTCATACAGTTGACACAAACGGGCGAACGCCTGCCCATCGTTCGGATTCAGTCGCGTCGCTTGCACCAATGCATTCACAGCATCATCTGTTTGACGAGAACGCATCAGTATCGCGGCTTCCAGGCTGAAGAGTTCACTTCGTCCACCGAGCACGCCGACGGGGTACCTTGGTGTCCGAAATCGTCGGGCGCTCTTTGACCGATGAAGGTGCTTGAGCGCCATCGCGTCGTCTTTGTCCGACATATAGTCCGCTGCGAGCGCGAGATGAAGTGCGTGGTGTTCCGTGTCGATGATGGCGCCCTCATCGCTGAGCCGCTCCCTGAAATGCGTGTGACCCGCCGCATTTAAGCGGCCGTAAGCCTGGTAGAGACCGATGAGGTTGTAGACAACCTTGGCTCTGAGCGAAGGCCCCCGTCGCTCGGCTTCCAGACGAGTTTGCAGGCTTTGATTACGTTGTGCGGTCGGTGCCTCGAAGAGCACGAGCGTCGTCAGGGCGGCAGCGGCAAGGTCAAGCTCGGGGCTGTCGCTCGCCCGCCATAGTGCGCGAGCCAGTTTCGGTTTGAGCTGAAAAGTCTGGGTAGCGACCATCTCTCCCGCCAAGAAGGTCAATAGGTGCACGCCCTCGATGGCGCTGCCAGCATCGAGCTGCTCAGCGACAGCCGATAGGCTTGCGAGTTGACTCAAAGAGCCTATTGGCCGAAGCGATGGTCCAAGCTGTTGCTGATATTCGATGACCTTCGATACCACGTCACGCTGTGGTCTGATGCGTCCTCGCCTCGCTTCGAGTTTCTGTTGGAGCGTCTCGGGTGCCTGACCTTGATGGCATTGAGAACACGCAGATTTGGTACCTGTAGGTTCGGTCTTGTCTGGTCGTGGAATCGAGACGGTGTGGTCCACTCTACGATGCTTAATCAACTCGCCGACGTCTTTCATTTGATGCATGGGCATATGACAATCCGTGCACTTGAGTGGGTTGTTTTGGTGGTGACCTTGATGTGCCGGGGATGTCTTTGAGGGGTGACAGTCTGTGCATTGTCGGTCGGAAAAACGACCAGTGAGTGTTTGACCATATATATCTCGGTAAGCAAGTGTGTGCGGGTTATGGCAATCTACACAGGTCATCGACCCGTCGGTATAGCAGGGGCTGTATAAGTGGCCCTGTTGATAGCCAAACCGCAGTGGCTGTCCATTCACGCTCGTCGAACGCTCAGTTGGGTGGCGCATCGATTGCTGTGTGAAATACGTGTCGAGTTCGTCTCCCGTCCGATAGCCTTCTCGGATATTTGCTTTGTTGCCATGGCAGGCCATGCAAACCATCACATGGTCTCGAGTCGACAGTAATTCAAGCGGTTCTAGACCGATATCGTCGGAGTTGGTTTGCCCGTTGGTCATCAATTCCACATGACGCTTACCTGGTCCGTGACAAGACTCGCAATTGATCGCGAGTGACGTCAGAGACGTCTTGTATTGCCCGAGTCTTTCATCGAAGCTGACGTAGATTTGGCTGCCATGACAGTTTTGACAGCCCGCACCGGGGCCACTGCCGAGCATGCGTGTCGGTGGCCAGCCACAGTCTTTGAGAGTGCTCTTGCTCGAGAGAGGCATCCAGCCGTTGTCATTCGTTTGGCAATACCAAGTCTTGCTGGTGGCATTATATTCGACGGGGAACAGCAGATACCGACCGTCTGGACTTTTAACGAACAGGCTCTGTCCACCCCCACCGTACATCAGCCCTCGACCCACAACGCCAGCCACGGTCATCGTCACGGGGGCGCGTCCGTCTAATCCCACCTGAATGTCAAGCTTTGTACCATTCGCTTGGAATGCAACCTCGCCGTCCACCAGACGCAAGCGTTTTCCGTTCAAGTTTGCGAGCAAATGTGTGTGGGCTTGAGTCGAGCCGGCTTGTCCATGAGCAGACTGTTGCCAACCTGAGAACTTCTCACCGTGACAGGCCTTGCATGCGAGCGCACCAACAAAACCAGCCGCCGTTTGTGCCTTAGCGTCTCTGTCGGGCGCTAAGACGAGCTGATGGCCTAAAGCCGCGCTTTTTACTGAGTGGGGTAAATTTGGCGTTTTTTTGGCGTCGGCTGGACGCGCCTCTTCACGATGCAATGGCCGGTCAGGGTGTTTTGGCTGGCCGTGTTCGGGTTGTTTTTGCACCCCCACACTCGGCGCAGGCGCGTCGCACCCACAGAAGAAGGCTGGCGCGACGAGTATGATGTAAGCCGGTCTTATGATTTGCCGCCAAACGCGACCCATTCAGGCGCCCTAATGTCATTGTTTAAGAGAGTTTTGCTCGAATGCGTGCGCAATTCAAGCGGCGCTATCGAGTTCACCATAAAAGAAAATGGTCGTCTGACTAAAAAAGTTGGTGAGAAACCATGTGGGTGGCGCGTCCTGTTCTTTGTGAACCGCGGGCGATAGCACGCGCAGATTTTGGAGTCCCTCATGTTACGCAATCGTTTCAGTCATTTCGTCCTCATCTCGGCATTACTGATGCCGATGGTTGGGCAAGCGGAGTTATTCTCATTGTATGTGGCGGGAAAGACCGGCTTTGTCGATGGCAGCGGCGACGCCTTCGGATACTTTGATGGGCCCGTCGGCAGCGGTGCAGAAGCGGGTGTGGAGCTGCTGGGCGTCGACGTCTGGGGCGAGGCTCTAAAAATGGGGACCGAGCAGTTCTACTTCACCGCAAACCTCGGCTTCGACGGATCGTTTGGTGATAAATGGCGTCTCAATCTCGGCTTGTTTACAGGTCCAGTGCTTTTCATGCGTCCTAAGCAGGAGAGTGAGCCATTCGCGCTGTCGGGTACACTCAGCAGCGCTTTAACGCAGGCTGGAATTGACCCCACCGTTGTCGAGACCGAATACAATAATGCGCAGGCGGATGAAGATGAGTTGAACCGCTACGCATTCGGATGGAATCTTGCACGGACAAAAGTTGAGTTTGAGCGGGAACTGGTCCCACTCGTGTTCTTCGGTGTCGGTGCGCAGGCAGCCTATCACTACATGCTCACAGGCGCAGATGCAGCAGCCGAGGCGAAGAACACCATCGCCAATGATTTGGAAAACGAGATGGGCGTCGGCGTGATGAACCCTGAGCTATCCGCCCAGCTTCGCAATGAACTCGGCGCCAAGAAACTCGATATATCTGAACTCGGTGGTTTTAACTACTCGGTCACAGCCTATCTCAAGATCCAAATTTAGGGCCGAGGCCGAGCACAGTCAGAGACGACAACCCGCCCCACCTGGCGGCGTCCAAGTAAGGTATAATTCGACGCATATGCCTTTTTTAGTTCGCCTTCGGCATCAAGCAGCCATGGCATCGCCAGCTTTGTGGGCACTTTCACTCTCGCTATCGGTCGGTATGTTCGGAACACGAGATCCCAAATCGGCGTCGTAACCCCATGGTTAAAGCGGGCATCCGTAAAGTGATGGCCGAAATGATGCAGCCGCACCCAGCGACCGTAAGCAGTGCGTGGTGCACGCGCATGACAGCGCCAATGTAAATACTCATAGAAGAGATAGCCGCTCCCAATACCGCCTGCCAGAGATAAACCTGCGTATGTGCCCACGAGTGGAGTGGTTATACCGCCAATCACTGTGACGACGAATGCAGCGACGAGGATCTTGTGCCACAACGGAGAGAAGTAATGCCGAACCGCATGGTGGCGCAAATGCTCTCGGCTAAAGTGCGTCTTGCCCCTCATGAGATGTCCATTCCAATGATGCATGCCATATTCTATGAGCGTCCACAGCGCACAGCCAAAACAGAACCATATGATCATCACTTAACCTCCAGCCGTCTGGTGCATGAGAGTGTCAACTCTCTCTAGGCTGGTGACATCGGCACCCCAACCTAGAAGCAAAGTGCGCATCGCAAGTGCGAATAAGGTGTTTTCATCGAATAGGTTTGGGTGGCGCCCAGTGAGCTTGCGTGTTTCGGCCACGCCTCGCGCGGTCGCCCACACCACAACCGAACGTTCCATTGCATTGCCTGAATGCAAGCAACCGCAAGCTTCGCAAGCCGCCAAACCCGAGCGGACTGGTTCTAGCGTCTCTAGCATTACGTCGATAACACCTGCGCTCATCTGTTCGTCGAGCAGCGGTTTTGGATTGCTCATGAGCCCGCCAATCAATCGCATTTGCGCCGGTGATGCGTGCAGTAGCTCTCGATATGCGAACGCGGCTTGCACAACTCTGCCTAACTCTCGAACCGATTCCGACTCATCTACGCAGGCCTCTTCCCAGCGCTCTACTGCCTGGCAAATCGCATCCCGTGTCTCTCGGATGACGGAGATTTCGAGCGCCGCGATAAGCGCGGATTTTGATTCAAAGTAGCGGTAGAGGGCGCCGACCGTGAGTTTGACGCGACCTGCAAGCTTGTGAAGGCTGAATGCGTCAAGACCTTGGTCAGCGATCATGGACAAGGCGACTTCGACGATTTCCCGCTTGCGCCGTTCGCGCTTGAGTTGGACTTTTTTTGATGGTGTCTTCTGGTTCATGTCGCCAAAATAGTAAACATTGTTTATTTTTTCAAGGGGCCTGATCCAGAATGTGCAAATCAGAGGTATGAAGGCCGTCGCGCATGGGCGAGACGAGGCGTATTCTTTTGGCGTCAGAGGGGTCGTGCACTTGGCAAGTGTTTTTGGTCGTGAACCCCTAGCCGAGTGCAATCGGCAGGTGTCCAGATAAGCGCTGACGACTGAGAATGATTACCCGTGAGCAACGAGGGGCGATGGCGCTTGTGGTGGCCTGGTTTCTAGGTCCTTGCGTTCCTGCTCTCTGTTGGGGTTATCAGATTGCCGGTACACATCGGTCAGCACGCGTGCAGATGGGTCGACCACATCATCTCCGCACCATTTCGGCATCCAAAACGCGGGTATAACAGATGCGCGCCCCGCGTAGAATTGCTCAAAACAGCGTCGATAGTAGAGTTCCTCTTTGGTCCTTGGTTGGCAATGTGACAGCTCGATTTTGTCGAGATCATTGCTGTCAACTTGTTGCTCTACGAAGGTCTTGATGATTGTTGACCAACTCTCGTCGACCTCAGAACAGCCATCGGAAAAAGCCTCCTTTGGTCGCCAGAGAACGGCCTCCGGGAGGTAACCCTCGAACGCTTTTCTGAGAAGATATTTCTCAATCCCGTTCCTCGGCTTACGCAACTCAGGTGCGATGCCCATGTAATATTGGATGAAGGCTTTGTCTGCGAAAGGAACGCGAGCCTCCAATCCACAGCCACTGATCGTCCGGTCTGCACGGAGTACATCGTAGAGATGAATCTCCTTCATCAATCGGATGGTCTCTGTCTGATAGGCCTCATTTGATGGTGCATTCTTGAAATACACATACGAGCCGCTGGCTTCATCGATCACGTCGCCGTTAAAGACCACCTTGATATCGGTTTCAGCCGCGATGTAACGAGCGACAGCGAGCTGCATGGTGGATGCACGGATTGTGGTCGTATCGAAACTCTCGCATACCTGCACAGTCTCTTTCAGCAGAGCGAGGGCTTCATCTTTTGTGATGGTCACCTCATGGTGGATACTACCAATGTGGTCCGCCACCATACGCGCATACGCTCGGTCGCTTGCACCGACGTCGAGGCCGACATTGAATGTGTGGAGAGTGCCTTTTGGAAAGTGTTTTGCGACCAAAGCCGCGATCAGTGAAGAGTCAACTCCGCCCGATAGCAAACACCCAATGGGTCTATCGCTCATCATGCGTTTGTCCACTGCGGTAATGAGTTTATCCCTGAGGGTCTTCATCACTGCTGCCTCATCGGTGGAGACAATGGAAGGGTAGTCATAATGGTAATAAGCCTGCTGCTGCCATTCCCCTGTTGCTATGGATAGACTCGCGTAGCTGCCAGGTGTAAAAGGCATGAGCTCATCACAGTGTGCATGAATACCTTTCATCTCAGAGCAGACGAAGAACTCCAGTTGGCCAGCCCGATTCCAGCGCCGACCTTCGAATAGTGGTCTAATTCCAATCGGATCCCGAGCGACGTGAAGGTGTTCACCGTCATGGATAGCAAATGCAAAGACCCCATCGAGCTCCTCGCATGTGCGCTTTAGGCCGAACCGCCTAAACATGTGAAGAATGACTTCGCAATCCGAGCTTGTTCTGAGTTCGAAACCATATTTGTCCGCCAGATCTCGATGATTGTAGATCTCGCCGTTGCAGACCAAAGATAGCTTGTCGAGGTAGAATGGCTGATTGCCTGCCGGTGTCGGATCCATGATGGCCAGCCGATGAAAACCGAGCCACGTGTGTTCACCCACTCGTGATAAGACTGAATAATCGGGACCGCGCGCTTTTACGGGGTCGAAATGAGAGACAAGTTGCTGCTCGGATACGTCAGTGCCGACATACGCCATGATTCCACACATAGTCATGCTCCTTTCAGCGTCTACCTAGGGTCGGACGACCGCACAGATTTTTCTCGGTGCGCTCATCCAAGACATCGACGCCTACTCAAAAAACTTAACTGATTAAAGGAGTTCATAGCGAATTACGGCTCGATTGAGACCCGGTTTAGCTGAGATGGGGTGACGCCGAGGTCGGATTAGAATCGTTCGAGTGATGGGAATGTGGGCGCTAATCAGTGTACGAAAAGCGCTTCCGGTCTATTCGTATCCGAGAACCGCTATTGAACGAGTAGGTTAGTTACCCGTTGCGCAAATGCGGCTGGATCGGGGAGAGATGAGCCCTCGGCGATCAAGGCCTGTCCGTGCAGTACATGTGCCATCTCGATCAGCTGTGGGTTATCTTCGTTCTCCTCGAAAAGGCCCTTGAGTTTAAGTAGCACAGCGTGGTCAGGGTTAAGCTCGAGAATCCTCTTCTGCTCTGGTACAGCCTGTCCACTTTGTTTAAGCAATCTTTCGAGTCCCGGCGTCATATCAAAGTTGTCACCCACCAAGCAGGCGGCCGAGCTCGTCAATCGGTTGCTAAACCGCACCTCTTTGATGTGCTCGTCAAGAACGCCCTGCAACTTCTCCAGAAGCTCGCTATGTGCCTCGGCTTGTTCCTTCTTAGACTCTTCCGCAGCTTTTCGCTCTTCTTCGGTGCCGAGTTCAACATCGCCCTTACTCGCTGATTGTAAGCTCTTTTCATCATAGGCGGGGATGTGGCCGACGATGATTTCATCGATGGGGTCGGTCAAATATAGGACCTCAATGCCCTTAGCCCGAAATGCTTCGAGATGCGGTGAGTTTTCCACTGCCGAACGACTTGAACCGGTGATGTAATAGATGGCCTCTTGGCCGTCCTGCATTCGTTCAACGTATTCAGCCAATGATGTAAAGCCGGTCTCGCTGTGAGAACTCTGGAACCATAGAAGGTCAAGGACATTTTCCTTGAAGTCAGGGTCTGTCGCTCCCTCTTTGATGACCTGCCCGTAGTTTTCCCAGAAAGTCGTGTATCGGTCGCGGTCTTCTTCCTTCATCAGGTCGGACAATTGATCGATGACTTTCTTGCAAATACGCTTCCGGATGGCCTTGACGCGTCGATCGCTTTGTAAAATCTCTCGCGACACATTCAATGAGAGGTCTGGAGAATCGACAACCCCCTTCATAAAGCGAAGCCATTCAGGCAACAGCTCGTCCGCAGTCTCCTTGATCAACACGCGATTGACATACAATTGCAGACCATATTTTTGGTCGCGATAGAAGAGGTCATAAGGGGCTCGTCCTGGAATGAATAGGAGGGCCTGATACTCGAATGTACCCTCAGCTTTAAGACGAAGACGCTCGAACGGCTCCTCCCAGTCTCGAGCGATGTGCTTGTAGAACTCGCTATATTCTTCGTCGGTCACGTCACTCGGATTGCGCGACCAGATCGCCTTCATGCTGTTGACCGTTTGCCACTCAGTGGTTGTCGTCTCCTCGGCACCTTCGACGGGCTTACCTTCCTCATCGCGCTCAATTTCGGTACGTGTGACCTTGAGTTCAATCGGATACTGCACAAAGTCTGAATAGCGTTTGACCGTCTGTTTGATGACCCATTCCTCTGTGAAGTCTTGCAGGCCATTTTCCGGGTCTGCATCACGCAGCGTCAGACGAATGGTCGTACCCGGAGCATCTCTCTCGGCAGATTCGATTGAGAAGGTGCCGTCTCCGGTCGATGTCCAGCGATGCGCAGTGGACTCACTCGCGTGGCGCGAGACCACTTCAATATGGCTTGCGGCCATGAACGCCGAATAAAAACCAACGCCGAACTGGCCAATTAAGGCTTCGACGTCTGACTGCTTGTCATCACCCGACATTTTCTGGGCGAATTCTTTGGTGCCGGACTTCGCGATGGTGCCGAGGTTCTCCACCAAATCAGCTCGGGTCATGCCGATGCCATTATCACTGATAACCAATCTTCGTTCGTCTGGGTCTGCATCGATGCGGATCCCAAGTGGTCTTTCATCATCGAGCAACTCGGGCTGTGCGATGGCTTCGAACCGCAATTTGTCTAGAGCATCCGAGCTGTTCGAGATGAGCTCTCTTAGAAAGATCTCCTTGTTCGAATAAAGCGAATGAATCATCAACTCGAGCAGTTGTCTTGCTTCCGACTTGAATTCAAAAGTCTCCGTTTGATTTGTCATGATGCCATTGCCTCCGTGTTCAATTCAGGTCGTTGAAAAATTGCGCGGCAAATGTAAGTACCAAGACGAGAAGCGCAACCCCGAAAGGAAAAAACTTGTGATCGAGTCATTTAGAGATGTGAGGCCGGTGGTGCCAGAATCAGCCTGGGTTCACAAAACAGCAGTGGTCATTGGACAGGTGACCCTTGGTGAAGATGTCAGCATCTGGCCCAATGTGACGATTCGTGCAGATGAAGGTCAGGTGCGCATAGGCGACGGTACGAACATTCAAGACGGTTCGACCATCCACATGACAGGTGGCCTTTCAAATACAGGTGTTGGCGCACGAGTGACTGTTGGTCACAATTGCATTTTGCATGGTTGTGAAATCGAAGACGACGTCTTGATCGGAATGGGCTCGATCATCATGGACAACGTAACCATCGGTCGAGGGTCCTTCATCGGTGCTGGCACTTTGATTCCTCCAGGGAAGAAAATACCTCCGGGGAGTTTTGTGCGGGGAAACCCAATGCAGATCGTACGTGCATGCGGACAACGCGAAGAAACCTGGATCGCGTACGCCTGGAGTCACTATGTCGACAATATGAAACAGTATAAATCAGAGCAAAGCTGAATCCAATTATCACCGCCAGCAATCCATAAATGTAGACGTCAACCTCAAATCTATGGTCTGCTACTACCCGTGAGTGATAATCATCAAATCTCCGACATAAGCCTTGAACGCATCGCGATGTTTCCATTGCCGGATGTTCAGCTGTTTCCAGGCGCGATCTTACCGCTGCATGTGTTTGAACCAAGGTACCTCGAGCTCGTGGACCATGTGCTGGAGTCCAAAGACAGCGCATTGGCGGTGTCCACTCTCAGGCCCGGCTATGAAGGCGAATACGAGGGGCGTCCAGCTGTCTATCCTGTCATGGGCGTCGGCGTCGTCATCGCGGCTGAGCGCAAAAGCGACGGCCGCTGGAATCTCCTGGTCCGGGGCGTAGACCGGGTACGTCTTTTGGCTGAGCACGATGCCGACCATACATTTCGTGAGGTCGCGGTCGAGCGTATTCTAGATACTCACGCCACCGACAACGATCCCCTCGACCAGCGCCTCCGGTCACTGATTAATCAGCTCGCTGACATCTCACCGGGCGCTCGAGAGGCGCTCACTCTGATTCTGGCACAAGCAAAGAATGGTGCGCAGTTGACGAACTTACTTGGCGCACACGCCTGCTCTGATTCGGCGCTACGCCGACGAATGCTCGAGTGTCCCAATGTGAATACGCGGCTCAAGATGGCTTGTCAGCACATGGGGCGTCTGCTCTTAGAGGTCGTTGAAGCGCCTGCTGGCGGCCGCGACACCCTTCACTAAGTCGAGGTACCCTGAGCCTCGCGCATGGGTAACCCGGCGGCTTGCCATGCACGGATGCCACCCCTCATCGACGACACGTTTTGATAGCCCATCTGCTGTAAAGAATGCGCGGCGAGGACGGAGCGGTAGCCACCTCCGCAATATAGAATCAGTTGTTTGGCTCTGTCCGGATAGTGCGTCTCGATGTCGCGTTCGATGACGCCTTTCCCCAAGTGCACCGCATTCAAGCAAGCGTTACGGGCAAACTCGTTGTCCTCGCGGACATCGATCAGCGCAATGGCCTGTCGCGATTTCAAACGTGCGTAGCTCTCATCAGGATCAACTTCGACCACTTTTGGTCGTAGCGCTTCGACGAGTTGCAGGAATCCAGGGGCGTGTGTTTTCATCGTCGCCTCCAAATTTATGAAGAGGGCGCTCTATTTTGTGGTGAACTTGTCTAGCTCTTTAAAGGCTGCTCGAGAGCGCTTCTTGAGTGCGTTGATGGCCTCCGGATTCAGTTGCTTTAGCTTTTCGAGAGATTCGATGAGCTTGTCTGGCTCGATACAGACTTGAACGAAGAATTGCTGAGGCTGACCTTGGCCAAGTTCTTGGCGAACGACGCGCGTCCCCATCAATGACATGTCGGTAATTTGCCGAGTCACATCTTCTGTCAGCTCCTCCGACATATCACCTTTTTCCGTACCGCCTTCTGATGCGTACTGCTTGAGCATACCTTTAACGTCCACCTTGAACTGACGAGCCAGCTTGGTACGCGCTTTTCCGATGGCGCCTGATTCGGCGAGACTCAGATTACCGCGGAATTTTTGCGAGCCTACGGCGCAGCCGGGCGTACCCTTCATATACCAGTCGGGCAAAACGGAGCCGCCTGCTTTGACTTGGTCACTGCCACAGGCACTGACGGACAGAGCGAGGCCGCCCACAAACATAGACAACATTAAACGGTACATCGTGTATCCCCCTATCTTTTGCGCGCAAGGCGGGACCAACCAATGGTTCGCCATTCGACGGTCCAGGCTTTCGCTTAGTTTTCTTACGGACAGTAGCCTATTCTAGAGTCTGGTTCTATAGGCTGTCCCACACCATTCGGGCAATCATCGGCGCATATCAGCGGCATGGGCATTGCGTTGACAAACGGCTCTATGCTGCACGCGGGTCGACAAACATTAAGCTCTCGTGGACATACAAGGCCTGCGCCACAATCTGCATGATCGCTGCACGCTTGGTCCAACATCGTTTGTCCATTCCCACTCGCACAGCTCTCGCCAAGAACGGTTGGTAGACAGCGCAGATTCTCATCTGCACAATCTTGGGCCCAGAAGTCACAGGGGGCTGTCGGCTCCACATTTGTGCATGCCCCTTGACCCCAGAGTTCCGGGACGAGTTGGAGATTTTCATTCGGGCACTTCACATCGCATCGATGTTCCATGGGCGTATCGGCGCTGTCGCGGCAGTAGGGGAGACATGCCCCGCTGATGCAGAGTGTGCCAGGCACACATTCGTTGCCTGCAGAACACTCAGAGCCGGCTGGTTTCACACCGGCAGTCGTACATGCGTGACCACCCCGAACGGAATAACATCCTTCGCCGGCAGGGCAATCATCTTGCGCAAAAATATCGCAGCTCGCAGGAATCGTCTCCGTTAAACAGATTCCGGCATTGTTGTCTGGGCTAATGGTTGTATTGGCTACGCCTGATGGGCAGTCAGCGCAAGCCGGTGCGTGGCTACCATCGATACTGCAGATGGGCGTACATACGACGAAGCATTGGAGCCCCGCAGCACAGTCGTTCGGTCTTTCACACGCCTCCCCCTGCGCTTTCGTACCCGCCGCCATACATTTGCTGGCCTCTCTGTCGATGTAACAAGCTTCAGCAACACCGCAGGGACTCTCTCTTTGTTGGGGCTCAGACGACATTTGTGAACCGCCAGCACCGCCAGCACCACCGGCGCCACCTTCACCACCAGCACCACCGGCGCCACCTTCAGCACCGGCACCACCGGCGCCACCTGCAGCACCGGC
>JBMHDS010000010.1:0-114492 GCA_049889275.1 Bradymonadia bacterium | reverse complement strand
TGTTGAGTTTACGCAGAATACTGAATACGATTTTGAAGACGACCTCGTGGAAGGTTCGTTCGTCCGGCCCGAAGGGGAGTACTTCAACGCTCAAAAGCGCGGTCGTCACAGCAGCCTGATTCGGATTCGCCAAGATTTCGTACCCGAGATGCTGAAATCCGCCGAAGATATTTAACGAATAAACCTGCGCATGTTGTGGCGAGGAACAATTGAGTAATCAAACGCCCCCAATCAAATTTGAGATTTACGACGGCACGCAGCTGATTCAGACCGAGGTGTTGGCAGACACGACCATCAAGATCGGGCGTTTGTCCTCGTCGCATTTAAAGCTCACAGATGACAACATCTCGCGGATGCATGCCGTTGTGGAAGTCCACGGCATCGATGATGTCGTGATTCTCGACCTTGGTAGTGACTCCGGCACTTGGGTTAATGGTGACCGGGTGCGCAATCGTCTCAGATTATCGACCGGCGACCGAATCACGATTGGCCGTTTCAACATTGTGGTCACCCTTGCACGCCCCAAGACTCAAAAAGCTGAGACGAAGGCAGCTTCGCGTCCCGCGGCGAAAGCGCCATTGTTTGACCAAGAAGACGAAGGTCCAGGCGTAGACCGGGCCCTTGAGGTCTTGGTGATGTGGGGCCAAACGGTCACTGATGTGACACACATCGTTGAAGATGGTGTGTACACAATTGGTGAGAATCCGTCCGCAAATCACTTTGCTTTAGACTCGCATTTGCCTGAGTCGCCATTCCCACTCGCGGAGTATCGTGGTGGATTGATGATCGTCAATGTGCCTGAGGGGGTCGCCGGGGAGGTGATGCTAGACGGACAGGTGTATGCGCTCGACGAGTTGGCTGCCGCCGGAAAACTTGCGTCAGGGGCGACACCACGTTCACGTTCTTTAAAGTTACCACCTAAGGGACGCTGCCGACTGAAAATCGGTGGTCAATTCTTCCTCATTAATTCGGTGCCAGCGCCAGCCAAGATTGGGCCTGTACCGCTCATCCATGCAATTGATCCGCAGTTTTTACGTTATCTCTTCGTCGGTATGGCGCTACATGCTCTCGTAGCCTTGATTTTGGCGTTGTACCCAGCTGACGCAACGGGTCTTGACTTCGACGACTGGACACTCGACGACCGCTTTGCGGAGATGATGTTTGATGAAGAAAAAGAGCGTTTAGAGGAGCAGAAGAACTTTCTCAAGAAGATGAAGGAAGAGGGCGAGCAGGCAGCCAAGGCGAAGGACAAACAAGGTAAAGCCGGTAAAAAGAACAAAGAAGAGACCGACCGCCGATATGCGATCAAGGGTCCCGAAGACAACAAGAATATTGAACTCGCGAAGAAGAAAGCGCGAGAAGAGGCCGAAGAGGTCGCAGACAATGCACTCTCACAGCTCGACCAAATGAGCGCGGCCTTCGCGACATCTAACACAGCCATCGGCCGTGATGCGGTGCATGCCATCGGCGGACTGCAAGGCGAGAAGATCGGTGCATCAGGTGGCTTTGGTGGGCTGGGTCTTGCAGGTGTGGGTGAGGGTGGTGGTGGAACAGGTACCAGCGTTGGCATTGGTTCTGTCGGTACGCTTGGTCGAGGTGCCGGCGGCAAGGGCACTGGCTATGGTCGGGGTAAGGCGCGCGGTGTACGCCGCAGCTCAAAGATGCCTTCCATCGTTCTGCGCAAACCGGTTGTTCAAGGTGGTCTTGATATGGAGACCGTCCGTCGAATTATTCGCCGCAGCAGGAATCGCTTCAAATACTGTTACGAGCAAGAGATGCAACGAAACCCCGACCTAGCAGGTAAGATAAAGGTTAAGTTTGTGATCTCTGGCCAAGGCAAGGTCCTGGTGGCTCAGGTCATTGAGAACACGATGAAGAATGCCAAGGTCGGTAAGTGCGTCCAGCGCATGACCTCGCGGTTGAACTTCCCTGCGGCGCGTGGTGGCGGCACGACAACGGTGCGCTACCCATTTATCTTCAAAGGCAGCTGAGGTCGTCACGTGGCGATGATGACGAGGTCAGAAGGCACGTTGCCGCAAAGAAACCGAACGAACAGTTGTCGTTGGCGCGCATTGGCTTGGGCTTTGGCCGCATACGTTTTACTCTTGCCTGGCTGTAAGAATGGCTCCGTCGAGTCAAAAAAGGCAGCCGCCGAGACGGACATGTCTGGATGGCCCATTCTCGCGCGTGGTCTTCACATTGAGGTGGTGCGGAAGGTCATCCGTGCCCATCGGCTCTATTACAAGGCATGTTACGAAGACGAACGTCAGCGGAATGCAGAAGCGGCAGGTCAAATTAAGGTCAAGTTTGTGGTCTCTCCCGAGGGGTCGGTGGTGGACACTCAGGTGATGGAAAATAAAATGGCGGGTGGAGAGTTCGAACGTTGTATTCTGAATCGGGTCGGCGCGATGTCCTTTCCGGCTGCACCCAATGGTGGAACCACGACCGTGCGCTATCCATTTATTTTTAATGGCCGTCAGTGAGGTCTTGGGCAGTTCGTCGAGGCCACTGAGCCTGTTCTTCGGGGTTTAAGGGAGTTTGAGTAATCATGAAGCGTCCGCTTTGGCCAATGTGCCTGTCTCTGTTTCTTTTGGTTGGATGTTACCAAGCGAGAAATGAGTCCATTCGTTTGATGAGTGAAGGTCTCAAAGTCGCAAAGGGCGGTAGCATGAGCTCTGGACTTAAACTTCTCGCGAAAGCCGCCGAGGTTGACCCCACAAACCACCGGGCGCTCTACTACCAGGGCATGCTCAGCGTAAAACGTCTCGGCGAGATGGAGCGCGGTGCTCAGTTCTTGGAAGCGGCCATAAAGCTTAAAGATACGAATTACGAATATTTCTATCATTTAGGCTTTGCATATTTTCGACTCAATCGAACTGAAGATGCCATCAAGGCCTATAAAAGAGCGCTTGAGCTCAAGCCTGATCATGCTGAGAGTCTCCTCCGCCTAGGCACCGCTCTAAAGGCAGCATCTCGTTATGATGAGGCGCAAAAAGCGTTTCGCGAGGCCGTTAAGCGAGATGGTTATTTGCCCTTCGCTTACAATCGACTCGGCAACCTTTATCTGGATTTCAAAGAGTTCATGCACGCAGCGCAGGTATTCAAGAATGGCATACAGAACAATCCAAACTTCGGACGCAACTATCACGGACTGGGCATGGTCTACCGCTCCCAGGAAAGATGGGATGACGCAGCCAAGAACTTTGAAAAGTCCATACAGCTCGAGCCGAAGCACACCGCGGGCTACTTCAATCTCTCGATGACCTACCTGGAAGCAGGAAAGAAACGTAAGGCACTCGATCGCTTCAAGAGCTATCTCGCCAGAAGCGGTTCTGATTCCGATGCGCTTCGCAAGCAAACGGCTGAGCGCTATGTCCGCAAACTCGAAGGTGAACTGGCGCGGCGAAAATAAACGTGACGGTCGCACGCGTGTTTTGGGCGTTTGGTGTCCAAGAATAGCTAGGGTGCACAGTTCGATTAAGGTCTTTTGTGGATCTGGGTATGAAAGACTCGAGTCAGCCTGACCAAAAGACGATTTCTCGCTCAGGAACGAGGAAGAAAAAACGCCCACAATCGCGCGGAAAAGAATCGGTAAACCTATTTGATTTTAGCCCTTTAATGAATTGGCTTACCGTTTGGTCAACACGACTGGCTCATCTACATTTAAACTTCTCAGGATTTTGATGCGTTGCGGGTGGATCCGTGCGTGTGCTGTGCTAACATCCGTGCCAAGTGGGTGCGGGTAACATGGGGTGAAGCTTGAGACGTTCCTTTTGTCGAATGAACTCATCCGTGGCGTTTCCCGTATCGATAGACTTTAGTTTCGTGAGAGTGAGGCGTTCTTTATGAGTGATCGGATACGCGAACTGTATGACGCGATTCAGCAAAACCCTTCAGATGTCGACGTACTGAGCGAACTCGTCGAGGCCTTGAATCAGTCCGAAGACTGGGCAGGTCTTGTGGACCTCCATTTATATCGCGCTGAGCATGCTGAGGACGGTGCGATACAGAGCGCTGCTTTGCGGGATGCTGCACAGATCGCCTCCGAACAACTGGGTGATGCTGTACGCGCGATCGAACTCTACAATGCGAGCCTTGAGGGTGACCCTGCGCATGTTCTGACGGCGCTGACGCAGATGCGACGTTTACTCAAAGAGATCGAAGACTGGGAAAACTACGTCGAGGTTGCGCAAAACGAACTAGAGCTACGTGAGGACCCAAGCGAATCAGCGTTAGTCTTGCTCGAAATGGGGACGGTGTTCGAAGAGAATGTCGGCGACCTCGATAATGCGATGCAGTGTTATCAAGTTGCATACGAGTACGATAACGGCTGTGTTAAGGCACTGTGGGCGGCGCGACGTATCTGCCGGGGCCGCAGCGAATGGGGGACCGTCGCTGAACTCCTTGAGATTGAACTTGAGGTATCGAACGAGGAAGACACACAGGTTGGTATTCTCCAGGAGTTGGGCGCGCTCTATGCCCGCGAACTTGAAGACCAGGCGGCCGCCCAGCGCTGTTACCAGCGTTTGTTGGAGTTGAGCCCGGATGATGCCACGGCGCTCGCCTTCGTTGGTGCTGAAAGCGGAGATGCACAGGACGTCCGCGATACTGAGATTATGGAAAATATCGATGAGCGGGATACGGAACTGGGCGCTCCCATGGTGGCGAGTCCGGAAGCCGCCGATGAGACACAAGTTGATGACTCAGATGGATCCGCTGATAGCCATGACCATGCAACAGGAGATGCCGAGCATACCGTCACGGACGCAGCGGCCACGTCTGAACTTGTTGCAGGCGGTGAGAGCGTAACCGACGCCGACATAGCGGAGGCGTCAGCGAGCGAGTCGGTGGTCTCGGCAACTGATATCAGCGAAGCGAATGTGGTGGTCGATGTGTCCGGTGATGTCGAGCAAGACTCGGGTGACGCCAAGCAAGAAGCCGCTGAGCCTGATGATGTCGATGAGCCCGAAGACGCTGGCATCGATGATGAAGACCGTGCACTCGAGTTTCTGACACGTCTTGAAGCGGCTGGTGAACTAGAAGGCGAGGCGCAGCTTGATGCTCGGCTCGCAGCGCTGCCTTTTGGTGCGGGTGACGATGTTGTTGAACTGTACTTGGAACTGGTTGCGGAGCGGCCTGACGACATCCGGATCTACTGGCAGGGTGGTCGTAAACTCAACGTTGCGGATGACGTCGCGCAGCGCATTGCCGATTCTTTGATGGACATGTCAGAGGGTCATGAGGCAGCGGTTGCGCTACAGGCACATCGCCTGGTGTTCGGTGCCTGCCATTTGGAAGAAGCACGAACTGTCGACTTTAAACTGCGTGACCTTGCCAAGAAGACAGACCCGGCTGTTGTCGCACCGTGGCAATTGCAGCGCTTACTCGAAGGCGAGAAATGGCGTAACGCGCAGCAGATCGTGACCGAACAGATTGGTGGCGATCCGGGTGACGCGCGTCTACAAGCGCTGCGGGAAATGGCACGTCTCGTCGAGACCCGTTTGGGGCGAACCGATAAGGCCGCCGATTTTTGGCGCCAGGTATATCAAGCGGACAAGTCTGATGCGGAGGCGAGGAAAGCCTTGCTGGTTGCTTACGAGGCAGCAGAGAAGTGGAAAGAGTTTGCCGACGTCCTGACCCAGGAAGTTGAATCGATTGATGCGGACGATGTCGAGGCGCGCATCGAAGGCCTGACGCGCCTCGTGAAAGTCATTAATCAATACCTCAGACAAGATGCGAAGGTGGTCGCCCTCTATGCTGAAATTCTTCAGCTCGACCCGAGCAACGAAGCTGCGTTGGAAGCTCTCAGCCAAAAATATGAGAAGATGCGTAAATGGCCAGAGTTGGTCGAACTTCTACGTAAGAGAGCGGATGATGCCGCCGGCGATGAGCGTCTCGCGCTGTTGGTGCGCGTAGGACGTGTTTATCTCGACAAGATGCGCAACCAAATGGAAGCGATCACCGCTTTCGAAGATGTGCTCGTTGAAGATCCTGAATCTGAGGACGCGCTCAATGCGTTGAATGAGCTGTATGAGAAGCGACGAGATTGGGACAACTTGATCGCCACTCGGATCCGGCTCGCGGAACGCCTAGATGCTGAAGCTGGCCTACAAGCCATCAAAGAGCTCGCACAGTACGCCGACAAGAAAATCCGACGGCCAAATCTTACCCAACAGCTCTGGGAGCAGGTCTTGCAGCTATCCGCTGAAGATTTAGATGCGCGGCGAGCGTTGAGTGGGATTTATGAGCAAACAAAGGATTGGGAAGCGCTCGCAACGACGCTCGATGAACTCGCGGAGCTCACAGATTCGAGCGATGAGAAGGTGAAGCTCTACTCGAAGCTCGGCAGCATTTTCCAAGAACGATTGAACGACCGGGAGAGGGCCAGCGCTGCTTGGAAACAAGTGCTCGAATTCGACCCGGATAATCGCCGGGCGCGCGATAGCTATAAGAAGTCGCTCGTTCAAATGGCGGATTGGGATGGCCTCGCCGCGTTCTTCGATGGCTCGAATAATGCGGGTGAGTTGGTCCGGCTATTGGAAAGTCAAGTTGGCGTGCAGTCAGAGACGGAGGCTAAACTCGAGCTCCTATTTCGGGCAGCCGATCTGTACCTAAACGAGTTGGAGCAATCTGACAAAGCGGTGCGTACTCTCGAACGCGTGATTCAGGTGGACGCGACCAACCAACGTGCAGCTCAAATGCTCGAACCGATCTATGTTGAGCGCGATGATTTTCGTAAGTTGGCCGGTATCATTCAAGTCCTGCTCACTCAAGAAACGGATCCATCTGAGCGCGTACGCTTGATGCTTCAGTCAGCCGAACTGTCTGAGACCAAACTACGCAACCCCATGGCCGCATTCGATCAGTTACAGATCGCGTTGGCGGAAGATCCCCAGCAGGTTGCAGCCCGCGAGGCGTTCATCAGGCTTGGCTCAACCCTTGACCAATGGGGCACCGTCCATGATGTGCTCGCTGACGTGGTCGACCGAGTTGAGTCGGATGATGAGCGACGCGATGTTCAACTCACGCTTGGGCGCATCTTGTACGACGAGTTGAACGCGCCAGACGATGCGTTGGCGCGATATAATGCTGTGCTCGACGCTGAGCCTGACAATGGGTCAGCGTTGAGTGCTGTGGAAACAATTTTTGGACAGACTCAGCGATGGCATGACTTGCTGGATGTCTTGGAGACTAAGTTTGCTCTTGCAGACGATGACGCCGCGCGATTGGAAATCCTTCGCGAGCAGGCACGCATTCATGATGTCGAACTCGTTGACCATGCTGCCGCAATCGACGCGTATGCCACTATCGTGGGTTTCGTGCCGGATGATGATCTCGCACTCAGTGCGTTGCGCCGCCTCTACGCGGTCACGGAACAAGGAGACGCGCTGCGTGATGTCTTATCGGTGCAGCTTCAGAAAGCCATCGATGAAGGTGAACTTGACCGAGCGCTTGAAGTACGACTCGAACTCGCGGATGTCTTGCTCAATCAGCTCGATCTCGTGGATGAGGCGATCGAAGCACTCGAAGCTGTTTTGCAAGACGAGCCCGAGCACGCCCGTGCTCGGCAGGCACTTGAAGGCCTCCTCGGTCGCCCGGAGGGGCGGGTTTCTGCAGCTCGCTTATTAGAGCCGCTTTATGTCGAGGAGGGTGATTGGCAAGCAGTTGTGCGAGCGGTCGAAATCCGCTTGGAAGAGGCGCCGGATGATGCGGCCCGATGTCCGCTCTTGAGGCGCCTCGGCTCAACCTATGCGGAGCGGCTGAGAGATGACGCGGCAGCATTTGCTGCCTACGCTCAGCTCTATGAGCTTGCACCAACTGAGGTGAGCACCCTAAATCTGCTCTGCGGTTTAGCCGACGGTGAGGAACGATGGTCGATTGTTGCTCAGCTCATCGAGGCCGCCCTCGCAGATATCGAATCCGATGAACGAACCGTACAGATGCTCAAGCGACTCGCGTCCATCTATGAGCTCAGACTCGACGGACCGGGTATGGCCGTTGACGCTTATCGCCGGGCGCTCACAGTTCAGCCCGATGAGACATCAATTTTGCATGCGCTGGCTCGGTTGTTTTCTGTGGGTCAACAGTGGGATGAACTCCTCGAGATCTATCAACAAGAGTTGAGCTACACCGATGATGCGGCGGCATATTTAGAGATTCAATTTAAGATTGCACAGCTGCTCGAGGATTTGATCGGTGAGCCCAAAGCTGCAATCGGCGTTTACAGAGACATACTCGATGCCAACGATGCCCAGGAGGACGCGCTCAAGTCTTTGGCGCGTCTATATGCTGCCGAAGAGATGCATACCGAATTAGCTGAGATCTACGAGATTCAGTTAGCTCATGCCGATGATGAGGCATCCGTCAGGATTCAAATCCGTCTGGCCGAACTCCGTGATTTAAAGCTCGGAGAAGGCGAGCAAGCGCTCTCAATTTATCGGTCCGTTTTGGAGAATGATCCACGCAACATCGATGCGCTGCGGGCGCTCGAAAGACAGCTTCTTGACCCAGAATTGAAAGGCGAGGCTGCCAGTTGCCTCATTCCGATCTACGAAGACATGGAGCAGTGGCAGGACTTGGTCGGCGCCTATGAGGTTCAGCAAGACTTAGCCGACGAAGATGACGAGCGTGTTGAGCTCCTCCATCAAATCGCGCTGATTCAGATGGATAAGATTGCTGACCCACAGCTGGCTTTCAACACCTATGCGCGGGCGCTCAAAGTTCAACCGAGTAATGACACGACAATCGACTCTATTCATTCGATGGCGGAGCAGCTCAGCTACTGGGCTGAGTTGTCGGTTGTCTACAGCGAGATCGTCCCAGAGGTGGCCGATGTCGACGTATCGACTCGTCTACATATTCGTCTCGCAGACCTATACATTGACCGGTTAGATGAGACGACACGCGCACGTGAACACTACGAGATCGCGTTTGATAATGACGACGAGAATCAGCACGTACACGAGGCACTTGAGAAGATCTATTACCGGATAGAAGAGTGGGAAGCGCTCGTATCCCTCCTCATCCGGCGGGTTGAACAGACCGAAGACGTCGATGGGCAAAAACGCCTGTTGTTTCAGGTTGCCGGACTGTTTGAAGAGATGCTTGAGGATAATGAGCGCGCCATTGATGCTTATCAAATGGCGCTTGAGGCGGATCCGAACGACGAGGACAGTATCGATGCCCTGCAACGCCTCTATCTCGTGCTGGAGCGCTGGCAGGATTATCTCGATATTCTGAGACAAAAGGCCGAACTCGTCGAGCGTGTTGAAGACAAAAAGTCCGTTTATTTCATGATCGCTCAGACGCTTGAGCAGCAGCTCGATGATGCGGTCGCCGCCATCGATGCGTACAACGAAATTATCGCTTTAGACCAAGCCGATTTTATCGCGCTCAGGAGCCTTGACCAACTATACGAAAACCTCGAGCAATGGGATGAACAGAAAGCAGTCCTCGAGGCGCAAATTGAATTGACTGACGGTGAAGAAGGCAGCATCGACTTACGATTCCGGCTTGCAAATCTAAACGACAGCCGGCTTGGAGACATTGAAACGGCACTCGACCAGTACGGGTCAATTCTTGAAAGCGAACCCGCTCATCAGCAAACGCTCGGTGCGCTCGAGCATTTGGTGCGTAGCGGGACGGAAGCGACAGCGGTTGTGGCGACCCTAGAGGCGTGCTTGCGGCCGCAATCAGAATACGGTCGCCTTGTTTCTGTGTGGCAGGACTTACTGTCTGTCTCAGAAGACCTCGATGAGCGCACAGAGACGCGAATCAAGATCGCACAGGTCAACGATGAGTTTCTTGGAGACGCGCATGCAGCCTTCCTGGCTTATGGCGATACTGTTGCTGAAGATGCGACCCATCGAGGCGCACTGGACGAATTAGAGAAGTTAGCGCTTCGACTGGGTCTCTGGCGCGAACTCGTGGAGCGTCTAGAGACAGTCGCGGAATCGATTCCGAATGAGCTCGTTGAAAAAGACCTTTTTCTCCGGACGGCGAGAATTCTCGATGAAGAGCTCAAAGAATCGACGGAGGCGATCGCGCGATATGTACGCGTGTTGGAAATTGATCCGGACGACGACGGCGCCCTGGTCGCGTTGGATCGACTCTATCTCCACGCGGAAAGCTTTGCTGAATTGGCTGAGGTGTTACACATCCGCATCGAGCGTGCGGACGATATTGAGAGGGTAGACCTGCTGATGCGTGTCGGCCTGATCTATGAATCACGCCTTGATAATCAGGCCGAAGCGCTCGTTGTGTATCGCGATGTGCTCGGTCTTCGCGAATCACATCAGGAAGCTGTTGATGGTCTCGAGAGGATATTCGCAAGCGGTCACGCGGAGATTGAAATTGGCGAGATTCTTGAACCCCTTTATGTTGAGCAAGGGCTGACTCGGAAGCTTGTCTCTCTGCTTGAGAGTCTACTGCCTCACGCGGGCGATGGAAGTGATCGAAGTGCGGCCATTCATCGCATTGCTCAGTTGTATTTGGAGGAGCTACAAGCGCCTGAACGTGCCTTCGATTGGTACGCCGAAGCGCTCCGTGCCCACGCAGCCGATGAAGATGCACGCGCCGCGGTTGTCGAGTTGGCCGAATCGACCTCTCGTTGGTCAGATCTCGCAACCGTTTACCATGACGTGCTTGGTCAGAGTGATGATCTTGAACTCAATCGGTCGTTATCCGTCGAATTAGCAGATATTCATCGCCACCGCCTCGGCGACTCAAGCACGGCGCGAACAGTCCTTGAGCACGCGGTACAAGAAATCGATCCCGGTGATGTTGCTGCGCTCAAGGGTCTCGCCGAGATCTACGAGCTTGACCATGCTTGGCCAGAATTGGTCGAGACGCTGGGTCGCTTGATCGAGTCAACCTATGATGACGCTGAGCGTGTCGGCTATCACGCCCAAGCGGGTCGCGTCCTCGAAGAACGTCTCGACGAGCGCGGACTGGCGACTGAACAGTATCGAGCGTTGCTCGAATACGACCCAGAACATGCCGAGACGCTCGACCGCCTCGTGGCGATTTATCAGGCCGACGAAAATTGGGCCGAGCTGTTCGATATTTATCAGCGTCAGCTCGACATTGCGCCAACCGACGGTGAAAAAGGTGTGCTCTGCGCTGCATTGGCGCAATTGGCGACGGACCATCTCGCGCGACCGGATGATGCCATCGACTTATGGAACCAGGCACTCGAGGCAACAGGTGAAGACCTGGGGGCGCTCACTGCGCTGCAAGAACTCTACCGGGCGCAAGAGAGTTGGCGTGAGTTCGTGGATGTATGTGAGCGGCGGTTGGCTATGGTGGAAGACCAACCCGAAGATGCGCTCAGTCTGTGTCTCGAATTGGGCCATGCTCTCAGCGAGCATCTTGGGCGCGACACGGCTGCTATCGAATATTACCGTCGAGTGGTGTCTATAGATCCATTCCGTGAAGCGGCCCATTGGGCATTACGAGAGCTGTTTGAACGCAATGATGATGCGGAGCAGCTCGCCAACACGCTCGGACAACTGCTTGAATTACTCAATGAAGACGACCAAAGGTGTCTCGAGCTACACCGGCAGCTCGCGAGGGTGTTTCAAGAGCAGCTTGAACGACCCGAAGACGCTATCGGTTGCTGGACGAATGTCCTCGCTCTCGCGGAAGGAGATGTTGAAGCCGTCGACCAACTCGAGGAGCTTTATACCTCTATCGAGGCGTGGCGTGAGTGTGTCGGCATACTCGAACTAAAGGCGTCGAACACGGCTGACACATACGACCGGGTCAGCATTCTCTTTCGAATGGCCGAGATGTCATCAGAACAGCTCGAAGACGCGCAAGGTAGCCAACGCGCTTTCGAAGCGATTTTGGAGGTCCAGCCAAACAATCTTGATGCCTATGAGCAACTACTCGAAGCCTACGAGGCTGGCGAACAATGGGAATCACTTGTACAGCTTCTTGTTGGACGGCTTGAATTCACCGATGACACATACGAGCAAGTGGAACTCTACAGTCGGACTGCTGAGATCTTTGAGGGCAAGCTGCATAGCATTGAAAATGCCTTCGTCGTTCTAAGTCAGGCCTTCGAGGCGACTCTCGACGATGAACGGTTTGGTGGCGAACTCGCGCGTCTTGCGGGGGAAAGCGGTGCATGGGGTCCGTTGATTGAGACCTACCAAAATGTGATCGAGAAAGTCGGTATGACTGTAGACTCGGTCCCGATGAGGTTGCGGGTTGCTGAGTGGTGGGATGAGAAGTTCCAGAGCGCAGAGAATGCAGCGATTCATTATCAGAATATATTGTCCATTGAACCGGATAATCTGCAGGCGCTGTCAGCGCTTGAGGTCTTACTTGAGCGGCATGAGAGTTGGGAACAGACCGTTGAGGTTTTACAGCGCAAAGTCGAGTTGACGACGGAGCCAGATGAGCGCAAACGGGCCTACGAAAAAATGGCGAGCGTCCTCGACACTCACCTCGACCGGCACGACGATGCCATCGACGCATATCGTCAGGCAATGCTGCTCGACCCATCGGATCTGACTGTGCTCAATGCCCTCGAGCGTCTTTACACCGGTCGTCAGCGTTGGGAGGACCTCATCGAGGTGTTGAACCATCAGGCGCAGATTCTGACCGACGAGGAAGAAATTATGGAGAAATACCTACAGATCGGTGATCTGTGGGAAACGCGAATGCTGTCTCCGGACCGAGCGATCGACGGGTATCGCCAAGCCTTATCTATCGACGACCGTTGCCTAGATGCGATGAGGGCGCTTGAAAAACTCTACGTACAAGAAGAAAACTGGATCGAGGCCCAGGACATCTTGGAACTCATGCTTGAGACGGTCGAGAGCATGGAACGCAAGGTTGAAGTTTATCACCGTCTTGCACGGCTCCAGCAGGAGTCGATGCAAGATATCGAAGGCGCCATCGATACCTACCGCCGTGTCATCGGAATTCGACCGGGCAACGTGGAGGCGGTTGAAGCGCTCGAGGCAGCCCTGAGTGGGCAGGAACGTTGGGATGAATTAGTCGATGTGTACTCGCTCCATCTAGAGGCTGTTGACGACATCGAGTATGTGCAGACGGTGCGCACGTTGATGGGCGATATTGTCCGCTCCAAGATCAATGACCCCGTACGTGCCATCGAAGTTCTTGAGCCGATTCTGGTGGATATGCCGGACCATGTGCAGACCGTTCGAACTTTGGCTGAATTGCACAATGAGCTTGAAGACTGGCCAAAGGCGCTTGACATGATGCAACGTCAGGTGGACCTGGAGGATGATAACCAAGTCCGCATCAAGCGCATGTTGCGAATGGGCGACATTTACCGTGAGCATTTAGATGACTTGGATGCGGCTGAAAAGTGGTACCGGAAGGGGTTTGAACTCGACCGGAGCGACTCCGAGTTATTGTCGGCGCTCAAGGCCGTCCACATCGCCCGTAGCCAGTGGCGCGAAGCGGTTCAGATTCTTCAGATGATCGAAGCCGCAGCACCGGACCTAGAAGAGAAGAGTCGATGTTTGTACGAGATCGGGCGGCTCTATGACACTGAGCTCCAAGAGAAAGATATGGCCGTCGACTACTGCGAGCAGGCCATTGATTTATGGCCGGACAATGCTGATGCAGCGGAGATGCTCATCGATGTGTACTGGCAGGACGGTCAGTTCGCTCGAGTTGAACCACTGCTGGACTTATTGCTCAGGCAGCACGACGGAAAGGACCCGCGCTACGCCCAAGATTTGAATTATCGGTTGGGTAAGGTTGCGCATGAATTACGCAAAGTCGACAAGGCGCTTCAACATTACCGACGCGCCTATGAGTTAGACAGTACACACTTACCTACGCTGCAAGGCATGGGTGAAATTCTCGTGGCCCAAGAAGATTGGGACCGTGCGTTCAAGATTTTTCAGACCATTTTGGTTCACCATCGTGACACCCTTGATGATGCCCAAGCGGCGCAAATGTATAATCGCCAAGGATTTATCAAATTGCAGGTAGGCGAGAAACGCAAAGCGTTGGACTTCTATAGGAAGTCTCTCGATTCGAACCCGCAATATCGCGAGAGTTTGGTTGCGGTTTCCGAGATTCATGAGAGTCGGGGCGACTGGGATGATGTGGTCCATTACCGTCGGCGACTCATCGAGATGTTGGAGCCAGGCATTGAACGTACCGAAGCGCTTCTGAGTATTGGCGATATTCTGGGTGAGAGACTCAGCAACGCGCGTGGCGCCCTAGAGATTTACCAAAGCGTGCTCGACGAAGAGCCAGGCAGTAAGATGGTTCTTGGTAAGATGCTCGGTCTTCACGAGTCCACCAAGAATTGGCCGGCAGCGGTCGATACATTGACCACCCTTGCAGAGCTCGAAGACAACGCATCACGCAAAGCCAAGTATTGGTGCGGTGTGGCAACAATACAGCAGCGCTATCTAGAAGATCGGTTCCTGGCGGTGCGCTCATTCGATAACGCGCTTGATGCGGACCCGACGATGTTGCGCGCCTTCGAGGCCATCGATCAAATGCTCACGGAAGACCGTGATTACGAGCGACAAGACCGGTATTATCGGAAAATGCTCAAGCGGGCGATGGAGAGTCAGCTCGATGATAAACTCGTCTTCTCCCTTGCTAAGAACCTTGGAGAGATCAATCGGTCTAGGCTGAAGCGTTTCGATGAGGCTGCCAAAGCGTACAAGATTGCGTTGACTCGTAAACCAGACGATCCAGGGATTACGCAAATTCTCGCACAGCTCTATGAACTCGATGATGATTCAGGTCAAGCGATCGCTCAGTATCAAACACTGCTGCAACAAGACCCGAAGAATATCGATCATTATAGAACTCTGAAGCGTCTGTATCTCGAAGCGGATATGATCGACGAGGCATGGTGTGTCAGCCAGGTATTGGTGTTTCTCAATAAAGCGTCCCAAGAAGACCGCACTTTCTTTGAAAAACATCGTAGTCGAACCTTCCGTGAAACAAAGCGTCCACTGGACAGCGCGAATTGGGATGCGCTGCGCCATGAGAAGAAGAGCAAGCTGCTCGATTTGTTCTTCACCAAGGTCGCCCGCTATGCCCTAGATCCGATGTCGATGACACACAAAGATCTCGGAATCCATAAGCGCAAAGACCTGGTCGATTCGAGTCAGAAGACCCCGTTCAATACAATTCTCGCCTATGCGGCGCAAACACTGAGAACGAATCAGCCTGACTGCTATACAGATCCGGGCAACCGTTCCGGTCTGCATGTATTGAACTTGAATCCTCCTGCGCTTGCCGTTGGCAACGATGTTGTCCGCGGTGCGCGCATGCAAGAGCTCGCATTTATGGCGGCAAAGCAATTGACGCTCATGGGGGCGCAGCACATCTTAGCCTCCTTCGATACCCATTACGAACACCGTAAAGAACGCCTGAAAACGACCGTCTATACGGTGATGAAGCTGGTTAATCCTGCCGCCAACGTGAAGGCTCATGAAGATCTCCTTCGGGACATCGGTGCAACCATGCAGCAGGCCGACGCCGCAGAGCTCGCCAAGGTGATCAAGAAATTGAGCGCCAACCCGGCACAACATCTCGATGTCTCTAATTGGTTGGAAGGGTTAGAATACACGCTCAATCGTGTTGGGCTATTGATCGCCAACGACCTTCAATCTGCGGCGGCAGTTTTGAAGACTGAAGCGGGTGGATTTAGTCGGGCGTCTACGTCTGACCGAGTACGTGAGCTGATTCTATTTTCAATCTCACCCGCTTATTTTGGCTTGCGCAAGACTTTGGGATTCTCAATCGATTCGCAGGCCTAAGGGTGGAAGACAATCCAGGTCAGCTTTATTTGGTTGCCGTGCCCATCGGTAATCTCGAAGACATCACGATGCGGGCCTTGCGTATCCTACGCGAGGCCGATGCGATCGCTTGCGAGGATACACGACAGACCACAAAGCTATTGGAACTGCTTGGTGTGTCAGTCCCAACCCTTATCAGTACCCATGAACATAATGAGGGGCGGCGTGTCTCCGGTCTGCTCGAGCGACTCGCACAGGGGCAGACGATTGCATTGGTGAGTGACGCGGGTACGCCTACGGTGAGCGACCCCGGTTATACATTGGTGCGAGAGGCTATCAAGGCGGGCTATCAGCCGATTCCACTGCCTGGCCCTTGTGCGGTCATCACTGCTCTCTGTGCATCTGGGCTGAGTACGGCGCAATTTCGTTTTCTTGGTTTCCTACCTCACAAGACAGGTCCTCTGCGTAAGGCGTTCGAAGAGGCGCGTCACGCGAAGGAAACGATCATCTACTACGTGGGCCCCCATCATCTGGAGAAGGCGCTTAAGCTGGCTCATGAGGTGCTTGGTCCTTCGCGGCATGCGGTGATTGCCCGTGAGTTGACGAAGAAGTTTGAGTCGTTTCATCGGGGGACACTGCATGAGCTCGTCAGCGACCCCGGTACGGTTCGCGGCGAAATGGTGTTGATGCTTGAAGCGGCGAGCGGGGAGGATAAGCTTGCAGGCGCGGAGCTTGATGCATTGATCGTACAGCTGCGCCAAGAAGGTTTGGCCGCATCACAGATCGCAAAACAGGTCGCTCGCATGGGGCACTTAGCCCGCGCGGAGGCGTACCGGCGCGTCATGGATGTCTTGGACTGAGCACAGGCTGACTTGGCTTGCAGCGCCATTCAATACATGGCCTATTTTGGGGGTGCCATTTCTGTCAGACGGCGTATGATGACGGACCGCTGGTGGCATTGACGTCATGCGCGGACATGGAGGGAGTAAAAATGGGTTCTGATTTTCCCATGCGCAGTCGCATCGAGCTGAAAAATCCGCAGTTCGAGACAAATCGAGAGGCAAACTTAGAGCGTCTAAAGGCTTTGCAAGAGGCATTGGATGCGGCCAACGAAGGCGGCGGCGAGAAGTACGTTCAACGCCATGTCGCACGCGGTAAACTGCTCCCAAGGGAACGAATCGAGCGACTCCTCGACCGTGACAGTCACTTTCTCGAGCTATGCCCGCTCGCCGGATACAAAACCGGGGCTGGCGTTAAGCCCGGCGCGAGTATTGTCGGTGGAATCGGCGTGGTGTCTGGTGTCGAGTGCCTTATTGTTGCAACGGAGGCGACCGTTAAAGGCGGCGCGATGAATGAGTACTCGGTGCTTAAGACACGGCGCTTATCTGAAATCGCCGAAAAGAACAAACTCCCCACAGTCAATCTAGTCGAGTCGGCGGGGGCTGATTTACCCAATCAGTCCAAGATATTTGTACCTGGTGGCGGTGCCTTTAGAGACCTCACGCGGGCATCAGCAAGTGGCCTGCCGACGATCTGTGTGGTCTTTGGTAGTTCCACTGCGGGTGGTGCTTATGTGCCAGGTATGAGTGACTACGTCGTCATGGTACAAGACAATGCCCGTGTTTATCTCGCAGGCCCACCGTTGGTCAAAATGGCAACAAATGAGGACGCCAATGAGGAAGACCTTGGCGGTGCGGTGATGCATAGCCGAGTGAGCGGAGTCAGTGATTATCTCGCCGCTGACGAACTCGATGCCATTCGAATCGCACGAGAGGTGGTTGGTTGTTTGGAGTGGCAAAAGAAGGGCCCTACACCCAAAGACTTTGTTGAATCGCCGCTCTATCCCGCTGATGATTTGCTCGGCATTGCATCTGCTGATGTTCGTACACCCTTCGACGCGAGGGAAGTGATCGCGCGCGTTGTGGACGGCTCTCGATTCCATGAGTTTAAACCGGAATATGGGACGACTTTGGTGACCGGCTGGGCTCACGTTCACGGTTACCCCGTTGGCATCATCGCGAATCAGGGCGTGCTGTTCTCTGAGGCGGCGAATAAGGGCGCGCAATTCATTCAACTCTGTAATCAAAAGTCCGTCCCGCTGGTTTTCCTCCAGAACATCACAGGCTTTATGGTTGGCACTGCATATGAGCAAGGTGGCATCATCAAGCATGGTGCGAAGATGATCAACGCGGTCAGCAATAGCACCGTGCCCGCCATTACCATTATGATGGGAGCGAGCTATGGTGCGGGCAATTATGCGATGTGTGGCCGGGCATATGGGCCTCGATTCTTGTTCAGTTGGCCAAATCACAAGATCGCGGTCATGGGTGGTGAACAGCTCGCAGGTGTGCTGGAAATTGTCAAACGCGGCGCGGCAGCGAAGCGCGGCATGGACGTCAATGAGATGGAGTTGACGATGATGAAGACCATGCTCCAGCAGCAGATCGACAAAGAATCCGATGCGTTTTTTGCCACGGCTCGACTGTGGGACGACGGTATCATCGACCCCAGGGACACTCGAACTGTCATTGGCATTGCCCTCTCGGCTGCGCTGAATGCGCCTGTGGAGGGGACGATGCAATTTGGCGTATTTAGGCACTAGGCCGAGGAGCATGACCATGAATTTTCAGAAGGTGCTCGTCGCGAACCGTGGAGAGATCGCACTCCGCATCATGAAGACTTGCCATCGTCTCGGTTTCCAAACCGTCGCAGTGTACAGCGAGGCCGATGCTATAGCGCCGCATGTTCGTTTTGCCGACCAAGCTGTGTGTATCGGTGCCTCGTCCGCTGCGGAATCTTATCTGAATATGTCTCGCGTCATCGAGGCTGCAAAGCAGACTGGGGCTGAGGCGATTCATCCGGGCTATGGATTTTTGGCAGAGAACGCTGAGTTTGCTTCAGCCGTGGCTGCAGCAGGTCTCACCTTTATCGGACCTGGCGTTGAGGCGATTCGCGTGATGGGTGATAAATCTCAGGCGCGCGCTTTGATGCAAGGGCGGGGGGTACCCGTAGCGCCTGGTTATGCCGGAGATGACCAATCCGATGCCGCTTTAATCGCAGCCGCCGATGACATCGGCGTGCCGCTTCTCGTGAAAGCGGCAGCAGGGGGTGGCGGCAAAGGTATGTCTATCGTACGTGATTTGGCGTTGCTGCCAGATGCACTCGTCACAGCACGCCGAGTCGCTGAATCGGCGTTTGGCGACAGCACCCTCTTACTCGAGAAGTATATCGAGTCACCTCGACATATCGAGGTTCAAATTCTTGGAGACACACTGGGGCACGTTGTTCATTGTTTTGAGCGAGAGTGCAGCATTCAACGGCGGTTTCAAAAGGTTATCGAGGAAGCGCCCTCTGAGGCGATCGATGAATCTTTGCGGCAGCGTTTCTGCCACGCGGCTGTGACTGCAGGTGAAGCGCTCGGCTATGTGGGGGCAGGGACCGTGGAGTTCATCATGTCGCCGGACGGTGAATTCTACTTTCTTGAGGTCAACACACGTCTGCAGGTCGAGCACCCAGTCACGGAAATGATCACCGGCTTAGATTTGGTCGAATGGCAGTTACGCGTGGCCTCGGGCGAGGCCTTGCCGGCCCAAGAAACGATTACCCGAACGGGACATGCTATCGAAGCGCGTATCTACGCGGAGGACCCTCAAAATGAGTTCTTGCCTGCAACTGGACAGTTGCTCGCCTGGCGCTTTGAAGACGAAGTCTCAGTGCGGATCGACAGTGGTGTTGAGGCCGGTTCAACCATTGGAATTGATTACGATCCGATGTTGGCGAAAGTGATCACCGTCGCTCCTGACCGGCATACGGCCATTCGTAAGCTACATAGAGCGCTGTCAACGTCATTCATGGCCGGTGTGCAAACCAACAGACGTTTTCTCTTGGCGGTGCTTGAAGACGAACGGTTTATCGCGGGCAATTTTAGCACTCATTTCTTGGGTGAGCATTTTGCTCAATGGTCCGACGAAAGCGACGACTCTGAAAGACATCGGTGCGCCATCGCTGCCGTGGTCTGGTGTGCTGAGAATCGTGCAGCTCAAAGGCAAGTCGGTCGCAGTATTCGACCTGGCTGGCGTAATAATAGGGCTGTATCCATACGAGATACTTGGCGTGTCGCTGATCAAGAATATAGTATTGCATACCGGCGTACGGGTAGCCGTGGCTATCAAGTAGAGGTTGATGGCGCGTTCTCTGAAGTCGTTGTTGTTCACTCTGACGCGGTGTCGGTCAGTCTTGAAATCACCGACGCGACGGGTCTCACCAATCGGTACAAGTTTGCGCTTCATGCGGGCGCGGGCAGCGTCTTCGTTGGTCACAATGGACACGTGTTCGAGACGAGTGAGACGCCTCGTTTTCCGCGTCAAGAGCAGGATGATAGCCTTGGTGGTTGCGCAGCCCCCATGCCAGGTCGCGTGATCAAAGTGCACGTAGAGGCGGGTATGGTGGTCGAAGAGGGGCAAGCGTTGGTTGTGCTGGAGGCCATGAAGATGGAGCAGGCGCTCTGTGCACCGAACGCGGGCGTCGTAACGGCAGTCAATTGCGCCGAAGGCGAGGTGGTTGACGCTGGGACAGTCCTGGTGTCCGTCGAATCAGATGAATCCACCGAGTAGCATCCGGTCGTGAGCGCGCTGCGTCTACCGCCGGAGGAAATTGCTCAAGCGGCGTTTCGTATTCAGACGCGGGTCCATCGCCAGATGCACCGTCATGTGGTCATCGTATCTGGCTCTGTTGCCTGGTGCGACCGTGTAGCGAATGCGTTGCTTGGCCTTCTTAGCGGAGCAAAAACGCTTTTTCTGAGCCACCGCGAGGCGTTTACATCTTCCATCGCACGAACAAGGCCCAACGAGACCAGTGGATTGCTCGGTGTGGAGTATGATTGGCTCCTCGCTGATTGTCTTGAAGGTCTGTGGCCGGACGCGCTTGCTGCTGCAGTGGGCACGGTGGTGGGCGGTGGTGTCATCGTGCTCTTTAGGCCGCACTGGGGCGAAGACAAAACGGGTGAGGCTCTATCGAAGCGCTTGCTGGCCCATGAGGTCAGCATTGCGGAGGTGTCAAACCATTATACGCGGCGGTTCTGGTCGGCAGTGAGCGGGTGTCGTCACACCTCAATTTGGGATGAACGGCTCGGATCCGTTAAATCGGCTGCCGAGAAGACGGTTGGGCATATAGGCGAACAAGGTCCGAGCCCCAGGCGGACGCAGGGCCAGTCGCTTACACGCGATCAGGCCACCGCTGTTGAGATCATCGAGAAAGTGCTGCTTGGCAGAAAACGTCGACCACTTGTGCTGATGGCGGATCGCGGTCGTGGGAAGTCATCTGCACTTGGTATTGCGCTTTCAAACGCGCTGGCCCAAAAGCCCATGAGCGGTCTTATCGTCGCGCCAACGCGCCGTGCTGTAAAGCCACTCATCGCGCAGCTGCTGACAAGTGAACTCCCCCTGAGCAAGGAGGGGGCACATCTCCGATTTGGCTCATCGATGCTGTATTTCGCAACACCTGCTGAGCTTGCGAGCGAGCTTCCGCCGGGTCGCTTTGTCTTCGTGGACGAAGCCGCCGCGATTCCGGTCCCACTCCTCAAGCGTCTTACCGATACCTACAACCGACTTGTGTTTTCGAGCACCACCCATGGATACGAAGGGACTGGGCAAGGTTTTGTGATTCGATTTGCAAAATATTTGTCGGAAAATTTCCCTTCATACCGTTGCCATAAGTTGATTGAACCGATTCGCTGGCCAAGTGATGAGGCCGTTGAAGAGAGCTTCATGAATGCTCTGGGGTTGTCTGCCTTGACGGTTGAAGGTGGTGACTCGAGCATCGGAGAGACCCGGTTGACGGAGCCTGTCTTTGAGCAACTCAGGAACGATGCTGACCCAGCCGAAGTAGATACCGTCTTTGCACTATTGAAGGACGCTCATTACCGCACGGCGCCCATGGACCTAGCGCGATTGTATGACGCACCGAATACGGCCGTATGGTGTGCAAGAATTGGGCAAAGGTTGGTTGGTGCTGCGGTTGTGGTTGAAGAAGGCGCGTTGACGACAACTCTAGCGAACGCCGTAGCTGATGGTCGACGTCGATTGCGGGGACACTTGTTTCCTCAAACTATGGCCGCTCATCTCGGCTTAGTCGATGCGGCGCAACTCAAGACATGGCGTGTAGCCCGACTTGCGGTCGCCGCGGAACATCGGCGTCGTGGATACGGGGCAGCACTGATTGACGCGGTCAGGGACACTGCATCGCAGGCGGGCGTTGAGTTTTTTGCGACGTCATTTGGAGCCACATCGGACCTGCTCAGCTTTTGGCACCAGTGTGGTTTGACTTGTATCAGGCTCGGTACTCAGCGCAGTGCGTCGAGCGGTCTCTACAGTGTGGTCATGGCAGAACCTCTCAGCTCGCCGGCCCGCGTTATCATAGACCGCGCCCGCGAACGCCTCTGGCGTGGTTTGCCGCCGATGTGCTCTGGACCGCAACGAGATGTGGAGAGTGATGTGTTAATCGCTGTATCGAGGTGTCTACGTCCCAGTGCCGAGGCACTGACGCAGCTGAGTCGCTTTGAAGTCGGAGAGTTAGAGCGTTTTATCTCGCGCGCTCGGCCCTTCGAAGTTGTCTACGACCTATTGAGTCGAATTGCGCCGCTGCGTTTCTCAATTTCGCCTGTTGGTCACAGAATCTCACTCGTTGAACATGTCTGGATGGATCTCATCATGAAAGGGCATACGCCGGCTGAAGTCGCTAGACGCCATCGTCTTAACAGTGGTGCTGCGGTTATTAAAATGCTCAGCGATGATCTCTTGGCCAGCGGTTTGCTTAAACCCGGAGGCGAACGAACTGTTTGACAAGCCGCACGACCACTTGTCTAGGGGGCCAGGTCGCGCTAATGAGCCTTATCGACGATAGGAGCGGATCCATGACGAGTGTACATACACATGACGATGTAAAAAATTATTACGGTGAAGTCTTGAAGACAAAGGCGGACCTGCAAACCACAGCCTGCTGTCCAACCGAAGCGATGGAGCCGTACCTGAGGCCGTTGGCGGCGCGCATCGCCGATGAGATTCAAACACGCTTCTATGGGTGCGGCTCACCCATTCCCGATGGACTTGAAGGCTGCACAGTCCTCGACCTGGGCTGTGGTACTGGCCGCGATGTTTATCTCGCAAGTCAACTCGTCGGAGAAACAGGTCGTGTTATCGGTATCGACATGACGGAGGCCCAACTGGAGACAGCCCGACGTTATGAGGAAATACACAGACAGCGATTTGGCTTTGAAAAGTCTAATGTGACGTTCTTGAGTGGCTATATGGAGGATCTCGGTCGCGTCGGCATTCTTGACGAGAGCGTCGATGTGGCGATCTCCAATTGCGTGCTCAACTTAGCTCCAGATAAGTCAGCTGTTTTCAAAGAGATCTTTCGCGTCCTCAAGCCTGGGGGAGAGCTATATTTCGCTGATGTCTTCGCTGACCGTCGTTTACCCAAACACATGAAAACTGACCCTGTTTTGGTTGGTGAGTGTTTGGGCGGCGCGATGTACATTCAGGACTTCCGTCGCTTGCTCGCGGAGCTCGGGATAAGAGATTATCGCGTCATCGCGTCAAGTCCTATCCACCCTAACAACCCCGAACTCGAAGCACGATGTGGCAATGTCCGCTTCTTCTCAATTACGGTTCGGGTGTTCAAGCTGCCCGAACTCGAAGACCGATGCGAAGATTACGGCCAAGTGGCGTGGTACAAGGGGACCTTACCCCATCGCCCCCACCGCTTTACGCTCGATGACCACCATGTCTTTTATACAGATAAGCCAATGCCGGTCTGCTCGAACACTGCGAGCATGCTGCAGGATACCCGATTTAAAGATCACTTTAGAATCGACGGGACGACTGACACCCATTTTGGCCTGTTCGACTGTGGCCCGGGCGACATCAGCTCGGCTGATAGCGATGACGTGGGCGCATGTTGTTGAGCGTCGGGTGATGGGCTAGGTAGCATGGAACATCCGAAGCGTGTCCTGGTCACCGGGGCGACCGGGTTCATCGGTCATCGACTGGTGCAGGCCTTATTGGCGGAAGGCATGGCCGTACGCGTTTTGGCCCGCGCGAACTCAGATCTGTCTCAATTGCCCACCGATCGCATTGAAATCTGTGTGGGCAGTCTTCCCAACGACGACGTGGCAAGTTCGGCGGTGGACGGTGTTGATGGCGTGATTCATTTGGCGAGTTTACTGCGTGTACCGTGGCGAGATGAATTCCACACCGTCAATGTGGGTGGTACCACCTGCATCGGTCGCGCCTGCGCCCAGCAAGACAGCCCGCCCGCGCTCATTCACGTGTCATCATTGGCGGCTATCGGTCCGAGCGTAAGCGATCGCGGCAAATCAGAGGGGGATGCGCCTAAGCCGGTCTCAATATATGGCGGTGTAAAGTTGGCCGCTGAGCAGACACTTTGCTCATTCGCCGAACGTGTTCCAACCACCATCGTACGACCGCCCATGGTTCTTGGCGCAGGGGATACCGCTTCTCTGCCGCTCTTTAAGACAATCGAACGAGGTGTTCACATCATGCCGACACGACGCTCATTTTCGGTATCTGCCATTCATGTCGATGACTTGGTCGACGCGCTCCTTAAGGTCTTGTGGTCCGGTGAACGCTTGGGGGGAAAGCCTGAGGCGGGTTATGGAATTTATCACGTGGCGGCCGATGAGGTCTGCACCTATGAATCCCTCGGTTTACAAATTGGCACGCTCTTGGATCGAGAGCCGTTACGACTTCGTTTACCGGCCCCCATCAGCTACGCGGCTGCATTTGCTTCGGAGTGGTACGCGCGATTGTCGAATCGCAAGCTCTTGTTCACGCGAGATAAATGGCGAGAGGCGACGGCGGGTCATTGGGTATGTCGGTCAGACAAGTTAAGGCATCAGTTTCGTTGGAGGCCGAAATACAGCCTCGTCGAGCGTTTGGAACAGACTATTCAGGGCTATCGCCAGCGACGCGCATTGCGAAGCGATGAGGCTTGATGACCGCTGGCTCACTCATTTGAACAAACCGTCGAACTTTAAATTCGAATATCTCGAGACTTGATTCGTTTTGCCATCCGGTTCACTATGCAACGCCAGTTTTTAAAGGAGTCATTATGCCTAGTCATTCTTTTTCCATTCTGTTGGTCTCAGCGGTGATGTGGTTCTCATGTTCGGTTGCATTAGCTGAGGTCGATCCCCTCGACCCATTAGCGGGTGACGTAGCTGAGGCTGCGCCAAAACAGGCCAAGAAAGAAACCCAGAAAGACCCATTCCCAGGGCTAGAGAAGAAAGTCGAAGAGGGACGCAAAGCGCTCGGAGAGCGGTTGAATCGTTTGCAATCTGCGGCGCAGAAATTCGCCGATGTTGAAGAGAAAATTATGAAGGCAAGCCAGCTCTATATGGAGGCCATGGATGCCTATGACACAAACCACGGTCAGGCGATCAACGACTACCGCAGTGCTGAATCAAACGGCGATAAAAAAGCGCTTACAAAAGCGAAGAAGTCCGTTGCGAAGACTCGGAAGGCCTTCCTGAAGTCCATCGCTAAAGTGAATAAGGGGCTCAATAAGCTCAAGAAACTCGAGGCTAAGCTGGCCAAGCAAGCAGCTAAAGAAGATGCCGAAGACGCAAAGGCTAAAGCCCAAGAGAATCCTGAAACGAAAGACTAGTCACCCATGCCGATCCGTGAGCGTGAGTCACTGACCATCATTGGATCGGCCCCACCCGAGGGGACAGCTCGGGTGGAGACTTCATGGCAGACCCGCCTGTCTAAGGCGGCGCGTACCGTCGATGATTTGCACCGCCGCGGACTGGTCAAACAAGCTGAAATCGAATCTTTACGAGCAGCTGAGGGCCAGCACAAAGTCTTTGTCAGTGACTACTATCTCAACCTCATCGACAAGGATGATCCAGACTGCCCAATCAGGGCTCAGGCAATTCCGAGCGCACAGGAACTCAACCATTTTGAGTCTACCCGGCGCGATCCCATCGGTGATGATGTTCATCGCGTCAATGACGCATTGATTCATCGATACGCAAACCGTGTCTTGCTCTTACCCACACATATCTGCCCGATGTATTGCCGGTATTGCTTCCGAAAGGTCACACTCAACGAGAAGGTGGTGCGCTTGAATCAGGCTCTGCCTGAGGCCCTTGCATACATCGAAAGGCACCCAGAGATCAGCGAGGTCATTCTGAGTGGGGGAGATCCGCTTGTTTTGTCCGACCATTTACTTGGGCGTCTGATTCGAGATGTGCAGGCGATTGAGAGTGTGCGACTGATTAGAATTCATACGCGGGTGCCTGTCACATTTCCTCATCGCATCACGAAGGCACTGATCACAGCTTTAACTGACCCATGGCGGATTCGCATCGTGACTCATTTTAATCACCCGAAGGAGCTTACAGATATTGCGCTGAATCGACTTCAGACCCTCCGGCGAGCAGGCTTTCAGCTTGCTAACCAGTCGGTGTTGCTTCGCGGTGTCAACGCAAACGCCCAGGTCCTCGCATCTCTATGGGGTACATTGGCTGAACACGGTGTACGACCCTACTATTTGCACCATCTGGATCCGGCGCCAGGCACCGAACATTTCCGGGTGTCATTGGAGCGAGGTAAGGATATTTATCGGAGGGCGATTGCAGAGCTGTCCGGACTTGATCGTCCACGATACGTGATTGAAGTCCCTGGTGGCGGTGGTAAGATCGACGTCGACGGTCCGCTGATTAAACCTCTGGAACAGCCCGGGTGGTATCGGCTTGAGAGCCCGGTGAATCAGTCAAAGGTTGATTGGCACGACCCGGCAGCGATATCGCCATGATGCATCCATTCCGCTGCGCGTAAGACAACGACGAGGTCATGGATATCTACGCTTGCTCAAGTCGTGGACTTTGGCCAACTAACGATTGAATTCTCGGCCTTGGATCAGTCATCATCAGCGCTATGAAAGCGTCTGTATACATTGGTGGCTACCAGCTTGTTGAGCCTATCGCTGAGGGCGGTATGGGGACGATCTGGAAAGCACGGCACCCACATCTCGATAGATGGGTGGCGATCAAACAGATTCGCGCTGATGTGAGGCATGATGATTCGGTTCAGCAAGCCTTTATCTCAGAAGTTCAAAATCTCAGTAAGCTACACAGCCCGCAGATCGTTCAGGTATTAGATTTTGGCTTTCAGGAAAGCGGTGAGCCATACATGGTGACCGAATTCCTTGAGGGAGAGGATTTGGCGCAGCGCCTCGGAAGAGAAGGCACGGTCCATGTTGGAGATGCACTCGCGATCGTCATTGAAGTTCTAAAGGCGCTCGCAGAGGCACACTCCATTGGTCTAGTTCATCGCGATCTGAAGCCGGGCAATATCTTTATTCAGCGCTTGCCCGGTGACAGCCAAATCGCGGTTAAAGTCTTGGATTTCGGGGTTGCGAAGCTGCTCGATACCGAAACGATGGGAGACCTACTGCTGCCCTCCATGGGGATCAAGGGATCGCCTCATTATATGGCTCCGGAGCAGGCGTTGATGCAAAGCGTGACACCTGCCAGTGACATTTATTCCCTTGGGGCTGTACTCTATCGAATGCTCGTCGGTCGTGATGTCTTTACTGGAACGACACGAGAGCTCTTGGACCACCACATCAACAGCGTCCCAAGGTCACTTAAGTCGCTACTTCCCGATTTGTCTTTGATCGACCAAGTCGATGACATCGTGATGTTATGTCTGGAGAAAGATCCGAGCTTGAGACCCTCGAGCGCCGCTGCACTGGTCAAGAGGCTTGAGCGCTTGATCGCTGCATACCGGAGAGAGTTTACTGATAGCTACGCTGCATCATCGGTCTTCTCTTTGGAAGTCGGTGAAGTGACCCGGGCAAGAGAACAACCACATTGGTTACAAACGGGCGCTGGTGTTGCATCTGCGGAGAGCGAGCTGGATACAAGCGACGCATCGCCGCAGCAAGGTCACGTCGTTGGGAGAGAGATCTCGAGTATATCGTCTTCCGATTTTGATGCGCTGCGAGATGCAACACGTGCGCATTTGAACCGAGAACATCCTCAATCTTCTCTGCGCAGCGCGACAGAGATTGCGCCGCTGAATCTCATTTCGAGAGAGATGGATGATTTTGATTCGAGCAAGACCGTCGAGGACGACCGCTCGGCTTTCGCTGAACTGTGGCGAGATGAAGCGCGTAAGTCTTCGTCGGTCATGGAGGTAGAGAGTGGCGCTGCAGACGAAGCTGCAAGCTTATCTGGGGTTGAGGAAGATTATGTAGACCGAGACCCGTCTGCTCCTTTGCCGCCCATGCAATCGACCGTCGCGTCAGGTGGGGCCATCTCCAGGAATCAAATCATGGCTGTTGTGGTCGGCATCATCATCCTGGTTCTTGCAGGATATGTGTTGTCGATCCAAGATTCAGACAGAAAACCACTGGAGAGTATAGGGCTGGAAGCGGATGCAGGCGTGGCTGAATTGATGCGAAAGATTGAGCGCACGACGCGTCGAGACGACATCCCGACGCAGTCGGCACCCCCGAATATTGTCCGTCAGCTCAAATTGAACAAAAACGATGCGATTCAGGCCACCGATACCGTACGGGTTCTGGTGACGAACGGAAAAGCACGCTTCAGCCGCGCGATAGATGGCCAAATTATCTGCTCGGAGCACGCGGCTTGTGACGTGGCGATCACGGCTGACGTGCGCGTGTCTAGGCGTGGCTATCGCCCGCAGGTTTTGAAAGCGATGGATCTCAATGACCGCCGTGGCAATTCCTGGGAGATTACCCTTCAGCGTCGTTAGGGTCTGAGTCGCTCGGTCACGCGGGTGATCGCGCGCAGAACTGCACCCGTGCTGATATTGGTGGATGATGCATAAATGCTATCGAGTTGCCAGACGTTAATGCCTGGAGAGAGCGCGGCTATGGCGTAGACTGCCTCTACACGAATCCCCTCATCGACCTGGGTGTCTAAAATGTGTCGCAACGTATCTAGAGCATTCGGCTCGCTCATAATGCCTATGGCGGCAACGGCCCGAACGCGCACATAGAGGCGATGCGTATCTTCATTCGCGATACTCGCCAACGCGTCTAGCGTAGCACCGCAGTCGCGGAGCTCAAATGCAGTCATTGGAATGTCGATGGCGCTTAAATAGTGCTCCAAAAGAGTCGAACGCCGTGTCTCCGCGTGTGCCACCGAGAGAAAAATGAGTCCTATCGTCAAGAGCTTAATCATCTGAATTGAGTTCCTCGATAACCGGGTTACGATAGATCACCCATGCCTGACCATCGGTCAGGCTCGCCGGAGCGCTCGTCACCGTTGGAAACATGAGATTGTCGACGCCTTGAAAGCCAGGTTCTGTATCTTCGATTTGGTCGGTGACGCCTGCGACGAGCTCTTGGGTATGAAACAAACCGAGGTAGTGACCTGTTTCATGGGCCATGACATGCCCCAGCTCACCGGGCGTTGATGACAACATGGTCGCGACAGCAACCCCACTGCGCACAGTGTTCGGTGTATTGATCGGGCCGGGCGTACCGCCCGAGAGCCCACCCACGACCCCGCCTTGTTGCCCCATGCCAATCCGCTCGACAAAGAACAAGGCGATGCCGTCATCGTAGCCATTCAAGCTAAACATCCGGTGGAGTGAACTGTCTCGTTGTAGCGGATTATCTGGCCCTACATCCACTTGCCTAAATTCATCGGAGATATTGTTCAGGGAGGCGATCTCCAACTCTACGCCGATCGCCTGATAGAAAGACTTCATGCGTTCGAAAGACGCTCTAAACTCGTCGTTCGTCTCGACGTTCTCTGCCGTCCAGCCCTTCGCACCCGTGAAAAACATATGTAGACGCAGTCGCCCGGTCGTCTGTACTGATGCGCGTCGTTTGATGTAGATCTTCAACTCCACTTGAGTGAACGCGAGACCCGCGGCGCCCAATGCTTGGATTTGCAGCTTCCACAAGCCCGGCTCGAGCGCAACGCTGGGGTTGTTCGGCGCAAGTAAGGTGGCGATCTCAGTGGTGGGGGAGGCGCTCCGATTCGGGCTGAAGAAAGGCCCTGGAAATGGAGATAATTGCCTCTGTTGAGGCCCGATAGTAACGCCCATCGGCTCCTCTGCTACGAGGACCTGTTGACTGGGGCCTTCGAGATGAGAGACCGCAAAGATGAATCCGGGTTCGCCGATGGCGGTCACATGAACGCCGTAGACGTCATCGGGCAAGTTGAACTCAAGCATCTCGGACTCGCCATAGTTGACCGGGACGTCAACCCATTCAAGCATATCGTCACCGGTTTGCTCGGCGCCTTCGTCTGGTACCCATGCGTCGGGGACGTCAAAACCCGCGGCGTCACTGTTCATCTCATCTTGCAGTAAGATTGGCACCGAGGTTTGTGCTGAGTCATCATGACAACCGATCATGCCTAGGAGAAGGCTGGCGAGCAAAATTATGAGGTAAGTTGGCACTCGATGTCGTTCCTTTGCTACCAATGCACTATACTGACAAATAATAAGCAGGTGGCACAGTGATTTCTCGATCAGTGTGCTCGTTACACAACGACATATAAATGCCCGTTAGGCTCCGTAGACGTGTACTTCAAAATTGACCATTCTTGGCTGTTTGCTTTTTTGCTCCTCTCAAGCGCTTGCTCGACGGAGGGGTCGCGTCAGGCGCTTCCATCAGCGGCAGCCGGCTGTTCGAGCGACTTTCAGTGCGCCTCCGGGATGGTCTGTATTCGTGACGGAAGTCAGTCCGGGGCCTGCCGGGTGGGCGACTGTAATGTGGAGCGTGTTTGTCGAGAGGGTGCGATGTGTGACCCGGCGAGACGCGTTTGTGTCGTCGGTGCTGATTACGATTGTCGACAAGTGGGCTGTCCGGGCGGACAAGTGTGCAATCAAGCGAGCGGCGATTGTGAGGTTCGTGGAGGGCAAGGTTGTGTCGATAACCGGGATTGCGTTCAAGGGCTTTGTCTGGACGGTCTTTGTTACTCGGTGGAATGCGCTCTCGATACACACTGTGATGATACGCACTATTGTGAAGACGGTCGCTGCATCCCCCGCATTGCTGATTGCATAGACTTCGATGGCGATGGTTACGGCAGTGGGGCACGGTGCCTCGGGTTTGACTGCGATGACAACGACCCGACTGTTCATCCCGGTATGGTTGAGGACGCAACGGCCTACTGTGAAGACGGCATCGATCAAGATTGTGACGGGATCGATCATCACTGTGGTGGCCGCGATGCTGACCGCGATGGTTTCACCGAAGACGTCGATTGTGATGATGGACATGCGAGTATTAATCCGGGTCGTTCTGAAACGCCTTACAATGGTCTCGACGATGACTGTGACCCCACGACGAGCGATGCGGACCTCGATGGTGATGGTTATATCGCGGAGCGCGTTGGTGGGTGGGATTGTGACGACACGGACCCAACGGTCAATCCAGACGCACAGGAGATCGCGAGCAACCTCGTCGATGAGAACTGTGACGGCAGTGACCAGGTTCTAAGTATGCGTGATGCTGATGGAGATGGCTTCTCTGAGGCCATGGGTGATTGCAATGACAACGATCCGCTGATTCACCCAAGTACAAACGAGATCCCATACAACGCCCGCGATGATGATTGTAATGCTGCAACACCCGACGACGACCTCGATCGAGATGGTTATCGGCAGGCCAACGACTGTAATGACGCGGCGCCGAACATTAATCCTGGTGTTCCAGAGGTCTTTTACAATGATATCGACGATGATTGTGATCCAAATACCCGTGACAAGGATATCGATGGCGACGGATTTCGTGCTCAAGACTACGGTGGCGATGACTGTAATGATCTCGTCAGCACGGTCAACCCTGGCGCCCAGGAGGTGCCCTATAACGGTCTAGATGACGACTGTAATCTAAGCACCGCCGACGATGACCTTGATGGAGATGGGATCGGCTTTATCGAGGATTGTGATGATACCAATCCTGAGGTGTCACCGAGCGCGGTGGAGAATAACCGTGATAACTGTGGCGACGGCATCGATAACAATTGCCGAGCCGGTGACACGGTCTGCGCGGACGTGGTTAATGACGGCGATGGCGACGGTGTTGTTGACGACGATGATTGTGAACCTGTGAACCCAAACATCCCCGGCCTATTCGAAGTGATCGGTAACGGTCTCGATGATGATTGTAATCCCAACACACCGGACTTGCCGAGCCAGTGTCTAGACGATGAGTTTGATCAGCGAGACAATAATCGCGACGTCAGGCGGGCGAGCCTATTGGCACCGGGGCTGACGCGCAGCGCGCAATATGCAGACCTGATTCTCTGTCCATACGATGAGGATTGGTATTTTGTCGAACCCGCCAGCGGAGATGGGCTTGAGGTTGACATTCAGTTTATCGCTGGCGATGGGAATCTCGACCTGCAATTGCTGAAGATTGGCGCTGATGGACTTCTCGAAGTGTTAGCGACCTCGCGCTCAAACGATGGACAGGAGTCGGTATCGATTCGCCGCCATGGAGGTGCCGGCAGTACCTATTTCGTGCGCGTATATAAAGCCATACCAAGTGCGCAGCCAACGCCCTATACACTCACTTACCATGCCTTCGAGTCGTGCCTTGATGATGTACCTAGTCTAGTGTCCGAACAAAATGACAGCGTCTCTCAAGCCGTACCGTTCCCGCCAAACGGTGAGCGCAGACAAATCTGTCAGTACGATGATGATTGGTATGTTTTTGACGTTGAGGAAGAGGTGCAGACGCAAATTCACCTCATGTTTGACCACAGTCAAGGTGATCTAGACCTCGAGCTATACGATGAGATGGGAGAGCGCCTATCGGCGTCCGTGACGATATCCGACAATGAGGTGATCGCATTCGAATTACCCCTCGGGCGTTATTATGCGCGTGTGTACGGGTACGAAAGCGCCAAGAACGACTATGTCATCGTAAACACGGTCGTCCCCACTCGGTCCGGCCGTGCTCATTTGGATGAAACTCGTGAATTACGAGATTACCGTCGTGGTCTGGTGGGTACCACCCGAATCGATCTACCATTCGATGCACCGGACGGTGCTTTCATCAGGCAACTCACCGTGCGAGACCTGGTCGTAGAGCATAGCTTTCTAAACGATCTCAAGATCACCGCAAGCTGGGATGGGGTGCCCGTCGCGGTGTTATGGAATCGCGACGGACGCTACGGTCTTGACGGAGGGGTCGATGACGATTTTCTGCCCTTTACGAATGCGAACATTAACTTCGACCGACGCATCTATGATGGTTTCACAGGATTGCCCGCGACGGGTACGTTCACACTCACCATCGAAGATCATGTACAGGGCGATACGGGCCGAATCACGACACTGGATGTCGAGATTGAGTACTTTCGTATCCCATTTACGACGCCTTAGCGGCGCCCTCTGCCTAAAGTGTGTCGAACAGGTTGAGCTGAATCGGGGCATCCGTCCTGGCCCCTGACGCATTCCGCTTACGTCCCGGGGGCGTTTGTTTTGCGACTTCACCATATACGTAGCGCCGCCAAGCCAATAAACCGCCTGCTCTTCTTTGCGCAGTTGATTCTCTGAGTTTGGTCTGCTCGAACAAGCGAGACGCGATGGTCTCTGTGTTCGGCGGTACCAATGAGAGTAAGTCGGGAACGAGCAGCTGTATGACAGCGGAGCCCACGATCGCATCATAGAAGACCGACCGTTCTTTGGTGCTCTTTGGGTCTGTACACAACAGCCGCTCGCCGAGCGCCGTAATGCTTGCTTCATCATCGACTAACCGGACCAGCCCCAAAATGCGTGCTGCATGAACGCGGTAGCCTGTATGACGTACCGAAAAGCCTGTGAAGTCGGCCAAGTCTTCCAGGCGACAAACGCCGCGGTCGATGGCATAAACCACTTGTCTTACGGTCTCTAGCGCGTTTGCCTGCGGTACATCGATGGACCTTAACATGTCTGAACGCTCCCATTTTCAAACAGTCCAGCACGTACGAGCAGCGCTTTGGGGTCCGGTTCTCGACCCATAAACCGTATGAACAGCGCCATTGGATCTTCGGTCGCCCCCCTCGCCAGGACCGCGTCTTTGAACGCGCCACCGACTTGTCTAGAGAAGAGACCTTCGTTCTTAAAGCGAGTAAACGCATCGGCCTCCAGGACTTCTGCGTACTTGTAGGAGTAATAGCCGGCTGCGTAAGCGACCGGGCCACCAAACAAATGCTGGAAGGACGCGATCATCGCATAGCCCTCGGGCAGCGCCACCGGGGTGAACCGTTGAGCTCGCGCTCGCGCGAATTCCAATGCGCTGCCATGCTTGCTTGCGTCGTAGTCTCGATGTAGTGCCAGGTCGATGGCGCTGTATGCGAGTTGGCGCATCATCGCTGATGCTGCTCTGTATGTTCGGACTTTCTGCAGACGTGTGAACATCTCGTTCGGAATAGGCGCGTCCGTTTCGTAGTGTCTTGCAAACAGATCGAGGGCTTCGCGCTCCCAGCACCAATTCTCCATGATTTGGGATGGAAACTCCACGAAATCCCACGCGACATTACAGCCGGCCAGCTGCCTGACTGACACTTCAGAGAGTAAGTGATGCATCAGATGACCAAACTCGTGGAAGAGCGTCTCTAACTCACTGTGCCGAAGGAGGGCAGGCGAGCCATCCACTGGGCGCTTGAAGTTGCAACAGACGGCTGCGACGTGAGGATTTGTACCGCTCAGGTCGCCCGTTCGTAGGGGCTGCATCCAAGCGCCTCCTCGCTTACCGGACCGCGGAAAAAGGTCAAGGTAGAACACACCAATGACGTCGCCCTGCGCGTCGGCTACTTGATACGTTGATGCATCCTTGTGCCAAGTCGGGTGGTTCGGCAGCGATTCGAATCGAACATCGTAGAGCTTGCCGAGCAGGTCGAATAGGCCTGCCAGTACCGTATCAAGACTCAAATATGGTTTGAGCGCTTCCTCATCGAAATCGTAACGGGCTTTCCGCTGTTTCTCGGCAACGTACGCCAAGTCCGACGGCCGGAGCGGCAAGGTCATGCCCAGGTGGTCGACAGCAAACTCGACGAGGGTTGCGTGTTCAAGCTCGAAGGCAGTCTGCGTCTTCGACACCAAGTCATCCACGAACCGTTGTGCGGTCTCGCCATTACGAACCATCCGGTCAGCAAGGTACAGGTCGGATACATCTCTATAGCCAAGGAGTCGGGCCTTCTCCGCTCTCAATTCTAGGATACGGTCTAGCCGGTTCGTATTGTCATACGGTGCTTCCACGCCCCGTCGATTGTAGGCTCGGTACAGCCTGTCCCGGCCGTCCCGGTCATTCAGGTACGTTTGCACCGCAACATAGGAAGGCCCCTGAAGAGTAAATCGCCAGCCGGGTTTACCGGCGGCTCTGGCTGAGGCCGCGGCCGCAGCGACATCCGACTCCGGTAAGCCGCTCAGCTGGGTCTCGTCGTTGACAAACCATTCGTAAGCGTCTGTTCCGTCTACGACACACTGGGCAAAGGCGTTTGTTTCATTCGCTAATTCGAGCTCGATGTTCATCAACTGCGCTTTTGATTCTGCGTCGAGGGCAGCGCCATGTCGAACAAAATGCTCGTACGTTCGTTCGAGTGCACGATGCTCTTCGGGCGAAAGGGACATCTCGGCTCGTCGGCTATACAGCGATTGAACCGCCGCCCAAAGCCCTTCATGATGTGGGATCGATGAGTAGAATGCGGCGACTCGAGGGTGAATGATGTTGAACGCCTCACGCATTTCAGCGGCGCCGGTGAGATTAACAAGATGAGAAATCCAGCTTGTGGCGTCCTCAATTTGCCCTGTTGATCGCTCTAGATGCCCGAGAACGTCGTCGTAGTGCTCAAATCGGGTTGATGTGTCAAAGCGATTAAGTGCCGACGTTGCCTCAGCCAGCATTACATCAAACGCGGGCACGACATCTCTGGCGGTGATCCGATCGAAAGCGATCGGCCCGCTCGTATCGAATAATGGATTCGTCACGGTGCTACCTTCAGCATTTGATAGACTATATACTCAAAGATGTCGTAAGTCATCGGTCCGATGCCGCTGTCATTGAATTACACAAGATTCTTTGACGCCCGCTCTAAACGCTGAGCGTCATCGCCGGACGCCCGACCATCTGGCTCGATTTTGAGGAGTCGTCAATGAGCTCGAGTTATACCATTAAGATTGACCCGAACGAACAGGCCATCATTCGCGCATTTTTTCACCGACATGACTTTGAGTTCGACGATGTTGCACATGCATTCTGGCGTGCTTTAGGTCCAGACGTCCGAGCGACGTTCTATCGATCTGGAAAACTCTTACTGCAAGGCAAAGAGGCGTCGACGTGGCGAGGCCTTCTGTCCGACGTTTCGTCCTCCGCGACCCCATATGCTGCGGCTCTCGCGCGTCATCCCAAGCCAAATCCAGACGTTTGGGGCGGGACAGATGAGGCCGGTAAAGGTGATTATTTTGGCCCGCTCGTGGTCGCGGGTGTCGCTGTTAAAAGATCTGACCTACCGTTGCTGTTTGAATTGGGTATCGATGATTCCAAAGCGCTGTCCGATGAGCGTATTAAACAGATGGATGGGTCTATCCGTCAGCTCTGCGAGCACCAGGTTCTGATGATCGGTCCCGAGAAGTACAATCAACTCTATTCGAAAATTGGAAACCTCAATCGGCTTCTCGCTTGGGCACATGCGAAGGTTATTGAAAATCTGATCGACGACGCGGTGTCACGGCCTGAGTGGTTTCTCATCGACCGCTTTGCGAATGAAGGGACGATGAATAGGGCGCTTTCAAGGATCAAGCCAAGTCTTAACTATGACCAATGGCCAAAGGCAGAATCTGATCCAGCGGTCGCTGCCGCAAGCGTTCTCGCGCGCGCAGCGTTCCTGAGAGGGGTGGGGGCCTTGTCGCGTCGATTCGACATCAAGCTTCCACTCGGCGGCGGTGCGGCTACGCTGTCTGCGGGACGGCAGCTCCTCGACCGACATGGCCAGAGCGCGCTCGGTCAGGTGGCGAAACTACATTTTGCCAACACCGGCAAAATCGGCGCTTCACTCTAGGCGACGCCCGACAAGGCCAGAACCTCATCAATACGTCCAGGCAAGATACCGAGTTCGAACGCGACATCTAGCACGGTTACTCGGTCTCGAATGTCGCGCGCGAGTCGAAAAACACGCGCCGTATTCTGCTTAGACTCGCCAAGCGCCTTGAGGGAACTAGGCGCCCCTGCTGAGTCTAAGATGTTCCGAATCGTCTGTGGGCTTGGGATATCGCGCGCCGCCAATTGGTCTCTAATCTCGGGCCAATGGTCTCTCAGGTAGGCGACTCGCTTGTGCGCTCTCTGGTGCTTGTTCTCAGCATGTCGAAGTACGGCCTCGGCGAGTGGGCCGTGCTCTGACTTGATTCGGGCAGCTTCTTCGGCCCATGTTGGAGGTGATTGAAACCGTGGTCGCTCGCACTTGCGCAAGAGGTCATACAGCGCTGCAGAGATGCAGGTGGCAACACCAACCTGTGCCCCATGTAAACGCGTCGCTTTTCCGCTGGCAACATTCTCCATGTCCCATAGATGACTAATGAGGTGTTCGCCGCCACTGGCGGGACTGCTACTGCCTGCCGCCACCATGGCGACACCGCTTAAGATCAGAGCCTCTCCGAGTGCGCCATGGGCCTCAGGTATCCGTTCAGGCAGGCCACCCGCCGCCGACACCGCTGCGCGTACGGCATGGTCGACAATTTTGCTGGGCAGGCTTGAGTAACCCGTATTTTCGATGGCGTTTGCGAGCCACCAATCACTGTCGCTCACTGGCTTACTGATAAGGTCGCCCAAGCCCGCCTGCGTCAACCGCGCTGGTGCCTGAGCGAGCACATCCGTATCGAGTATGATGGCGCAGGGGGGCCTGGCGGGCACCGTTGTCTTCACGCCGTCATCGAGAATTGCGGCGATGCCGCTTGCATAGCCGTTCATGCTCGCGGCTGTGCCACATGCCACATAGGGGATTTGGTTTATTGTCGCAGCGCGCTTAACGAGATCGTTGACCGTACCGCTCCCTATGGCAACCGCACTCGACGCGCCTTCAAGCGCCTTGGCGACAACGGCTACCGTCTTTGCATCTGCGTGCGGTTCGGCGCCAAGATGGACTTGCTTCTTGCCCGCGAGGTCAAAGCCGAATGCAGGCGCGGTATTCCCGTCAAACACATAGTGCGGGTCGCTTAACTGCAAGGCCTCCAATACATGGTCGAGCCGCTGTCGCACACCGCGCTCAATGATAACGTCCTCGGTGAATGGAAGGTCAGGTAGTGGAACCGGGCAGAGCGCTGACAATTTCATATCGAATACTCCTTAGCATACTTCCGCATCCTGACCGACTCGTGTAAATCATACAAGTCGGCGCGTGACGTGCTGTTGATATGGCGCTCGTGACTGTGACTGCGGAGGCCCTCTTGCTGAGATATTTAAGGTCTACGGTGCTCGAAACTCTCGAGCGTCGGCTACCACCGGATCTGCTAGATACGATCGACGGGCTAAACCGTGAGCTGGATGGTCGTCACAGTGATGATTTTGGCTACACGCCCGAGCAGCTAAAGTGGGTGCTGCCGTTTGTGACCTTTTTGTATCGGAGCTGGTTTCGCGCCGAATCCTTTGGCGTTCGACGGATTCCGACTGGTCGTGTATTGCTTGTGAGCAACCACAGCGGTCAAATACCAATCGATGCAGCAATGATCGCGACTGCTCTCATGCTGGACAGCCCCGTACCACGTGCCGCTCGGTCGATGGTCGAGCGGTGGGTCCCTTCGTTGCCTTACGCAAGTGTATTCTTTGCCCGTATGGGTCAAGTGCTCGGCACGCCTGAGAATTGTCGGCGCCTACTCGAACAAGGGGCGCCAGTGCTGGTTTTCCCTGAGGGTGTTCGAGGGATCAATAAGACCTATCGCGAGGCGTACCAACTCAAAGAGTTTGGTCATGGCTTTATGCGCCTTGCGCTCGAGACGGGCACCCCAATCGTGCCTGTCGGGGTCGTCGGGGCCGAAGAGCAATATCTCAATCTCTACAACGTCGACGTTGCAGCTCGTGCCCTTGGTTTGCCCGCATTCCCTCTGATTGCAAACCTGCTCATCCCGATTCTTGGACCGATGCCATTACCGGTCAAGTACCGTATCTATTTCGGACGACCGTTGACCTTCGAGGGGGACCCCGAGGAAGACGATATTGAGATCGGGAAGAAAGTCGCGGTGGTGCGCGCCGCCATCGACGGGCTGTTGAAACGCGGACTTGCTGAGAGAGATGGTATCTTCGCATGAAGATCGCGATCACTGGCATAGCGGGACGTTTTGGGCGTGTTCTTGCAGGTTTGTTGCATCGCCATCACACGGTTGTGGGTATCGACCGACGACCTTGTAGAACCGTGCCTAAAGACGTTGAAGTGCACTGTATCGACATTCGCCGAAAACGTTGCGAGGCCATCTTCAGACAGCATAAGTTTGATGTGGTTGTGCACTTGCATGTGCTGCACAATTTACGAGCGAGCAGCGCCGATCACTATAGCTTTAACATCCAAGGCACCGACCGCGTGATGTCGCATTGTGTAAAGCACGGCGTGCAAAAGTTAATTCTGCTCAGTAGCGCTAACGTCTATGGGCCTCGTCCAGACAACACCCAGTTTCTGCCTGAAGGCGCGCCTCTCATGGGCGGAGAACGATTCAGTGAGATTCGAGATCTCGTGGGTGTTGATATGCTCGGACAGAGTTTTTTCTGGAAGTATCCACAAATCGAGACTGTCATTTTGAGGCCCGTACACATCGTGGGTGCGGTTCGTAATGCGCCGAGCAACTATCTCCGATTGAGGCGCCCTTGGACCCTTGCTGGTTTCGATCCGGTGATTCAGATTGTCCATGAGTCAGACGTCGCCCGGGCTATCGAGTTGTCCTTGAAGGCAGGCGTGCAAGGGATTTTTAATATCTCGGGCTGTGAGCCCGCGCCCTTAAGTCAGATTCAGGCTATGGCCGATTGCCGACCGATGCCGCTCCCTCATCTGCTCGCCGGACCGATGTTAAATCGATTGTTCAAGATGCGCTTGACGACTTTTCCGGCACCAGAGCTCGACCACCTCAGATATCTTTGTATGGTCGATGGACGGCGAGCGGAGCGCGAAATGGGTTATCGACCGCAGTATAATCTGACTGAGACCATGGCTCATCTCAGGATGTCACGGCTATTACACGAACGGTAGAAAAGCGAGGCCCAGTCTCGTCAACGCCAAGGGGGGGGGAGGAAGTCGAAAACGAGACGGGGCCTCAGAGTCTCTGAACGGGGCAGCCGCAACTGTTATTCCCCGTCACTCAATGGAACAGGACGCCTCCTACCGACACATCTTACAGAAAAAGTGCATTCGATTGCTGGTTGGGCGTCAATGCCGTGTTGTTTTGCGATACTCTCTGTACTCAGACGCCCGTTCGGCACAGGCGCAGGTCGTGTCCAGGCCACCGAATGAGAGCAAACATAGCGTCTCGTCGCTGTACTCTTGACAGTGTACAAACCGTAGTGAAACCTACATCCATGCTCAGACGACTCTGTATCATTCCGCTCCTCATGCAAGCGTGCGTGCTCGAGTCTGAAACGTGTGGCGAGCCATTTACGGCAGCGGAGGGGCGCTGCGTGGTCATCCAGTCGCAACCCAATGCGCAGGATGGTGGCATGAGTGATGGGCTCGTTTTTGCAATGGACGCTGAGCGGCAGGTACCGATTGATGACGGTGTTCGGATGGTAGAACGGCCTGATGCTGGTGGTGAGCTCGCTGACTTCGTCCAGCTGCTCCTCGTCGATTCGACCCCATTGAGTGTGGCGCGGCGAACGCCACCCCTACCGGGCGCTGATATTGATGGCGTTCAGATCGTCGATGACTCAGGTGCGGTCATCGGGACCGCGGTTGAAGTGCTTGACGAGCAATTGAATGACCCATTTCAGGCCAGTATTCAGACGGACAGCCGGGCGACTCTTTTCGCACCTGATGGGCGCGCGGCCTCGCTTGGTACTGAAGGGGGCTTCGTACGATTAAGGCTTGAGATTGAGAGGCCTGTCTCTGCGCTGGATGGTGTCGAGATCACAGAAATCGGCGAATCTGAGTTTGACGAGGACCAGTATGATGCCTACCTGTGTCGAGAAGACTCGGTACGGCTGGATAACTGTGTTTTTCTCGGAACCGGTCAGACTGGACCGACTTATCTGGGCTTTATGGCCATCGATTAGCCTGCTCTGTTTTCAAACCCATCGATCACTGACCGGAAGTCATCGGGGACTTCAACAGGACGAAATCGCCCATCGAGCCATACTAATGTGAGCGAGCCGGTGGCAACCAGTTGACGGTTTCGTTTTTGGTTTACCATGAAGTGGAACGTGTAACTCGTGGTACCGATCGCGGCGATGCGGACATGCATATTCAGCGTGTCATTATAACGTGCAGGCGAATGAAAATATGCTTGTTGCTGCACGACGGCTCCGGGTATGAGGCCTTTGACCACGCCCTCGAACCTTTCGAGCTCAAGATTCGCGAGATAGTCCATGCGCCCAACATCGAAATAGCTTGCGAAACTGCCGAAAAACACGATGCCGACCGCGTCGGTCTCCGAGAGACGCACCCGTATCTCGGTTGAGAATCCATAGTCGTTCAAATCTGTCGAAATGGGTTGGGTTGTGGACAGTCTTGTTCTTTCCTGAACCATTAGGCATGACTCCCGAGGCCGCGTCGCCGACGTCGAATGACCAGTAACCAACTAAACGACATGACCAACAGCAGTCCAGCGTCGCCACTTGAGCCTGCACCCGTCTGGCAGCCACCGGCCCCTCGTCGCTCCTGTCCGGCCTTATCACCCATGTCCGCCGATGTTGACATGTCGTTTTGTTCATCGCTCAAACCGCCATCGACGTCTCCATCCTGCGCCCCACTGTCAGCTGGGTCCATTGCGCCGTCTTCGGCAATTGAGGCGTCGATGCCAGGTCGCTCTGTCTCCGCTGAACAAAACGCACCACCCTCATCTTGCGTGCAAACTTCTTCGGTGGCAGCGCAATCCTCGAACACCAGCTCGCCAAACCGGCAGCGTACCACTTTGTCGTCATCACACATGCCGGTGGAGCCAACACGCGCACAGAGGTCGATTTCGTAACAGCCGAAGCGGTTATTGTCTTCGCCAGTGCGGCACTCAAGGCCTTCGGCTTGGCAATCGATCTCGATGTAACGGCCGCCATTGCAACGCCGCAGCTGCTGGTCGATGCACTGGCCTTCTGCGGGCACGGTCGCGCATTCAGCGTCGGGCGGGCGAGTCGCCTCTGCCGTGGTCATATCGATCCAATCAGCGATGGCATCGAGACGAATCAGATGGTCGATACCCAAGCAGCTAGGGTCCCCCCATGACTCAACGCCTAAGACCACAGGGCCAGTTTCCGGCAACACACTGATGACCGGGCCGCCTGAATCACCAAAGCAAATACCCTGCTGGCCACGACCGTCGACGACCACTTCGTTACGATTGATGCTGCGCACATACACCGTCGCAAAATAACGTCCGCTCCGGCGGCGGTCGTAGGTTTCTCCGTAGCCGCCAGCCTGAACAGGTTCCCCAATGAGAGCTTCTTGCAAAGGGCTTCGATTGAATGGGATGGGTTCGACCTCAGGCAAGCGGTCAGTCACATCGGTGTCCAGTATGAGAATCGCTGCATCCAGCTGGGGGTGGCCGATAGCTGTCTCAACGGCGACGGATAAGTCTGGGTCACTTGGCAGTGTACCCATCCCGAATGCTAACTGGCGGCGTCCGTTCCGTCCTTCGATGCAATGTTTCGCTGTGGCGACGACTCGTGGGCTGACCAGGGTACCCGTGCAAAAGTTATCACCCGGCGCACCTAGTGGATGTAGCCAACCAAGTGCCAATATCTGGCCAGGGGTTAACTCCACAGCCTCCGGCATGCGCGTACCATTCCGAATCGCGTTTGTCTCGACCGCTAACCCAGGTTGTCCAAGTCTTGAGCTCTCAAGCTCAGACTGACAACCGATGCTGCCGACCATAAGGCATAGTGTAATGGTTATTCTCACGTCCCCGGGCCCCCGTCAGTTCGTTAACGAAATATACGTCGCGACCCAAAAGAGAGCAATTTGCGTGCCGAATGTTACTCCGCTGAACCGTTTGGCTCATGAGACGAGAAACCCATGATATGATAGCCGCCATCCACATAAATGACGTCGCCGGTAATCGCCCGGCTGAGTGGTGAGGCGAGAAAGAGAGTGGTCGACGCGACCTCTTCTGCCGTGACTGTACGTCGCAAGGGGGCATTTGAAGCAGCGTTCTTAAGCATTGTCCGAAAGCCCGGTATTCCCGCCGACGCTAGGGTTCTCACAGGTCCGGCACTGACACCGTTTACACGAATTCCCTGCGGGCCGAGCTCATAGGCCAGATACTTGATGTTCGCTTCTAGCGCCGCTTTGGCGGGACCCATTACATTGTATTTTGGGACCACGCGCTCCGCGCCAAGATAGGTCATGGCAATGAGGGAACCGGTATCACTCAGATACGGCTTAGCTGCCCGAGCGATGCTCACCAGGCTGTAGGCGCTCACATCGACCGCCATCTGATAGTCGGACCGCCGAGTTTGTAAGAAGGGCTCACTCAGCGCTTCGCTTGGTGCGAAGGCAAGGCTGTGGACAATAAAATCGAGCCCATCAAGTTGCTCCGCCGCGCGTTTGACCGTGGATTGGATCTCCACGTCGCTTTGGACATCGCAGCTGAGGCAGATATCAATGCCGGCCTTCCCGGCGAGCGCCGAGACTTTGCGGGCGACTCGTTCCCCTTGGTAGGTGATGGCGACCTGAGCGCCCCATTCCTTTGCCAGATGCGCTGTGGACCAGGCGATTGAGCGATGATTCGCAACGCCCATGATCAAGCCTCTTCGACCAGTTAAATCAATCACGCTATGACATTCCCATTCATGGCCCGCGCGGCAGAGTTTATGTCGCAATCATTGAGGCACAAAGATTGTGAAACCGGATGTGCCCGAGCGAACGGTCCAGCCTTCAGCCGTACGTTCAACCGTTCCGTCCCCAAGTATTGCTGTCAGTTCGGTATCGACATCGACCCAATTAGGACGTGGGATGTCCGCCGCATCACCTTCATCTCGTTGAGCAACAACAATCGCCCAATCGTCCTCGTGGCTACGGAGAAATGCAAGATGATTGTCGCGAACCACCAACGGTGTGCGGGTGCGCCCGTGAAAGGCTCTGCGCTCGAGGCGGATGCGACCAAGACGCTGCATGAACTCAAGGTGGCCAATTTGTTGTTCATTCAAACTCGCGTCGAACTCGGCGATGGCGCCGTCTCGCCAGGGCATCATGCGCCGGTTGTCGGGGTCGTTGCCGCCGGCCATGGCGACTTCGTCACCATAATAGAGTAGGGGCATGCCTTGTGTTGTGTAAAGTAGACCCCATACCAGGCGTAAATGACGAAATATGGCGGGCTCGTCTGTTGCCTCGGCGAGCGGGAACTGGCATTCGTCCTCATAGCGACAACCTACCGCCGGGTCACGTAGAACCCGGGATAAGACGCGGCCGCTATCGTGGCTGCCTAAGAATTGTACGTTGAGCACATTGTTGATGTACTCAGCTTCAGCCGCGGCAAGGGCCGCTTCTACATCTCGCATTGAACTGTATCGTTCTATAAAGCCGCCCCATCGATGGTGTGACGGAAAGTCAAACTGACCATCCAGTGCATTTTGCCCTGTGTATGCATCGATCCAATCGTAGCCGCTGTTGAACTGTACGCCACACAAACCCGCGTATTGGTCTTGTGCTGACACGGCGGTTTCACCGAGCATGACGATCCGGTGGCCACCTTGTTCGAAGCGTTTTGCGAGCGCTTCGCGTAAATTATAGATCGCCATGGTCTCAACGTGCTTCACGGCGTCGACCCGAAAACCATCGACATCAAACTCTTCGACCCAGAACAGGGCATCATCTATGAACTGTTGCCTCGCCCCATTTGAGCGCCAGTTGATATCCGGGAGGTAGGGGGCGAAGAGACATTCGAGAGGACGCTCGCTCCAGCCGCACCCGGCATCGATTCCACAGACACAGCTTCGACGAAACCACTCCGGATTTGTCTGAACGTACGCGTGCTCTTCGTGCACCTGATTATTGATGAGATCAACCAAGACCCGGATACCCCGGGCATGCGCAGCTGCAACGAACTCGCGCAATGCCTCATTGCCGCCAAAGCGAGATTCAACTCGTCTCCCTTCGATAGGCCAGTAGCCATGGTAGGGAGCGATGAGCCGTGGCGAAGCCCTTCCGGGCATGGCGCGATCAACCTGCGCGTTGGCTGGACTGAGCCAGATCGCCTTGATGCCGAGTCGGTCGAAGTATCCAGCCTCGATGGCAGCGGTCGCCCCCTGCAAGTCTCCACCTTGCCAGTTGACGCTGGCTCCAAGATTGGGCAGCGGCGCATCATTGTCTGCCAGGCCGTTCGCGAATCGGTCGATGAGCAACATGTAGAGTGGAGTCGATAGCCAGTTGAACTCATCGCTTTCGACCCAAAAGGGGAGGTGTTGTGTTGCAGAAATACGGCCAGCGGCGTCGCGAGCCGATAGCGTGAGACGGTGCTTTCCGACGGAGAGGTCATCAACCGTGATGCTCAACTCGCCCGAAGGGCTCATCTCGATGTCCGGTATAGCGACCCCATTTAACTGAATTGAAACGTCTTCGACAGGGCTTCCGTCCAAGGCTAACTTTACAGTGGCACCCAAGGATGCAGAGCCCGAGGGTCCATCTACGTCGAAACGGTCGATGGCGATAGCGGGACCAGCATCACATGGAGGCATCTCGAATGCGCCATTGAGGCAATCGCCATCGAGGGTGTGACGTGTCGCCTCTGGATCGATCAGCCACTGCCCGCTGCCTACGTTCGCACCCACGATGAGCTTATAAGCGTATTCAGCACCGGGTGTGAGGCCATGTGTCTCCGGTGATAAGGTCAGCGTGTAAAGACAAAGACCGCCCTCAGCGCACGGAGGATGTCCCGGCTTTTGGCTATCGAGTTCAAGCGCCAGTGGGAGCGCTCCATCGCCCCAGCAAGCGCCAGCGGCATTGCAGGTAAAGTTCCCCGCGAGCCATACGTTGCCAGTACCGGCAGGCGCCCAATAATGAATCTGATGGTCACAGCTTCGAACACTGAGCTCGTCGACTTCGGGGACCGCCGTATCTGGGCGCGAATCGGTCTCTGTCCCACCATCATCCCCTGGCGTCGTTCCCATATCCAATGCGGATGCCATGTCACGGGCGGAGGCATCTGAGTTCGAAGCATCAAGCTCGGGCACGTCTTGGTCGGGCAATCCTGAATCCACGCTCGGGTTGGGGGCGATGAAGACGTCGCGGTTACCACCCGGCGGCTGGGTCGACTCACAAGCGAATAGAGACAAGACCAGCACAAAAAAGAGTGGATAATTTTTTGCCAAAAGATGCATGTGTTCAAACCTTCTTAGCGATGTTGGTGTTCGCGCAACTGTGGCTCTATACGTGACCGGTTAGTCGCACTCAAGAAATAAACACTCGCGTTAATTTAGCGGACTTTGCTTGGCAATCATGTGTCGTAATGTTACGCCAAGTTTGGGGCCGTGATTTAAACATTTGTTTGTACAAATATAGGGGTTGAGCATGTCCAAACGTCGGGACGCATTAGATTATCATTCGAGCGGGCGAGCAGGCAAAATTGCGATTCGTCCAACAAAGCCATTGCAGACGCAACGCGACCTGTCTCTCGCCTATTCACCCGGCGTAGCGGAGCCCTGTTTAGAGATCGCGAAGAACCCAAAGACAGTGTTTGATTACACCGCGCGCGGTAATTTGGTTGCAGTTGTGTCGAATGGTACTGCGGTCCTCGGCCTCGGTAACATTGGGCCTGAAGCATCGAAGCCCGTCATGGAAGGGAAGGGCGTCTTGTTTAAGCGCTTTGCCGACATCGATGTCTTCGATATCGAAATTGCCGAGACGGACCCAGACAAGTTTATCGACATCGTTGCCGCTCTTGAGCCTACGTTTGGTGGTGTCAATCTCGAGGATATCAAAGCCCCCGAGTGTTTCTACATCGAAGAGACACTTCGTGAGCGTATGAAAATACCGGTTTTTCACGATGACCAACACGGAACAGCCATCATCGCCGCTGCGGCATTCGTGAATGCACTTGAGCTGACAGGGCGAAAAGCCGAAGACGTCACCTGTGTCTTCAGCGGTGCCGGTGCCGCGGCCATGGCCTGCGCGAACTTGTTCCTATACATTGGTGTCCGCCCCGAAAATCTCATTTTGTGCGACAGCCGTGGCCCGATATACAAGGGACGCACGGATGGAATGAATCCCTATAAAGAGCGCCTCGCGGTCGATACACCACATCGTACTCTCAAGGATGCGCTAGTGGGCGCAGATGTCTTCGTCGGTGTGAGTGTGAAGGGCGTTGTCACACCGGATATGCTCAAGGGGATGGCGCCGAAGCCGATCGTAATGGCCATGGCCAATCCTGACCCTGAGATCGACTACCCGGTTGCGCTGGCAACGCGCGATGACCTTATCATGGCGACGGGACGCAGTGATTATCCAAACCAGGTCAATAACGTGCTTGGTTTTCCATTCATCTTTCGCGGCGCGCTCGATGTCAGGGCGACGTGCATTAACGAAGAGATGAAATTGGCAGCTGTGAACGCGTTGGCGAAGCTGGCCAAAGAAGAGGTACCCGAAGATGTAAAGAGCGCTTATGGCGATCAGCAGCTCAAATACGGACCGGAGTACATCATTCCGAAACCATTTGATCATCGTGCGCTACTGCGCGTTGCACCGGCGGTGGCACGTGCTGCCATGGAGTCGGGCGTCGCGCGCACGCCGATCGCCGACTTTGATGAGTACCACAACCAACTGGAGAGATTACTCGGTCGTGACCGTGAGGTGATGCGACAGGTCATTGAGAAAGCGAGCCGCGCGCCAAAACGGTTAGTCTTTCCCGAGGGAGACCATCCCAAGATTATTCGAGCTGCACATATTTGCCTCGAGGAAGGGATCGCTCAGCCATCGTTGCTCGGCAATCCAAATGTGATCGAAGAGGTCGCAAAAGCCCATGAGATCTCTCTGGATGGTATTGAAATTATCGACCACAAGAATCATCCGTCGTTCGATACCTATACCGAAGCCTACTGGCAGTTAAGAAATCGACGGGGGGTGACGCGGGCGGAAGCCCGGAGGACATTGAAGCATCGCAACTACTTTGCAGCGATGATGGTCGAGAAGGGCGATGCTGATGGCTTTGTAAGCGGGATCTCGAGCAGTTATCCCGACACCATCAGGCCTGCTCTTGAAGTGATCGGCACCCGCGAAGATGTACGTCGGGTTGCCGGTGCCTATCTGGTGATCTTGGAAGATGGTGTGAAAGTATTTGCAGACACCACCGTCAATATTGATCCGAGTGCCGAAGATTTAGCCGAGATTGCTCAATCCACAGCAGCCATGGCGCGAAAACTAGATATTGAACCCCACATCGCGATGCTCAGCTTTAGCAACTTTGGGAGCAACGACTCTCCCCAGGCGCGGAAGGTGGCCCGGGCGGTCGAGCTCATCAGACAAAACGCTCCACATCTTGATGTCGATGGGGAAATGCAGGTCGGGGCAGCGCTGGATGTTGAACAAAGAGAGCGCCTGTTTGATTTTTGCACCATGAAATCTGAAGCAAATATTCTGATCTTTCCGGAACTCAATAGCGCCAATATCGGCTATAAACTCATGCGTCACTTGGGCGGGGCAGACCTTGTGGGCCCGATTCTGCTCGGTATGCGACGCCCGGTGAATGTGCTTGAGCGCGATTGCCGCGTTCGAACCATCGTGAACATGGCCGCGATTACTGTGGTTCAGTCGCAAGAGATGGATCAGTAAGCGATAGAGAGAATCGTCCAATGGATTATGACGCGCTGCCCACAGCGTGGCTTCAATGGCCCGCTGAAAGACTAGAGACAGAGATCCGCCTGCACAATGAGCGTTATTGGGACCAAAACGCGCCGACGATCAGCGATTATGATTATGACACTTTGGTCAGGCGGCTAAGAGAGCTGAATCCATCGTCGGTGGTGCTCGATGAGATGGGCCCATCTCGCAGACATGTACCAGGAGAGCCTGTTGAGCATGTCCAGCCCATGCTGAGCCTAGACAAGGCCTACGATGAGAAGTCGTTGCTGCATTGGTCGGGTAAGTTTGATGGCGAATTGGTCATGACACCGAAGGTCGATGGCGTCGCATGCAGTATACGTTACGATTCGCGAGGGTATCTGAGCGTGGCCGCGACGCGGGGCAGCGGCACCGTCGGTGAGAATATCACTCAGAATGTATCTCGTATCATCGACGTGCCGGAGCGCATTCCGGTGGAGGGTGGCATTGAAGTCCGTGGTGAGATCTACTTGCCGCTCTCGAGATTTGCTCAATTAAAAGGTGCCTTCGCCAATCCGCGAAACACGGCCGCTGGTGCACTCAAGCAAAAAGATGCGGATCGTTCGGCCAAGGTTGGCCTTCGTTTTTTTCTATACGATGTGCTGGGCTCGAATGCGGAAACGGAAATCGAGAAGTTTGCCTTGGGTACTCAGTGGGGCTTTCAGTCAGTTGAACATAGACTTGTCGAACGGCGCGGTGTTCAGGACGGGTACGATGACTATGTAAAACGCCGAGACAGCCTAGACTTTGAGATCGATGGCGTCGTCTTCAAGGCAAATCGGCTCGACGAACAGAATCGCCTCGGTGCGACAGCACACCATCCTCGATACGCCATCGCGTACAAGCTTCAAGGTGATAGTGCCTCCACAGTGCTTCAGTCGGTTGAATGGAGTGTGAGTCGGACCGGTGCGTTAACGCCCGTTGGTATCGTTGAGCCCGTTTCGTTAAGCGGCGCAACAGTGACCCGAATCAGCTTGCATAATTGGGGCCTCGTACAAGCGAAGAACCTGAGTCTGAATGCCACGGTCGTCGCCATGCGCCGCGGCGGGGTCATCCCGCATTTAGAGAATGTCTTGGAGCCGGGCGATGAGATGATCTTTCCGCCAGCAGCTTGCCCTTCGTGCGGCGCTCGACCTGTGATCGAGGGGGAGTTTGTGTTGTGCCCCAATCAACTTGGTTGCCCAGCCCAGGCCGTCGGGATTCTTGCTCACTATGCCAAGGTCACTGGCATCGAGGGATTTGGTCAGGTTTGGCTTGAGACGCTCGTAGATGGTGGGGTGCTCACATCCCCCATCGATTTCTATACTCTCGAACGTGATTCGCTACTCGGTTTTGAACGTATGGGTGATACTTTGGCTCGTAAGCTTCTGTCACAAATTGAGCGGTCTAGAACCCTCACTTTGCCCACCTTCTTGCAATCCTTGGGTATTGCTGACCTCGGCAAGACAGCGTCCGAGACCATTTCACGCGCCTTTCAAACATTGGAGACGGTGCGTGGTTTGGTGCCGAGCCAGCTCGAAGCCATTCCAGGGTTTGGACAACTGACGGCGGCGAGAATTTGTAAAGGCATTCATGAACGGGCGGACATGATCGATGCCCTGCTCAGCCATATCAACGTGACGGCAGCCGAGCCGGTGGAGAGTACCGATGGTGAGTTTTCAGGCCAGTCATTCTTATTTACGGGCACGTTGACGCGTATGAGCCGTGCGGACGCTCAAGCGGCCGTGATTGAACGTGGCGGTGTCGCTGCGAGTGGCGTCAGCAAAAAACTGAGCTTTCTCGTGGTTGGGGATGCAGGTAAGGCCGGCAGCAAGCTTGCGAAAGCCCAGAAAGCTGGGGTCAAAGTGCTGACCGAGGCGGAGTTTTTCGAGAAGTTGGGGCCCCAGACTACTCCGACTGATTGAGGCTCGCGAAGAGATGACCGGGTACACCCAGAAAGTCCCTCAGGTGTTCATCATACGTCCGTTGGGCGGCCGGATCCCCGAGGTCGAGACGCAACTCATTAATCAGTTTGATCGACATTTCCATCCAATCCTCCCAACTTTCAGCTGAGATATTGTCAATGATCCAATGTCCGACGGCATCATCAAATGGGGCATCCGCGAGCTGCTTGCCAATCCGTTTAGTGCGTGCACACCGTATTTCGCCTGCCTCGGGCTCCCTCAAGTCTTCAGCTTCGTTGTGTTGGGCAGCCGCCTGCAAGATCGCGTCAGCCGAGACCGTCTCTCCGAGATCGGCGAGGCGCTGCTTCATCTCCATTGCCGGCATAAGGTCGCCACGACTCATCGCAGCTGCGTAGCCGTCTTGAAACGTCTTGATCGCACCGGCCTCGTCTTCCGTGGTGAGCTGAGCATCCCCCAAGACCACATAAGCTCTCGAGTAACCCGCGTTAATCTTGAGGACATGTCGCAGAACATGAACTGCTTCAGCGTGACGCTCTGCGTCTGAGAGCGCTTGACCGAGCGCGAAATGGGCCAAGTCGTCATCAGGGTTCGCCTGCGCCATTTTTCGGAACTGTTCGATTCGTTCGTCTTGATTCATCGTTTGTACCTCGTGGTGTTTGTCTGGCACGATGTTTGCTTCTGCTTGCTGCGACCGCGCCGCGCTTCTTCGAAAACAGCTTCCGCTCCATCGTGGACTGCAACGTAGCGAGACCCGGTCAAAATGAAAAGAGCCTAAGCTGGTCTTGGGAGTTCCGGAACGGCCTCGTTTGATGTACAAGGGGCCCGCTCGATTTGTGAAAGAGAAGATTATGGCCAAGTCGTCCCTCGGGGTTGCAAAGAATCTAAAGGCTGACGTTGTCGACGGTGTATCCGTGGCGCGGCACATCCGGGCGCTGAAACCCTACAAGGCGGTCTCATCACTCGATGCGATGCGAAGCCAGCCGGAGCTGGAATCATTCAAGATCGACTGGAACGAGGCGACGGTACCGCCGTCTCCAGCCGTGACCGAGGCGATTCATGGTTTCCTTCGAAATTCCCAGCACTTGAACTTGTATCCTGTGCTGAACAGTACGAACCTGATCGGTGCATTGTCGAAGCACCACGGCCTACCAGACGAGCAGTTCCTTGTGACGAATGGTAGCGATGATGCCCTCAACACCATCTGCGGCACTTACCTGGATGAGGGCGACCAAGTTCTGATGGTTTCCCCCACATACCAACACTTCTTGGTGTTCGTACAATCTAGGGGGGCGACCGTTGAGCATTTCTACGGTCGAGACCCATTTCAGCCCGATATTGATGGTTTGCTGACACGTGCGGCGAGATTGAGGCCAAAAATCATCTATCTGGCCAATCCCAACAATCCAACTGGCGTGCTTTACTCCGTTGATTCTCTACGGCGCTTGCTCGATGCCAATCCCGCTGCGCTGGTGATTGTGGATGAAGCATACTCCGAATTTTCGGGGCAGTCAGCGAGGCAATTGCTGTACACGTACTCCAACTTGCTCATTACCCGTACCTTCTCGAAGGCGTACGGCCTGGCTGGACTCCGGGTTGGTTACACGATGGGTGATGCCCGTGTCATCTCGAACCTGCGCCGACTTTTTAATCCTAAGAACGTAAACGCGCTGGCCCAGGTTGCGGCCATCGCTGCCCTTGAAGACGGTGCTTGGTTGAAGTGGTATCTGTCGGAGGTCGAGAAGAGCAAGGCGCTGATCACGAAGTGGTTCACCGATCGCGACATTGAGTGCCGAATGACGCCGGCGAATTTCTTCATGGCGCGTTTTGAGCGCGCCCCTTGGGTGGTAAGTTACCTGCGAGACGAGCAGGTCTACGTCCGCGATCGGTCGTCGATGCCGGGATTGACAGGTTTCGTTCGTTTTTCCATCGGCACTGTGGAACAGACAAAGAAGGTACTCGACAGAATTGGTCGAGTGCTGGAAAGACTGGACCAATAGGATCGATTGACCCATCAGTCGCCTCAGCGCTTATGTGTCTGTCCAATTTTGAACAGCACACCACCTAAACTTGAGTCCAACAGCTAAGGCTTGCTAACGTCAGGCGAACCTTTTTGACTGAACGCGAGCATTGCCTCAATATAGGACGCGATTATCCGACCACGGAGCCTTTCAGATGAAATTGAACCATAAGTCTGTGTTGCTGCTGCTCGCAGCAACGTTTTTTGCCTGCGCTGATTCTGCACCGAGTACACCGGGTGTTGGTGGTGGAAATGGTGGTGGACAGCCTCCCATGGACGCCGGCAGTAATCCGGTTCGATTCGATCGGGGCGTGAATGCGGGCCCTCGACGGCTCATGGTGATCGGCTCGCCCGATGTATTTGTTCTGACAGCAGGTATGGTGACTCTTCAGGTCGCCTACGAAGAGAATCAAGCGCCATTACCCATGCAACGCGTCAACTTTCGCATGCTCGACGACAGTGGCACACCCGCTGGGGCGGCTGGTGTTGAGGGCAGTGCGCTCAACAGCGGTAGCGCACTGACCAATAACGACGGGGTCGCCTCCATTCGCCTGCGCATCGGTCCGACAGAGACCTCGTTTATCGTCGAAGCGGCCGCTGATGGTGCAGCGCCCGTTCGTTGGCAAGTCACCGTCGGCAATGCTGGCATCGGCGCTCTATCTGTTCGCCTGATCTACGCGCAAATGACCGGCCGCTACACCTATCGTGATTTTGACCGGGCTGAGGTTTTTCTATTTAACCGGCAGACCAACGGGCAGAATTGCGCATCCCTCGCTGTAGCACCCGGACAGATCTTCGGCGCTGACTTGGTGGTGGAGCGTACACCCTACGACGAAGTTGATAATCGAGTCGCCATAAACAATCTTGGGGCAGACACGCAGCACACGATCGCAGCTGTAGCCTACAGCAGTAATGGCGCGCCATTGGCGTTTGGTTGCATCGACAATCAGCGCGTAGCCGGCGGTATGTCGACGAGCATCGACCTGCCTGTGACCGACCTCGACCTCCAATACAAGGGGCGCTTCTCAGTGCTTCATCGATTTAATCTTCGGGATGCGCTGCGAACCAGTGATGATCCTTCCCTCCAGCGATTGAACGATCTTTTTGACGTGCTGCAGCTCATCGGTGGGCGCGGTGAAGATCGCGGTGAGGCCGTCGAACGATTGTTATGTGACCTGATCGATCTCGACGGTGGTGCATGTCGAGCCATTCGTATCTTTGTCACAAACGGCGCCATTCAGAACCTCCTCGACAATATTATCGCCAACGAGAGCCCACAGCTCTTTAGCGTACTACAGGCACTCGCTGATGTGGTTAAGATCGTCGAAGAGATGACCATCGTAGGTGAGATGGAGTTTGTCGAAAACACACCGAATGCAGACGGCTTACTCGTCAATAATGAAGACCGATGGAAGAAGTTTAGATTCAGTTGGCGCCAAGGCTGTCCTGCCAATCAAAACTGTGAAGACGAAGAGTTCACTATCGGCGACATTCACAGTGAAAATGGTCGCGAGTCAGCCATTTTTGCGCCCTTCGATGCATCGATTGCGGGTGCGACAATGCAGATCAAAGAGCACACACTTACGGTCAAATATGGACTCATTCTGCTCGGCATCGCCGAGTACTGGGTGATTCCGGCTGTTTTGAATGTAAGCGCGCCTGTATCCATCGACCAGATGCTCGCAGAGCTGTTGCCATGCGATAGCATAAATGACTTCCTCGACGACCAATCATTCTGCGAGGATGTACTCGCGACGGGCATAGGCATTGTATTGCGTGAGGTGATCAGCGGCTTTCAGCTGGCCAACGATGCCTTCACGCTCAAGGGCAGTGTGCGACCGGTTGACGACGATGGCGACCTGGTCATAGACCGTCTCGAGGGCGGCATCTGGGAGGGACGACTGGGGCCGAACTCGGTGTTCGGCGGTTGCTTTAATGGCTGTCGCGGCACCGAATGCGAGCCGGAGTTGTGTCTACCTCCTCAATAGATCCTATGATGCGAGTTTATGCTGGTGTTGACAGGATGCCCGGACCGGCTAACAATTACAGCTGATGCATCAACAGATACGCACGAGGACCTTTTGAGGGTACACGTCGAGATACTCAAAATCTGTCTTACAGGCTTGCTCTTGGCACAGTTCGGATGCGCGGGCGTCGGTCCAACCCGAAGCGGCATGGCGTCGCTGCGCGCCGATATGCAGGATATCCTCGAAGGCCAAAAAGCCATGGCGCAGCGTTTTGAGGCGCTTAAATCGAGAATTGAATTGCTGGAAGACCGGGTTGCGGGCCTTGCTTTGTCGCGTCGTGTGAGACCAGCGCCGAGAAGGACGGCGAGGCCAATCCCTGAAAGGTCTTTTCCATCGAGAGGCAGCACCCTGCCACCAGCGAACATCACCCAGCGCGACCTACAGCGGCTCGATCGCGCGGATGGGATCGCGTTGCCGCAACCCGAGACGTCGACGCGCCGCCAACCTGCTGTGGGTGGACCCCGAACTCGGTTGGACGATCCCATCGAAGCATTTAAGAGCGCAGAGAATCTTTTCCGTGGCGGCAACCAGCGTGGCGCGCTCAAACAACTCGAGGCCTACGTCAAGCGATGGCCCAAGCACGGGTATGCTGATAATGCGGTCATCTACATCGGTAATGTCAAATTTCGGATGGCCCAGTATAAAGCCGCACTAGACAGCTATAAACGTGTATTGGCAGATTACCCTGAGGGCAATCAAGTGCCCATGGCGCTGTTAATGATCGGTCAAACCCTGAACAGGTTAGGTCACCGACAGCAAGCAATTGATACCCTGCAACGCCTAAAGACAATGTTTCCTGCAACCAAAGCGGGTAAACGTGCTGTGGGTGTGCTGAACAAACTCACGGCGAAGGGGAACTAGGAGGGATGGCGATGGAACGATTAAAGGTACGAGCGAGCACACTGACTGTGCTCTTAGTCCTGTTTGTGAGTTGCGTATCTTACGCCCAACGTATCCGACTGGCGAGCGCTGATGGCTCAGACATTCCGGAAGAGTACCTGGTTGAGAAAGGGGATACGCTCTGGGACATATGTGAACACTATTTCTCGGAGCCGCAGAATTGGCCAACGGTTTGGGCGTTGAACCCGCACGTCACCAACCCGCACTGGATCTATCCAGGTGATATCCTCAGGCTGAGGAGGCCAACAAACGTTGCCGCCGACGGTTCCACCAATCAACCCTTCAACTACACAGTGGGTGCCGTGGGCACACGCCAGGTAACGATCAATGATGGTTTCATCGTTGACGAACCCATCAAAGGCGCGGGTCAGCTGGCCTTTTCACCACACACTCAGCACTACCTAGCCCTCGACGACCTGGTCTATCTCGAACTGGATGATCTGGGCTCAGCCCGCGCCGGGCAGCGCTTTTCCGTCTACGTTGTCGAGCACGATGTGATCCATCCCACCAATCAAGATGTGGTCGGGCAAAAGATACGCATCAAGGGGGTCGTGGAGATTGAGACCGTCGACAGGCATATGGCCCGCGCGAAGATCGTGGCCTCCTATGGCGAGATCGAGCGGGGGATGCGGCTCATGGATGAACAGCAGCATCACCGTATTGTCAACCCGAGGCAAAACTTGATCGATCTGCAAGGCATGGTTGTTGATGCGCTCACACCGAGCAAGGAGCTCGCTCAATTCGACACGATTTTCATCGATCAAGGTTCAAAACAAGGCGTTCAGGTCGGCAATCGTTTCTTCGTGATGCGTCGCGGTGACGGCAAGTTCGAATACAAACTCGCTGTGAACAAGAAAATGCCTTGGGAACAGATCGGTGAGGCGCTTGTGGTGGTCACTCGAGACAATTCATCCACGGCGCTGATCACCCGATCTGCCGTTGAGGTCCGTCGTGGTGACCGCGTCATTATGCAAAGGCATTACTAGGCGAGCCATAGACCGAATATCCTAAAAAATTGCAACACAGCGTAGCGACAGTCGATAGAGGCTCCCCGTCCATGTCGAGGAGCACGCTGAATGACGAGTCATATTCATCCCGACCCCGAGGCCTGGCATTGCTTTAGTTTAACGCCGATGGGGCGCCGAGCACTCGACCTTCGTAGGAAGCGTATGGTCGATGAACAAACCTTAGAAGAACAAATTCTAACTGAATTGCGGCGGTCACATTCGAGGGCAATCCATCTCAACGAGATCGGTCGACTGAGGGAATGCGACGCGCGTTGGACAACCCATTTATGCGAGGATTGGCCGGCCGATGGACGCTATAGAGGTGTCTTACGGGTGCAGGGCTCACTACCATCGGGTAGACGCCTGAGCATCATTGGTTCTCGGCGGGCAGACCACTACGGGCTTGAATTGGCCAAACGTATTGCGAAGGCTGCAGCCGAACGTAATGTCAGCGTGGTCTCCGGAGGCGCGAGCGGGATTGATATGGCGGCTCATTTGGCTTGTGCGGAGAGTGATGGCGAAACCATCGTCGTCCTTGGCCACGGCGTCGCGGTTCCATATCCTCGCCGATTGCTTAGGCTCAAGCAATTGGCATGCGTTCGCATCGGATTTGTAAGCCCCTTTGCCGCTGACACGGCGGCAGCGAGGTGGACTTTTCCCTACCGAAACCCTTGGATCGTCGCCTTGAGTGAGGCGGTCATCGTTGTTCAGGCAGGCCTTCGGAGCGGAGCGCTCCAAACCGCTGAATTTGCATTGAAGGCCGGCGTGCCGGTGTGGGTCGTTACCGGCTCATTCGATCATCCACAGCATGCTGGATGCCGAGCCTTACTCCGACGTGGTGCGAAACCGCTGACGACCGTCGCAGAGTGGTTTGATCAGGCAGACCGTCCCGATGCAGCGTCTATTTTGGAATTGAATGGGACAAACAAGCCAAAGTTGGACTTGCATTTCTGGTATCTATTCGACGATAAGCCTCGTACCATCGAGGCGGTGTCTCGCGAGCACAACTATCCGATTAGGGACATGAATGCCGCTGTGACTCGCCTTGAGGCGTTTGGTTGGTTGAGACGTTCTCCAGGTGGTTACTTCACCCGAGCTTACGGTTCGTCGGTCTAGATAGGAGCATGTATGGAACGGGTAAAGATAGTCGGCGCTGGATTGGCCGGAAGTGAGATCGCCCTGCAGTTAGCCTCATATGGAATCGAGGTGACCCTTTACGAAATGAAGCCGACGCGGCGAACACCTGCGCAGACAAGCGATTTCTTTGCCGAATTGGTTTGCTCCAACAGCTTTCGGAGTCAAAACCCTGCGAACGCTATCGGGCAACTCAAACGTGAGATGAGAGCCGCCGACAGTTTCATTATGGCCGCAGCTGACCGACATGCGGTGCCTGCAGGTGATGCCTTGGCGGTCGACCGAGAGAAATTTGCGGCGGAGATCACCGGACAGCTGCAGGCGCATGAGCACATCACCATCGAGACGGGCGTCGTTGAGCGAATTCCCGACGGTTTATGTGTGGTCGCAACCGGCCCGCTGACCGACGACGCTCTTGCCAAAGACATTGCGCGTCGAGCTGGACGAGAATCATTGGCATTTTACGACGCGATCGCGCCGATCATCGATGCCGATTCGATAGACTGGGACACGGTCTGGAGGCAGAGCCGATACGATAAAGGGGATGGAGCGGCCTATGCTAATATTCCGATGGATGAGAACCAATATAAGGCCTTTGTGCAGGCGGTCATCGACGGCGACCAAGTTCGGGCACACGAGTTTGAAGACGCGAAATACTTCGAGGGCTGCCTACCCATCGAGGTGATGGCCGGCCGCGGTGAAATGACTCTAGCCTTTGGGCCGTTGAAGCCAGTTGGGCTGACCAACCCGAAAACGGGTGAGCAACCGTATGCGGTCGCACAGCTGCGAATGGAGAATGTCGACGCGACGGCTTGGAACATGGTCGGTTTTCAAACTCGTCTAAAGTATCCAGCTCAGAAGGCCATTTTCCGTAGTTTACCCGGTCTACAGAATGCTGAGTTCCTTCGTTATGGCAGCGTGCATCGCAATACCTATCTGCACGCGCCTTCCCTCTTAAGCGATGACCTACATTTCAAAGACGATTCAAATCTTTATTTTGCGGGGCAGATCACCGGTGTTGAAGGCTATGTCGAGTCAACAGCCTGCGGCATGTTAGTCGCTTGGCATTTGCTCTCTCGCCTGGGGATTGAATGTCGACCGACCCCGCCGGCTGAATCGGCCTTCGGTGGACTGCAGAGGCATCTCAAAGCGGATGGCATCCTAAGCGCCTACGCGCCAAGCAATCTCAACTGGAGCTTGTTTCCACCAATCGAACGCCGACGCCGCGAACCAAGGCGCATGCGTCGACAACGAATGGCTGAGCGTGCACAGGCTGCCTTCCAACTTTGGTGGGATGAGAGTGGATTAGCTCGTTGACTGCTACGAGCGATAGGCGCCACCCCGTTTTTGAGTATACAGACTTCAAACCGCGGTAAAATTCGTGTCGTGACCGACAATCGTGTACACTTGCGTACATGAGCGTACACTCAAGCATCACAGATTTTCGGCGCTATTTAGAGGTTCAGAAGCGTTCCAGTGAGAACACTGTTTTGGCCTACACGCGCGACCTACTCCATTTTTGCGAGTTCGCAACCGAATCGTTGGATGTGTTTGAGCCAGGGCGAGTAGACCGGCGTTTATTGCGCCGTTACTTGAGTCTCTTGCACAGGCAGAAGCAAAGCGTCGCAACGATTTCGAGGCGGATATCGTCGCTGCGCGCGTACTTCAAATACTGCGTCCGTCATGAACTCATTGAGTCTGATCCATCACAGAACCTGAGAACGCCAAAGCAGGCAAAGCTAACGCCGCGTTTTCTATCACCAGATGACGCTCAGAGATTGATAGAGCATCCGCTCGGTGAGGGGCCAGCGGGTTATCGTGATCGCGCGATTCTTGAGTTGGCCTATAGTGGTGGGCTCCGTGTCAGTGAGGTGGTCGGATTGAACATGCATGACCTCAATCTTGCCGAAAAGAACGTACGTATTCTCGGAAAAGGAAATAAGACTCGAATCGTTCCCATCGGCGTACACGCGCATGCGGCGCTGACGCTCTGGCTTCAGCGCCGAGGAGAGATGTCGAGCGAGAACGCAGACCCTGAGCCTGTGTTTAGGAACTATCGGGGTGGCCGCTTATCGGCTCGGAGTGTTCAAAGGCTGGTTCGCCAAGGTCGTTCAAGTTGTCAGCAATATGGCGCTACGCCCCACTGGTTAAGGCACGCGTGTGCGACTCACATGCTCGGTAGCGGCGCGGATTTACGCAGCATTCAAGAACTCCTTGGTCACTCAAGTTTGTCCACGACCCAGCGCTACACACATGTTGACTTGGACAAACTAATGTCCACATACGACCGTGCTCATCCACGCTCACGGGAGAGCCAGACGACAAATGGCACCGACTGAAGGCATAAAGAGACAGTTCGACGGTTTCATAATTTTCAAAAATGATATGAGATCGAGCGCAACGCGTTGACACGAGACCGCCGGTGTCTATCGTTCGAGGCCAAAAACTTCGGAGCGAACGATGAGTGAAGCAGCAATCTTTCATGCGACGACGATCATTGCGGTCAGACGGAATGAGCAACTTGTGTTCTGTGGTGATGGTCAAGTCTCATTAGGGCAAACCATCATGAAGGGCCACGCCGTTAAGGTTCGAAGCCTGCTAGACGGTCAGATTCTGACAGGTTTTGCGGGTGCGACGGCGGACGCGTTTACCTTGTTTGAAAAGTTTGAGGCCAAACTAAAGGCATACAATCAGAACCTCATTCGGGCTGCCGTTGAGCTCGCGAAAGATTGGCGCACGGACCGTTATCTTCGTCGACTCGAGGCTCTGCTGCTCGTTGGCGACGATAAACACACGCTCCTTGTGAGTGGCACGGGCGATGTTATCGAGCCCGATGGCGATATTATTGCCATTGGGAGTGGTGGTAACTATGCCACTGCAGCAGCTAAGGCGCTGCGAAAGCACACGGACTTGAGCGCCTACGAAATTGCCACCGAGGCGATCCAGGTCGCGTCGGAGATTGATATTTACACGAATGATAATTTGGTTGTCGAAGTGCTCAACTATGGCGATGGGACAACCGCGGTTACAGAAGGAGCGTCTTGACATGTCCAACGAACAACCAGCATTCACTCCGCGAGAAACTGTATCTGAACTCGACCGTTACATCGTTGGTCAGGATAAGGCGAAGAAAGCCGTTGCTATCGCGTTACGCAATCGCTGGCGGCGGCGACAGGTGAGCGAGGAATTGCGTGATGAGATCAATCCCAAGAACATCATCATGATCGGGCCGACCGGTGTGGGTAAAACTGAGATCGCGCGCCGCCTCGCAAAGATCGGTCAGTCGCCCTTCATCAAGGTCGAAGCCAGCAAATTCACTGAGGTGGGTTATGTGGGCCGCGATGTAGAATCTATGATTCGCGACCTGACGGACATCGCGATCAATATGGTCAAGGCCGAGCAATCTGAGCGTATTCAAACGACCGCAGCCCGCGCCGCTGAGGACCGCCTCATCGAATTGTTACTCGCCGAGGCGCGACCCCCATCGCCGACGCAGGAGCCCAGTCATTATTTTGCAGTTGGGCCCGATGGAGCGACGACAGCGGTCTCTCCTGCGGAACGGGAGTCTCTTCGCACCCAGCTACGCGCAGGCAATTTGGACGATGCCGAGGTCACCATTTCGAGCCCAGTTACGCCAACTGGACCAAGCTTTGAGATATTGGCTGGTTCAAATATGGACGACATGATGTCGAATCTGAAAGATGCTTTGGGCAATCTACAGGGTATGATGCCTGGCGGAGCGAAGACCCGTGACCAACGGCTACGCGTACCCGAAGCATTACGCATTCTGACAGAGCAAGAGAGTGAACGTCTTGTGGACATGGACCGAGTCACTGAGCTGGCGCTGGACCGCGTCCAAAACTCCGGCATCATCTTTGTCGATGAGATCGACAAGATCGCAATGGGTGGTCAGCGCGGTGGCGGTGGAAATAGCGGCCCGGATATCTCGCGTGGTGGTGTTCAACGGGATCTGCTGCCTATCGTCGAAGGCTCCATGGTGACCACAAAGTACGGCGTCGTCAAAACTGACCATATTTTGTTCATCGCGGCGGGTGCATTTCACGAATCAAAAGTGTCCGATTTAATCCCGGAGTTACAAGGACGTTTTCCGATACGTGTGGAATTAGGCGCTCTTGGCGAAGAGGAGTTCTATCGAATTTTGACCGAGCCAAGAAATAGTTTGGTCAGACAGTATGAAGCTTTGATGGCGACAGAAGGGGTTGAACTCAAATTCTCCGAAGACGGCGTGCGCGAGTTAGCCAAGGTGGCGTTCCAAGCGAATACACGGTTAGAGAATATCGGCGCACGCAGGCTCCACACGGTGCTCGAGAACTTACTCGAGGATATATCCTTCAAGGCCCCAGAGCTGAGCGGCAAGACCATTGTCGTAGATGCTCCGCTCGTGCAAGACAAGCTAGGCGAGGTACTCGAAGACGAAGACTTACGCCGGTACATCCTGTAACGGGTATCGACGGCCTGGGTGCGGGTGTGCGTAGACGGTCCCTGAGTTCGGAAAAGTAGCAAAATAATCCATGATTGTTCCGCGAACAGAATCTCGGTAGTGTGCGCCGCATGCGCTGCGGAAAGGAAGTCAGTGACCATGGATGTTTCAGCATTACAAGCCAAAGCAGATATTCTGATCGAGGCGCTGCCCTATATCCGACGCTTCTCTGGAGAGATGCTGGTGGTAAAGTACGGTGGGCACGCCATGACAAACCTCGACGCGGCGTTGAGCTTTGCCAAAGACGTCACACTGCTTAATTCCATCGGAATTAAGGTGGTCGTTGTGCATGGGGGCGGGCCGCAGATTCAAGCGATGCTTGACCGTGTGGGTAAGGCCTCGTCCTTTAAGAACGGGTATCGCGTGACAGATGAGGAGACGATGAAGTTCGTCCGCATGGTTTTGGTGGGCGAGGTGAATCAAGAAATCGTATCCCGTATTAATCATGCGGGTGGTCGCGCGGTCGGTCTCTCCGGTGCGGACGGGCGACTGTTGCTTGGCCGGAAAGTCACCGTTGGAGGCGCCGATGTCGGGCGGGTCGGTGTGATCGAGCATGTTGATACAAAGCACCTGATTCGGTTGACAGACGATGGCTACATTCCGGTCATCGCCCCTGTCGCGGTGGACCTTGAGGGTCATGCACTCAACGTCAACGCGGACCTCGCTGCGAGTGCCGTTGCCGCGCATATTGGGGCGCGCAAGCTGCTCCTTATGACCGATGTAGAAGGCGTGCAGGGGGCTGACGGCCAAACAATCTCAAGCATTTCAAAAGACGAGGTGCCGAGCATGATCGATACCGGCGTGTTGACCGGTGGCATGTTGCCAAAAATGAAGTGCGCGGTGGATGCGGTGAACGGCGGTGTCAAAAAAGTACACATCGTCGACGGTCGTCTACGCCATGCGATGTTACTCGAACTCTTTACAGATCGAGGCGTGGGCACCGAGGTTACCTGATGAGTGAAGTCTTCTGGTGGGTTGCGGGCGCGGTTGTATTTGTATTCCTCATCATTTTACGTCGTGTCTGGCCTTATCTCCATGGCCGTGCGCGCAAAGGCGATACAAAGGCGCAAACCTTCAATCGTTGGAACACCTATATGGTGCCGATGATGCGAAAATACATCACGGAAGATCTGCTCGTGGGTCTCGCAGGTAGTTTTCTGAGTCGAAAAGATGCGGTGGATTACACGAGCGCTACTTGGTCTCTGCAGCCGACACTTTTTCCAGACGTCGATTTCATTGCGCTCGCTGGCCAAGGGGACAGCGATGAAGAATCGTTTGCAGTATTGGGGTTCATTGAGGCGAGTCGCCTCCGTGAACTTATTGGTAATACCGCCGAGCCACAGGTCATCTTTGGTCATCGTACTTGGGTGTATGTTTGGCCCGAGGGAATTGACTACGCCACGATTATCGAGTCTTGTGTTCCTGCTGACGAGTTCATGGAGTTACATGGGCTCAATGCTGTTGACCGGACGGAGGCGTCATGACCGAGACTATTCAAGCCGATTTGGCTGCTCGAGCAAGTGTTGTACTTACACCCAACTACAAACCGGCGCCTGTCGTCTTTGAGAGTGGTCGGGGTGTTTGGCTGCAGGATGCAGAAGGGCAACGCTATCTCGACTTTACAGCAGGCATCGCTGTATGTGCCCTCGGTCACGGGCATCCAGCGCTCACTCGAGCGATTACGCAGCAGGCTGAGAACCTGTTGCACGTCAGCAACCTCTATCTCAACCGACCCTCGATTGAGCTTGCAGAGAAGCTCACTCAAATCAGTTTTGCAGATCGCGTTTACTTCTCGAACAGCGGGGCTGAGTCCAATGAAGCTGCCCTTAAGTTGGCACGTCGTTATTGCCAGGTGGTTCGCGGCGAAGGCCATCGAAACGAGTTTATTTCTACCAAGATGAGTTTTCATGGGCGGACTTGGGCTGCCATCAGCGCAACGGGACAAGAGAAATATCATCAGGGATTTGGTCCTTTAGTCCCTGGGTTTCGTCATGTTCCCTATAACGATCTCGATGCGATGGCGGCAGCGGTTACGCCACAGACCTGTGCAATTATCGTCGAGCCCATACAAGGGGAAGGCGGCATCATCGTACCCGATGACGGCTATCTTGAAGGTCTACGAGCGCTCTGCGATCAGCATGACATCGTGCTGATCTTTGACGAAGTGCAAACGGGTATCGGGCGTACCGGACATTGGTTTGCCTACCAACACTCCGGCGTGGAACCTGACATCATCAGTTTAGCAAAGGGCCTCGGAGGTGGCGTGCCCATCGGCGCGATGATGTGCTCAAACAAAGTTGCAGACGGGTTTCAGCCGGGTGTGCACGCGACCACCTATGGTGGCAACCCGTTGGTTTGTGGTGCAGCACTCACGGTTCTCGAGACAATTGAGTCTGAAAACCTCATGGAGAATAGTCGTCTAGTGGGGGACTATCTTGCGGCATCACTCGCACCGCTGATCGAGCGTTTTGACGGCTTTAATGAGGTGCGTGGGCGGGGGCTGATGCGCGGTATTGGGGTTGACCCCGAGCGGGTCGACCGGGTGGCGATCATGGCGAAGGCGCGGGATCTTGGCTTGCTGATCACCACCGCAGGGAAAGATGCGCTCAGACTGGTGCCGCCGCTGATCGTTGGTCGTGCACATGTCGATGAGGCCGTTGCGGTTTTGACCCGTGCGATCGAGGAGTGCCGTTGATGCCAAAGCGCGACTTCATTTGTATTTCCGACTACAACTTCGATGAGATCCGAGGCCTGCTCGCACGCACACTCGAGCTGAAGTCATCAAAGCAGAGCCAAGCGCTTCGCGGTCAGACTTTGGCGATGATTTTTGCGAAGGCGTCCACGCGAACCCGAGTCAGTTTTGAGGTTGGCATGTTTCAACTCGGCGGACACGCCCTCATGATCGCCGCGCAAAACTCTCAGATCGCCCGCGGTGAACCCATCGCGGATACCGCCCGTGTTCTCAGCCGCTATGTGGACGGCATCACGATTCGTACCTTCTGTCATCAAGAGGTCGTCGAGCTCGCTCAATATGCATCGGTGCCTGTCATCAACGCACTGACGGATCTTACGCATCCATGCCAGGTCATGGCGGACCTTGTCACCATCTGCGAAAACTTTGGTCTCGAGCGTCTGCCTGAGCTGAAAGTGGCCTGGATTGGTGATGGCAATAACATGGCCAACTCGTGGATCAATGCGGCCTCGGTGCTCGGCTTCAAACTCGCCATCGCATGTCCTGATGGGTATGACCCAGACGCTACTCTACTGCGCACCGCGAGGGCGCGCGGTGCTGAAATCGAGGTGCATCGACACCCGGCCGACGCCGTTACGGACGCTGCGGTTGTGACCACCGACGTGTGGGCCAGTATGGGTCAAGAAGCTGAGTCGAAGGCGAGAGAAGCCGCTTTCGCAGATTTTTGTGTTGACGCTGAGCTTATGGCGGGGGCGAACAGCGATGCAATCTTTCTCCATTGTTTGCCGGCCCATCGCGGCGAAGAGGTGACCGCAGAGGTCATCGATGGGCCGCAGTCACGCATTTACGACGAGGCCGAGAACCGTCTTCACGTCCAGAAAGCCATCTTGGAATTTTGTATGGGCTAGACGCCGTTTCGTGGGCGAGAGCCACTGAAATGGGGTCAGACCGTGCGCTCGCTCGCTGTCGACTGCGAGGGGAGCGGGCTTAGTTATGTGCTGGTGACGGCTCTTTTGCGGTTGGTATATCAGCGGTAGAGTGCTCCGATACGGGGGTCTCGGAGATGCTTGCGTCGCGCTCAACGTCAGGGTTGACCGCATCGGTGCCTGCTGTCAGTGGTGGCGCCAATGAGCGGCCTCGATCGGCCAGGTAGGCCTCAAAACAAAGTCCAACGAGTACAAAAACTTGCGCGAGCACGACCGCTACGGACGCCCAATGATATTGTTCGTCATACCATCCGCCATCGAGCTGGATCACTTGCCCGGCAATGACCATCCCTACGGCCGCGACCATGTAGAGTCCACGTCGCATTGCGAGGAGCGCGAATAAGACGAGGTAGCTATAGTAGTAGCATGTCAGCTCGAAGATCGAGGTAATCAAAAGCGTGCTCAACGCGGTGAGCTCCCAGTTCGACAGTCGACGGCCCGCATACCAAATCATGCCAAGAAACAAGAGTATCAGCCCGTAGTGAAGCGCCTTACGCGACGCTAGGGTTGACTGTCGACCCCGCTTCCATTTCTTAAAAGGGTCTTGTTCGATGGACAGGATGTCCGCTGATTTCAATTCAATGGTATTGCCATCGGACTTCCTCAGCTTGACCATTGGCTGCGTTAGGTCATTTGTCAGCAGGCGCCCTTCGAGCTCACTGCGGTCGGCTTTGAGGGTGATGACTGCCCACTTTTCGTCTTTGGTCTTTCGACCGATGAGGTTGCTGTTATACGAGAGAACAGTGGGGAGACCCATATGATTCGTCAGCGGCGTTCCTTTGTGTTTAAAGGAATTCCCCAAGAACTCTTTGTAGGTGTCAATGCCCCCGACCACTGGCAGGCTGGCCACCACGAGCGCGACAAGTGCAATCGCGCAGCCTGCGATGATACGAAGTTGCTCACGGCTCAGACGTCGGTATTTGATCAGACTGTGGGCAACCTTGAGACTGATACCGCCAATCAACGCACCTGGGAAAACGCGCAGTAACATCGACCAGGTGATGCCGGCGCCACCCAGCATCGGATAGCCACGCTTCAAGAAACATGTACCCGCGACCGCCATAAACCACCAGGGAACGCGACCAAAGCCTCCACCCGTCCAAAAATACGCGTAGGGATAGCCTGTCGCCCAAATCAGCATCGCGAAAGCGGCGCCGAAAAGTCCGAATGCCCACCAAATCATCGCGAATCCTGCTGCGTAAAGTAGGCCATCGATGCTCACCAACCAGCCGATTCGGTTCACGAATGCTGCGCGATCCGATTTCGCCTGTTCTCTGATGTCGCGTAGCTCACTCGCGCTCTTGTTCTTCCGATTCTTTGGTGAGTCCACAAGGCGGTCGTCTGGCACGATACCCGCCCAGCCCAGGTCGGTGAGCGGTTTACCAAAGAGCGTCCACACGGGGGTGGCATTGAACCCGTGGTCTTTGAACATCTTCGCCCACCAATCCGCACCCATTTGCGCCCTAAAGAGTCGGAGGTCTTGTTGAAAGGCCTTCCATCGAGCTGGATCTTTAAACGCCGCTCGACATTCTGCTTCCTTCGTCAAGGCCAGAGAGGCAGGGTATAATTTGTTGTCTCGCAGGTCCCTGATCTTGCGCTTTTCGAACTCTGCGCGACGTCCGTCGTCGACCTCACCAATGGCTGAGCATTGATACAGGAGTTCGTATCGGTTCTCGGAGAAGTATTTGCCGCCCATGTAGTAATGGAATGTATCCCAGTAATGGATTGCCTTTGAGCCGTGAAAAGAGCCGAAGTTGGTCCACGTAAGACCGCCGCTCACCAGGATGGAGATGAGCGCAATTCGACTGAACCAGCGCGGCGCGGGCTTGGCAGCCTTGAATAGAGAGATGGCAGCCCAAACCAGCATGAGGCAGACCATGGCGATGGCAAGATATTTGGGTCGTTGGCTCGTAAGCGTGGGCTCATTGTACACGGCAAAACACATGAATATGGCGAGGCCGAGACCAAAAAAGATCGCGCTATAATAAAGCCCCGCTGTGAGGTGACCTGCATTCGAGTACTTGCGGAGCAAAAGCAGACTGAGCAAGAGCAACATACCGATACCGAGGACGACGAGCTTCTTGATCCCGAGTCTATTCTTTCGAGACAACTTAGTTTTAGATGCCTTGGGCAGGGCTGCCTGAATGGCTGGCGGCCACACCTGGGGCAGCTGACAGAATGCTTGGACTTCCGTCACGCTGTAGCTCCCATCCCCCTGCGAGCCGACACCGATTTTGAGGAAGCGTCCCGACGTCTCTAGACCCTGTGTGACCCGCGTGCGCAGACCGGGGTGCGGATGCAAAGGAACCGTCCAAATGGGTTCAAATGTCTTGCCATCTTTTGAAATCTCGAAGGTGTATTCGTCGTTGTTGTCACCTTGCAGGGCCAATGCTGCAATCGAGCGCTCGCTGCCTAGATCGAAGATAGCAAAGCTCGATTCTTTGCTAAAAATCGATGACTGGGCGCCATTCCAAGCTGTTCCGTCCGTAGCGGCTCGGTTATTCGTTAAACGATGACCCAGTGTGATCGCATTTGAACGCGCTACTTTGACGGCCGACAAGAGGTTGCCTTTTGGGCAAGTGGGCTGTGCCAACGCCATCAGAGGTGTGAACAGACCACACAAGAACAATAAATTCTTCCACATCACCTAAAGTCCTCCGTATTGGACTCATTATTCAACGGGATGTCTCGAAGGCGTTGCCCTGCATCGAACCGTTTCAAAACTGACCTACAATTTTGAGTCTGCACGATGAGCTGAAAGCCCCTGTCATTCTGACCCCGAATCGGCGGCACCATAAGTAAAGCTGAGCACAATGACAAGCACGGTGATCTTTATGTAGTTGTATGTAGTTGAGCTACCGTCCAGATCGGGTTATGAAGAAGTCGGGATATAGACAGTGGCGTGGGCGTACGCGAGAGGCCTGGCGATAAGCGGTCGACGACATCTTGGTCTGAACATACAGATTGGGTAGATGAAGCGAGTAAGGATTGAGTGATTCTAAAGATAGCACGCTTGGTGCTTGGGAAGATTTCCCGAAGCGAAATCTAGACACCGATGCGACCAAGGTAGAGCTGGATACGCGCGACGCTTTCGTATTGACGCGTATTGATGGACGCTCAAGCGTTGCTGATCTATGTTCTGTCACTGGTCTTGGAGAGCGTGAAACGCTGCAGCACCTCGAAAGACTCGTCAAGGTCGGGCTCGTGTACTTGGAGGAAGCTCAGGGTGCGAGGCGTCCAATCAATTTACGGAAACGTCACAGCTCACCCGAGCCTGTGCCCGCGCTCGATGTACCAGACTACAATGGTTCGACGGCTGAAGAGGCTGGTTGGCTCCGGCAGTTTGGTGACTTGGGCGCCGTTCCGGGTTTACGGCGGCGCGGTACAGGGTCCTTACGTTTTGGGCAGATGAAGTTTGACCAAGACCTTCTTCGTGAAGCTGAGATCCTCACCGTAGAGTTCAAGAAGGAGGCGGTTTTCCTCCATGCATGTATTGGTCAAATCGACCACTTCGAATTTTTTAATATCGAACCGACCGATGACCGAAAAGCGATCCGTAAAGCGTACTTTGAGTTCAGCCGACGATTTCATCCTGACACTGTGTTTCGCAAGAATGTGGGGCCTTTCGAGGACTTGATCGCCGTCATATTTAAGCACGGCACCGAGGCTTACGAGCTGCTGTCGTCGAATGCCGTATTTAGAGAACGCTACGTCAACGCCATCAGCGCGCGAGACAAGCTCGCAGAAGAAGCGGCCGCGACGCGCCGCGTGAAGCAGGAAAAGGCTCGGCTGGGCCGAATGCGTAAGCAAACATCGGGGCGAAAAGATGCACTTCGTGCGCGCCTCCAGCAAAATACCGCAGCGCGGAGCGCAGTCAGCCGAGACAAGACGGTCAGTTCACGAATAAGCAAGGCAAAGCAGCTCTATCTCGAAGGTATGGCTCATTATGAGAATGAGAGCTATATATCGGCGGCAAATTCTCTGCGCCTAGCGTCTAGCTACGACCCAAAGAATAACGAGTATTCAGCAGCGCTGGCGTTGGCTGAGGAACGGATGAAGGCGTCGAAGGCTGAGGCCCAGTGGAAACGGGGTTATATCCAGGAATCGCTCGGTCATATATCGGACGCGCTGGAGGCCTATCTTGAGGCAGCAGATGTCTTACCCAAGCCCGATTATTGCGCACATATCGCGCACCTTTTGCTGAAATATGACCAAGACCTTCACAAAGCAGAAGAGCTGGCTGTAAAGGCCGTTCAAGGCGACCCGATGAATATTGAGTTTAAGTTGATTCTGGGTCGCATTTATCAGCAGGCTAAGCTATCCAAGAAGGCGGCGACTGTCTTCGAGCAAGTCCTTGAGCTCGACAGTCGTCATGAAGAGGCTAAATTGGCTCTCAAGAAGTTAAAGTAGCACGGGGGGACTGCACTCAATGGACCGCATCATAGGCATCGATCTGGGCACGACGAATTCATGCGTCGCACTTGTTGAAGGCGGCGTACCCGTCGTTTTGACGAACCAGGGTGGGTATAAGACGACCCCATCGGTTGTTGCTGTCTCAGAAAGTGGCAAACGCCTGGTGGGCCACATCGCTAAGCGGCAATCGGTGACAAACGCTGTCAACACAGTGTACGCAGCCAAGCGACTCATCGGACGACGATGGGGCTCTCCGCCGGTGCGGACGATGATCGAGACGATGCCTTACACCATCGTCGAAGGCCCCAATAGTGATCCACGAATCCAATTGCGTGACCGGGTCTACTCAGTCCAAGAGTTGAGCAGTATGATCTTGCAGGAGATGCGCGTCGTCGCCGAAGAATACAGCGGTAGCGCCATCGAACAGGCCGTCATCACTGTCCCGGCATACTTCAACGATGCGCAGCGCCAAGCGACGAAAGCCGCAGGCCAGATCGCTGGTCTCGACGTCCTCCGAATTATTAACGAGCCAACCGCGGCCGCGCTCGCCTATGGATACGGACGTGAAGTGGATAAGACGGTTGCCGTATATGACTTAGGCGGGGGTACGTTCGATATATCAATCCTCTCTATCTCCGACGGCGTTTTCGAGGTCTTGTCGACAGCGGGTGACACCTTCCTTGGTGGTGAGGACTTTGACGGCCGTATCATCATGGATTGGCTTGTGCTTGATTTCGCTCGAGAGCATCAAATCGACCTGAGACGCGATCGCATGGCGCTGCAGCGTCTCCGTGATGCTGCTGAGAAGGCAAAGTGTGAGTTGTCGAGTTCTCAGGAGACGGAGATTAACCTGCCGTTCATCATCGCGACGGGCGGCAGTGAGGCATTGCATCTGCAGAAGACGCTGACACGGGCTAAACTCGAAGAGTTGACGGTCGACCTGGTGGAACGCACCATGAAGATTTGTCGTCAGGCTGTCGAGGAAGCAGGCGAGGCGATCGATGAGGTGCTCCTCGTCGGTGGGATGACTCGGATGCCCTTGGTGCAACAAAAGGTCAGAGAGTGTTTTGGCTTGGAGCCCCTGCGGGGTGTGCACCCCGAGGAAGTGGTCGCCCTTGGTGCGGCGATTCAAGGGGCGGCGCTTTTAGAAGAGGGACATTCAACACTTTTGCTCGATGTGACACCGCACTCGCTTGGGATCATGGTTCATGGCGGTCTGGTTAGCGTGGTCATTCCTCAAAACACCACCGTGCCAACGTCGAAGAGTCACATTTTTACCACGGTGAAGGATAACCAAACCTCCGTTAAGATTCTGGTCATGCAAGGTGATTCCGACCTGGCGCGTGAGAACGAGATGATGGGTGAGTTCATCCTCACAGGGCTGCGCGCAGCACCGGCGGGTGAGGTCGAGATCGAGGTCACCTTTGACATCAATGCCGATGGTATTGTCGCGGTGAGCGCGAAGGACTTAGAGACCGGTCAAGAACAGGCGATTACGGTGACAGCATCCGCAGGCCTGACACAAGAGGAGATTGAGTCGATGATTCAGGAGAATCAGGACCATCTTGTGTCTCGCCGAAACGTCGAACAGCTTGAGTCTCTGAAGGTGAAAACTCAGCGCACCTTGATGGAGGTTGAGCGGATGCTGCCGCAAGTGCTCGAGATTCTACAGGCATCGGAGTTCGGACAGGATGCGATTCGGAAGGCGAATGGTGTTATAGACCGGGCGCGTCTTGCCATCTCAGCTGAGAACTCCGACGAACTCCAGGGGGTTGCCGACGCACTCAACCGCACACACAACATGTTCAAAGGCGTCGTCCAAAAGATGGGCTAGAGACGCATGCGAGCACAAAGTGAACGCATGAAGCGAATACGAGAGCAACTGTTCGCCGCGAGACGTGCGATGACCGCGGGTCATCTCGATGCAGCTGAACGTGCTTATCGGAGCGTCCTTTCGATCGAGCCAACGGATGAAGCTGCGCTGGAAGGCCTGGTCGACATCGAGCGGCTACGGCGCATCGAGACCGACGGTGTCTCGTCGACAGATTGGCAACAGCAGTATGCTGCGGGCGCCGATGAGAGTATTGACCTACCGCCGATGCTCTCGTCCGATATATTTGAGACTTTGTCGACCGATGACACCGAGCCTCCGTCCATACCCGTGGAGGCGCAAACGGTCGCATCGAGTGCGGCCGTTCTGGACACAGCCGCCGAGCCCGAGGCGAATCAAGACGCCTATCACAGCATACAGCATGTGGCGGCTGCCGATGAAACGGGCGGTAGCGAACCAGAGAACCCCGTGGATGATCCATATCTCATGTCACAGGCGGCCTTTTCAGTCTCCGAGAGTCAAGACGGGTTCGAAGAATGGGCCAGCGCCTCATCGTTCGCTCCGAGCGACCCGTCCAAAAGCGCGCTTCTCCCAAAGCCGGAGCGGGTGATTGAGGCGAGTCAGGTTGTCTCAAATGCCGGCGATTGGACGATGGACAGCGATGTTGAAGTGAGCGCCTCCATTATCTCTGAGGGGGGCCGGCATAGGCAAACCATCGACGAGGACTGCGAGGATGCCGATGATGGTTTGGCTGCCATGATACAACTCGCTGACAGTCGTTATCGAGCAGGCGATCATGAAGGGGCGATAGCAGCATGCCTTGGTGTGCTGCAGCTGTCCCCGGGGCATCCAATCGCGTCATCACTCAAAGAGTCGAGTGAGCGTCAATTGAAAGACGCGCCACAACGACGCGTCAGACAGCTACACCTTCGACCACGATTACAACTCAGTCAGAACGAGGTTCAATGGCAGGTCACGACGCCTCAGGAGAGCTTCTTGCTCAGTCTCATCGACGGTCGAACGTCGATAGAAGATATTATCGACATATCAACCATGCCGAGAGATGAGGTTCTCGAGATGCTCGTCAGGCTGGTCGAGCAAGGTCTAATCAGTCTGCCTAATTGAATCCTGTCGTCGGGTTTCGCTGGGTCCCTTCCACGCTCGCCATCCACAAAACCAAGGCGTCTGCGTATGCCTCAAAGGGTGGACATCTGACCTCAGTGCCTGTGAGTAGTTCTAGAGTACCGGCGCAATCGTAGGTGACTTGTTTGGTGAGGTCGCCGAGAAACACTCTCGTGAATGGCAAGAGTTGTCCAAGTCCCGTTTCGCGTACAAGACGCCTGACTAGGCTCGCAATGAGGTTCCCGAATCGAGGCGCGGGCCGATTTGCGAGGTCGGCTAGAAGTTCGAAGGCTTGTTTCGCGTTGACAGGGTTTGGATCCGTCAAATGAAAGGTTCGTCCGGAAGCATCTGGCTTGTGGGCGAGCGTCCACGCGGCATCCACGACGTAATTGACGGGCACGATATTGAAGGGGACGATGCCACTACCGGGTAGAAAAACAGGGATCTCTGTCGGCAACCGAAGCATTAAAGATAGAAGGTAAGAGGGCCCCTCCGTGAGTCCGTTTGCTTCGCCGGTTTGAGAGTGACCGATGGTCGAAGATGGCCTCAAAACTGTGATTGGGAGGCGAGGCATCGTCGCTCTTAAAATGCGCTCAGCGCTGTACAGATATTTTTCGTAGCGAGTACGTAGCCGTTGTCCACATTCGAGGTCTTCCTCAAACACAACGCCGCTTCTGTCGCCACTTACGAATGTGCTTGAGAAAAAGACAAAACGGCGAAGGTTGTCGCAGCTTTTGGCAAACTCAATTAGGCGAGCGAGTTGCCCGAGCGGCCGATTGGGATCTCTCAGCGGCGTACTCGAGTCGACATCGGCGTGAAAAATATGGCTGAGCTGGGATTGAAATGTTCGAGCTTCGGTCCCGCTTAAGCCACAGTCGACACTCTCTAGGTCGCCCACGACGACCCTGAGATAACGCCGCTCATTGGGCTCAAAATGTTGAACCCAACTCTTAGCCTCATTTTGGTCGGGCGCGCTCACAAATAGTGTAACCGTGCGTCTCGGCCGTGCTGTGAGTGCGCGTCGCGCCAATCGTTTGGTGAGTGAACGCGGAAATCCTGTGATGAGCACAGTCTGCCTGCTTGGCGTCTTTGCACTAGCTCTGGTCATGAAGTGTCTCCCACAGCATCTTCACTTGGCGTTTAGTGTTTTCGCGACTCCCGCTGTTATCGATCACATGATCAGCGAGCTTCGCCTTCTCCCCAACGGGCATCTGCGATTTGATTCGTTCGGCCGCTGCAGAGTCCGAAAGACCATCCCTCTCAATCAGCCGCGCAAGTTGAGTTGCATGATCGACGAATACCACCACCAAGGGTCTGAATGCATCAGCTCGCCCTGCTTCGATAAGTAAGGCCGCGTCGTAGACGACGAGCGGGGGCTGCGCCCGGAGCGCATCTGTGATGGCGCGGGCGCTTGCTTCGGCTATCAGAGGATGAGTTATGGCTTCTAGTTGCTGTCTCGCCGCGGGGTTCGCGAAGATATGTTGGCCGAGTCTTTCGCGGTCCAATTCGCCCTCTGGGCCCACAACCCAATCGCCGAAAGTTTTGGTGATCAGGTCGAGCCCAGATGTGCCCGGCGCGACGACATGCCGGGCGATGCGGTCCGCATCGACGACGGTCGCCCCTAAGTCGTTCAACATGGCCGACACGGTTGTTTTACCGCATGCGATGCCACCTGTGAGACCGATTAACATGGGGCTGACGATACTTGAATGTGTCCGCGCCGTCACCACAAAGCGACCAAGCGCATCTAGCAGTACCCAATGTTTAGGTGTCTTCGTCTGGGTGATGTTTTTTTCGTCAGGCGAATGATATAGGCTTCCCTTCATGAGAGTCACTATGATAGCCACGTTCCTGCTGTCCATATCCCTTGCACCTGTGGCACACACCGAGCAGTTTATTGGGGCTGAACAGTGCGGCGAGTGTCATGCGAAGCAGCTTGACGCATGGAAGAAAACGGCCCACTCGCGGGCCTACCTAAAGCTCAACCAGGCGCAGCGACGGGACCCGCGCTGTGGTGCCTGTCACAACACGGCGACAGCGTCTGGTTTGTTGGGCGTTCAGTGCGAATCTTGTCACGGGCCGGGCGCCAACTATTGGAACAAACACGGCTCACGTCGCGCGTCGAGCCGGCGCATAGAAAGTCGCATGTGGGACGCCAAGAAAGCCGAGGTCTGCGGTCATTGCCATGACGCCGTTACGCTTGACGGTAAGCCTTTTGTCCTGGCGCAGGCGAGGCAGAGAGTAACCCATTGCCGGACAGCCGGCGGAGAGGAGTCAAAGTGAGCGCGCAGTCACGCATCCCCCAGATTCGCGGTGTCTGGTCTTGGCTAGAGAGCCTGATTACATCACGCGGCCTCGTGCTCACCATGGCACTCTTGTTGCTGGTTTGCGCGATAACAGCGACGACCTTAGGACCTGGCCATAACCCGGCGGACGGGCTTTGGGTTCGGCTTCCATTGGCCGTGCTCCCTTGTAGTGTGCTGGGGATAGCGCTTTGGTCATCTCAGGCGCATCGGTGGACTGCTAGTCTCGTCGCGGTCGGGGTTTGGGCGGTTCTTGTTGGTTCATGGCAGCCGCAGAGAACAGGTGTTCTCACCGTTGGCAGCAAGGCCGTTGAGAGCTATCGGCGAGATGTCTCTGATCGGTCGGTGGCCGTACATCTCGGCACCCAAGTAACCGAGGAGAAGCAGGAGCAAGGCGTAGGGCTCTTTTTTGGCATGCCGACGGCCGAGAAGAGGGTGCTGGAGTTCAAGACGGGCGAAGTGGGGGAGAAGAACTTCGACGGTCGTACTTACGCGCGATTAGGCGAAGCGCGGAGCAGCGATAATCAACTCGCGGTCCTCAGTGTAAAATCTCGTGCGAAGGGTGGTCGTGAACAAGTGATTAAGTTGCCGACGGGAAAGCCGTTTGTGACGCAGGACGGTTTGCGACTTAACGTGACTCAGCTCCGAAACGACTTTATCTACAGACTCGGTGCGGCCGCAGAGGTCGACGTTCAATGGGATGGGGGTGGTGAAACATCATGGTATTTCGCCGACGCTCCCGATTTGGACGAGCGCTATGGAGAGAGCCCTTGGATTGTCCAATTACTGCGGATCGAAGGTGATATTGTCGGTCGTTATACAGTCAGGCGCCGCGGTGTTGAAGTGCTCGCGTGGACCGGATGGGGCTTAATCCTTGCGGGTCTCTTTGGTCGCTTGGCCACGCGCTTACGCAGGCGGGAGGGAGTATGACCGTTCAAGTGATTTTGGCGGTGGCCGTGCTGTGTGGCCTTGTGGTGGCCGCTGGCGGACTGCCAATGCGGCAAAAGCTCTCGGGCTTGCTGGCTCTGTTCGCAGTCGTCGCAGGCACAAGCTTATTGATGGGCTGGGATAAAGACCAATCGCTGTTCACGGGTACCATGGTTGCCGAAGGACGTTACGACGACGGCACCGCTGTTGAGACGGTGTTGGAGCTCAAGGCGGCTGCGGGGCCGCGTTCTGTACGTGCATTGGTCTTAACGCGAAGTGTGCCATGGCTCCAACAGTCGCTCGGCGCCCTGTTCGTCGTCGCATTGCTCGGGTTTCTTGCGAGTTTTCGTAGCCGCTGGCAGGGGCCGCTGAGCAAGCGTGAGCGGCTTGATTTCGGTGTTCTGCTCGTATTGGCGCTCGTCTGTATTTGGGTCTCCACAGCCATACCGAGTTCAGAGGTGACGCGGGAGACCATCCGCAGTTTTCTCGGCAGCTTTAGTACGTCTGACCAGATCCAGAGCTTTACATTACCGAGGGACCAGTGGCGTTATGTTCTATCGCCACTGAACCCAGCGGCGGCGCTTGGATATCTTGTTGTGCTGAGCATAATATCTCTGGTGGTGGGCGAGGGGGTTCTGTCGCTCACGAAGACGCTCTTAGTCCTCGAAGTGTGCGCGATAATTCTCGTCTCCCTGTCTGTGTGGTTGGGCATTCAGGCAGGGGGGCTCCCTTGGCGTGAGCCTTATACGTCGGCGATTCTGTCAACGCTGCTGATTGTCTTCGCGGTTAACCTTGGCCAGCGCCCCCGTTTGAATGCAACGCTCGGTCTCGCGGCTGCCATCCCACTCCTGTTCGCGGCGATGGGCTGATAATGGTCGATAACGCGCATGTGAAATCCGTCAGCTTTGTCAAAAGTGCGGTCTATCCCAAAGATTATCCGGAGACAACCTTACCGGAAATTGCAGTGGCCGGTCGTTCAAACGTGGGCAAATCGTCTCTCATTAATCGCTTTGCCAATCGACGCCGGCTTGCGAAGGTGTCGAACACGCCCGGACGGACACAGCTGCTGAACTTCTTCGTGGTCAACGACCACTTCATGCTGTGTGACTTACCCGGCTATGGCTTTGCCAAGGTCCCGAAGAAGATCAAGGATGGTTGGGGTCGCATGGTTGAGTCGTATTTGTCAGAACGAGAGCAAATTAAGGCCTTGTTGATTCTGTGCGATGTGCGTCGAGAGCCCGGTGATTGGGAGACCCAGATGTTTACCTGGGCGAGTCATTTTGGATATGCCGTCATCCCTGTTGCCACAAAGATCGATAAGCTCTCGGCCTCGAAGAGGAAGCCGGGCCTCGCAAAGATTGCTAAGAAGCTCGGGGTACCTGTCAATCAGGTTGTCGCGTGGTCCTCTCTCAACGGAGAGGGGCTTGATGATCTTTGGCGGCGAGTCCACCGTCTGGTGGGTCAGGTGGAATAAGGGGCACTGTGGACATCCGCGACGCGACACAGAAGGATGTCACACAGCTCGCAGCCATCGCTGAACGCTGTCTCGGGGCCGTTGAGGCGGCGGATGGGCTGCGCTCAGCCATCGATAATCCGCAGTACTGCTTAAGAGTTTGTGTTGATGAGACAGGTGAAGTCGTCGGTTATCATCTCGACCTTATTCTTGAGGCCGTGGGCAGCGCGGAGCTGCTAGAAATAGGCGTGTCACCCGTACACCAACGCAAAGGATTTGGTCGACGACTGCTCGACGACTTCGTCGAACGCGCGCTCGGCAATGGCATCACCGAGTTTCATCTCGAGGTGCGTGCCCGAAATCGAGCAGCACGGTCTCTCTACGAGACACAAGGCTTCATCAACGTTGGTTGTCGGCGCGCTTATTATTCCGACGGCGCAGACGCGATCCTCTACTCTTTTTTCGCTTCGGATTCGTCGGAGGGTGAGGACAGCTGAGCGCTATCTTTGGGTACGTCAGTCTGGGGCTCGATAGGAGGGGCCTGCTCTGCCGCTTCGTCTTCGAGCATCGGAAACGTATCCGATGGGATCGGTGTTGTGGCCTTGCGGGCTGTTGTTTCTCCGAACCTAATGAGGAAAGCGCCGATGTCATCTCGTCGAAACGCGATCTCATCTGCGGACCTGCCGGGGGCGAGTTCCAGTATGCGTTCCTTTTTGCGACCTGTGCCGGATACGGTTTGTCGGACGATACCTTCTGCTAAATAAAGCTCCAAAGCGTTCTTCAGCGTCACGGTAGACGCTGCCTCGGCACGTCGGATATCACCCTGTAAGAATTCCTTCTCGGCGTGCTCACGCGCAAACTCTAACCACTGATTTCGCTCCATCGGTTGCGCGACGAGGGTTCGGAGCGCGTCTGCCGCAGCCCAGTATGCTTCGACGAGATGGAGCATCATGCCACGCAGAAAGTCGATGGCGAGTTGGGACTTGACGCGTACGATCCCTCCGGCACAGAGCTCTATGAGGGACTCGTCGGCGAGCCGTTCGACTGTTTGCTTGAAGTTATCCTCGAAGGTGGTGTCCGTCTCGTAGATGAACTCGAGTCTGAACCAGTAGCTGAGTCGTCTGGTCTCGGCCGATAAACTCTCATACGATGTATAATCATCACCCACTGCGAGCGCGGTGGCCACAAGACAATCAGGGGCGAGTATGCTTAAAACCGAGTTTCTGTAATAGTCCAACTCGATGCGTGAACGGTCTGAGACAGAATGCACTTGGTCGCTCCCCTGATCGATGGTTGTGATCAGACGTTTGAGCAAAAGCACGCCCTCGGAGAGTAGAGGTTTTAGCGCATCGCCGCGAGCCCGAGCGCCATCGCGGGCGTTACGCGTGTAGGCGTCGTCGATCTGGCTTTGGTGCGCACGCAGCACATGTTGTAGAGAGGCGGACAAGCGGGCCTCTCGGCGTACCAGCAAATCAACGGTAAACCCGACCAACTCACGGAGTCGTTTATCCGATATACCGCGGCGGTGATGACTCAGGAGCACCGCGCCCACTAAAGCCGATGGATTGACCACAGTCGCTTCGTGAATTTGTCGCATCAAGTGATAGCTGAGACGGCGTGTGGTCACGCGGAAACTATCATCATTGAGCTCTTTGAGCTGCGGCAGACCGAACTGCTCTAGATATTCACTTAGGCGAACCGGCTCCGAAAAATTGACGTATACACGGCCGTGGCGTGCTCTGAGAACGCGGCCTGCTTTCACGACCCCCGCGACGCTCTCAACTTCCTTTTGGCCACCCGTGAGCTCATGTTTATAAGAACCCGTCTCTAAGACGCGTTCATATGAGATATTGATGGGGATAAATTGTAAATCCTTAAACTCACCCTCTCTAATACCTTCCAACAACATGGCCAACATACCCATTTTGGGCGGAAGAAGTTTGCCCGTGCGGCTGCGGCCCCCCTCCATGAAAAACTCGACTGGATACCCCTCTCGGACCAGTTTCCAAAGGTAGTTCTTGAAGGTGTACTTGTAGAAAGGCATACCCGCGAAGCTGCGCCTCAAGAAAAAGGCGCCCGAGCGTCTAAATAAGGGGCCGAGCGGGAAAAACGATAGATTTCGCCCGGCTGCGATGTGAGGTGGGATGAACTCATAGTTCATAAACACCCAGGAGACCACGAGATAATCAACATGACTCTTGTGGCTCGGCACCAAGATAAGCGGCGCTGTTCTCGACAGCCTGGCAGCTTCTTTCACGCGGCGCATGCCCGCCTCATCGACCTCCACGCCATTGAAAATTCTGCGAAACACGAATCCCAGTGCTCGAGAGAAAGCCAATAGCACCTCAAAGTTAAGATTCGCTGAGATCTCCTTTAAATAGCGCTGAGTTCGCTCAGAGGCAGTGAGTGGATCGACGCCCTCTGCGTCTGCAAGTTTGCGTAGTTGCTGCTTAAACTTTCGTCGCTCTAAGATTTCTTTACGTAAGAGTGCGCCAGACTTGACGCGCGGACCGCTGATTGCCATGGCCTCATTGGCGAGATGGATGATGAGCACTCGCCTGACTTTTCGTGCGATGCGCGCGTCGCTCCAATCCTCATGCTCTGCGAGCACGGCCTTCAAATCAATGGGTTGGCCGATGCGGGCGGACGCGAGCTTTGACGAGCGTAAAAAATGAATGAACTTCCGAAAGCGTCCTGATGCTAAGCGGTCACCGAAGAGAATATCAAACCAGGAGTGTCGCTTTGTGGGTGGTTTCCGAGGCCATGAGATATGCTGCGGCAGCAACAGAATGGGCTCGTCTCGGTGGCGCTGAATTTGAACCAGGCGCTCGATAAACTGCGGTGTTGACCGTCGCTCGCTGGTGAGCGCTCTGACTTTCATGAACAGGAGTGCAGGTTGGTCTGACTCGATTGTCTCGGCGAATTGCTCGATGCTGCGAGGCTCACCGTGTTGTCGACCTCCGACGATTCTTTGCCAACGTGTCTTCAACCAAAGTTGCAGGCTTCTGAAGATGGTCAGATCAAGGCCATTGGCAAATCGAGCCAGGGGCATACCGATCTTGATAAAGAGATAGTTGAAGAAGAGGTAATCGAGGGTGCTACGTGTTCGCATGACGTAGACTAGGGTGCCGCGATCAGCCACCTGTCGCAGCCTCTCTTCGGTCTCCGGATCGAGACGAATATGATCAAAATATCGACGGCCAAACCAGCCGAACAGCCCCCTCTTTCTGGGAAGCATCGCGCTGCTATAGTGAGCCGGCTCTATTGATTCGATCTCTTTAGTCACGAGACTCTTCACTCCCCATCGAGGCGTCCTTCGACGATGATACCTTTTTCCATCACGCTCAGGTCCCCACCCACAGCATAAAGCCTGCCGTATTTTCTAACCGCATGTAAAGTACGAACACCGATCCGGTCTATCGTGGGACTGCGGAGTCGATGCCAGGTATCGGTATCGGTTCGAACGAGAATTTGACCGCGATGACCGACCGCCACGGCGAGCTGTGAGTCGATCACCGCCACACCGTTGAGCCCGGGGCCACTCGGTATCGCCTCTGGCGTCCAGGCACCATCGGGCTCTCTCCGAAAGACCAAAGCTTCGTTTGCGCCGCCAACGGCGAGCACATGAGATTCTTGTGCCATCGCATAACCGTCTAGAGTGAAGAGAAGGTCTTGGACGCCCACGTCGATACGTTTGAAACGGTCACCGTCATAGTGCAGCGTGACACCGCCCTCTCCGACGAAAAAAACCGAGCGTTCGTTCTCCGCCCAGACTTTGTATAGATTCAGGTCGGTGGGCAGCGCTGGAGCTGTGATGCGTCGCCATTGACCATCGCCGTTGGAGCGGAGGATGACGCCCTTGGGCCCACCACGACGAACGGAGCCACCAACCGCCCACACGTCATTGGCGCTGACCGCCCAAGCGCCCCACAAGACCAACTTCTCATCATCGATGGATTCGTCTCTCCATTGGTCACCATGCTTTTTAAGGATTCGCCCTCGCTCGCCGACCATCCAGATGTTCTGTTCATCCACGCCATGCACCCACCAGAGCAGAGGGCCTGCTGGGGGCTCGAGTTCTACATAGCCATCATCATCGAGTCGTCCCACGCGTCCGCCATCGGAGCTCAAATTACCGCCCACCACATAAAGTGAGGATGAACTGTCCCAGAGGCTAAGAAAAGCGTAGTCGGGTACTTCTAAGGTCACCGCTAGGGTCTTTTCGAGCGATTGAACTGGCCCTGGCACGGACGTCGACGGCGCTGAGCACGCGATAAGAATCACTAAGCAATAGCCACCCACGAGTGACAAAAAGCCCCATCCTACCGTCTTCATTCGCCCCCCATGCACAAAAACACAGTGGTCCTACATACCGCGTTTACGGGTCGTCGCGCCAGTGCACAATACACATATGCGCATCTCACCAAAACCGGCGTTCATGCGTGGTCAAGAGCGCCCGTGCGCAGCTCAAAGCGACGAGGTGGCGTAGACATGACTGGAGGAGACGCGCTCTAAATGCCTGTCTCTGGCCTCGCCTCAGCGGGAGAACCGGTGACGCTTTGCCCGCCGATACAGCCAGCAACTTACAAAAATCAGGAGTGTGGGTAGGCTCGGCTGTCTCGAATCGCCAAGGTCGCAACTACAGCCTGTTTTCTTTTCGCTTGTTTGAGCCGTGCCGAACCGGGCATCCGTGCGGAAGGTGGCGAGATCTGGTTCGAGCCCAGCGTCCATATTCGCATCGGGACCCGACATGTCCGTTGATTGAGACGGGCTGGCATCGGCGATGCCACCGTCTGCTCCATTGGGGGTGGACGGTCTGCCTTGAGTGACCCAGTCTGGCACGCAGACAGCAAGCCCTCGTTCCATCGCGCAGCGTTCGCCGAGGGGACAGGTCACCACATTGCAAACGTCGTCGATGCATTGACCACGGAAGCAGATGAGTCCACGGGCGCAGATAATGCCGGCACAGTCTCCTTGACAGTTGCCCTCATCACAGGTTTGCGTGTCTGGGCACTCAACGCCGAAACAGGGATCATCAACACAGTCGCCATCCTCACAGCGTTGGTTTGCCGAGCAGGCAACGTCCGCGCAACTGCTGACGCAACGACCCGATACAGGCTCAGTCTCGATACGGCAATACTCTGCAGCATCACACTCGATTCCGTCACATGGATTGGCCTGACATCGCCCATCGAGGCACACAGATTCGCCCTCACAACCGGTTTCGTAGCAGCTGTCATTCACGCATTCACCCTCAAAGCACCTCTGACCTGAGGGGCACTCAACACGCTCACAGACGTCTACACATCCGCCCATTTCGCAAACCCAACCGAGCGGACAGGAGAGTGCATCACACGTGTCGACGCAGCCTTCATCCACACATGTCGTTCCTTCAATGAAGCATTCATTACCAAAGCAGGGCTCCACGCACTGACCGAGAGCGCAAACCAACTCTCCTGGGCAGACGGGCCCTTCATCCATTTGGCCATCGCAGTCGTCATCGATCCCGTTACAAACTTCTGCACCGATGAGGCCACAGCGGCCGCATGCGTTTCTCAAGCCCTCGTCGATGGTACCGTCGCAATCGTCGTCGAGCTCGTTACATATCTCGATCGCCGGCGTGCGCTGGGCGTCGCATGCCAACACGCCGTCCCTGCAGCGCTGAACACCCAGCGCACAGATGCCCGACGCGCCTGTGACGCAGGGTTGGAGCTCCGAGAAGTCATCCTCATCGGTGGCGCCGTCACAATCGTTATCGAGTCCATCGCAAAGCTCCATTTGCGGCTCGTTTACGGCAACGCATTCAATGCCTTGTGCAGTACAGACCTGCTCGCCGACCCCACATTGGCCCACGGCCTCGGTCAGGCAAAGTTCGCCGCCTTCCGGGTTGCCTTCGTCGATGTCACCATCGCAGTCATTGTCAAAACCGTCGCACTGTTCCACATCCGGCTGGGCATCCTGAACACAGACAACCGCGCCGTTATTGCATTGACTGAGACCAACTGCGCATGCTCCGAGGAGCCCGTCAACCGCGCAAGCAAAACCTGCCTCTGGATTCATTTCATCGGATTGGCCATCGCAATCATTATCCAAACCATCGCAGCGTTCCTCCTCTGCCTGAACATCTGGATCGCAAACGAGTCCCCCCCGTCGGCAACGAAAAATGCCAGGGCCACAGACACCAGGACGTTCGGTGAGGCAGTCCTGACCGACCCGGTCATCGGCCTCATCGGTTAGACCATCACAGTCATTATCAACGCCATCGCACACTTCACTGGATGACCCGCTTGCTTGAACACATTGTAACGCCCCACCACGACATAGGAGTTGGCCGACGCCACAGATGCCGCGCTCGCCCGTATCACAGGGTCGTTGGTCATCCTGTAAAGCTTCATCGATGTTGCCATCACAGTCGTTGTCTAGCCCATCGCAAAGCTCTGCCTGTTCGTCATTTGTTGGCTCGCAGTTCAAAGCAATGGTGACGCCATCCGCGCTCAGACCACATGCCAGCACACCGCTCGAGCAAACGCCGAGTTGCCCTGTCTCACAGGGCACGTTGGCGCCAACGACGTCTTCATCTGTTCGGCCATCGCAGTCATTGTCGAGACCATCGCAAAGCTCGTCTGAAGCTGTCTGCTGAGCCCGACAAGAGACATTGCCGTTGATACATCTTGTTGTCCCGAGCGCACAGACCCCGAACTCTTCTGTCACGCAGTCGCGTCCGCCGTCAGGATTGCCTTCGTCTACCCGTCCATCACAGTCATCATCGATGGCATCGCAACGTTCCGGCTCATTGGCCTGCACCGCGGGATCAAGATTTGAGGCGCATAACAGTGTGCCATCGACGCATGCTGAGAGACCCTCTGCGCAGCGCCCATCATTTCCTGTGAGGCACGCTTGACCCACGCCCGGTGCCGCCTCATCGACCACGCCATCGCAATCATTGTCTTGTCCATCACAGAACTCGGGACGACCTTCCGTGGGTCCGTCACATCTAATTTGGCCGAGGCTGCAGACGAATCGGCCCGTGCCGCAGGGGGTCTCGCATGGTTGATCGATGGGGGCGCCTAGACCTTCATCAACAACCCCATCGCAGTCATCGTCGGATCCGTTACAGATCTCGCTGCGTTCGAGTGGCTGTAGGTCGCCAATGCAGAGCAGGGCGCCATCTCGGCAGGTTGTCAGGCCATCTCCGCACGCGCCGACGCGTCCAGGGATCACACAAATGGCGCCGGCACCTGGGTTGTTCTCATCGATGAGCCCATCACAATCATTGTCTTGGGCGTCACATAATTCAGCACTTGGTTCGCTGTTGCGTACGCAAACCAAAGCGCCACCTTGGCAGCGAGTACGGCCTTCACTGCAGGTACCACGGTCGCCTGTGTTACAGCCGACTTCGCCCTCAGGGTTACCCTCGTCGACGCGCCCATCACAGTCATTGTCTAGCCCATCACAGAGTTCAGCTGTGGGTTGAGCACTTTGAACACAATCGAGCTGGCCGTCGATACAACGGGTCCATCCTGCGCGGCACTCGCCAAACAGTGGCGTCGAGCAAGGTCTCAGGCCACCGGCACGACCCTCGTCGATTTCCCCGTTACAATTATTGTCGAGGTTATCGCATTCCTCGGGTATGGGATCTCGCTCACGCACACAGACGAGAACACCACCGATGCACTCGGTCTCGCCCTCAGCGCAAATGCCAAGTTCTCCAGTGGCGCAAGCCGCACCCGCCCCCGGTCGTTCCTCATCGAAGCGCTCGTCACAATCATCATCGCGGCCATTGCATATCTCAATACCGGCCTCGATACAGTCGTAGCTGTCACAGCGATTGCCGATGCCATCGCCATCGTTGTCCGCCTGACCGGCATTTGCGACGGCGGGGCAATTGTCACAGGCATCTCCGATACCGTCATTGTCACGGTCTCGTTGTTCGGGGTTGGGTAGATTCGGACAGTTGTCGTCGCCCTGGCAAACCCCATCTTGGTCTCCCAGGTCATCGCCGCATGCGCCGCCAAGGGAGAGTTGCAGAACCAACAGAGAAAAGGCGGTTGCGGAATGTGGCTGCCAGCAGCCGCGGGGCAGCTGGCATGGCCAATTGCCCGCGGCATTCTGCGTATCGATTAAGCTGTAGGCGAAGTCGTAGTACCAACCTGGTGGCTCGGTAGGAAAGCCGTCTGCCGCCGGCTCTCTGACGCCTCCGATGGCGTCACCCCACAGGCCCGCTCTGCCATCGTCGGTCATCGCGGTCAATGCTTTCGTCAGAGACCAGAGCGCGTAGTAGTAGGACTGGGGGTAGTCGCCAGCCACATGATCGTCGCTCCGATAGTTGTCCCTTAGCCAGGCCATCGCGAGCTGACTGCGATCTGAGAGTGGATCGAGACCAGCCGTGAGATGAATGTTGATGCCAGCGGCTGTCATTGAGGTCGTCGACGGCATGTTCTGACAGGCCCGGTAACCAAAACCACCGTCTGGATTTTGGGCAGCGTCGAGAAATACCCCGATGCCGTCGAGTGGCTCGACAGCGCCCTCGACCAGACTCGCCGCCGCTGAGAGACCCATGGTCGCCACCTGTGAGCTTGATAGGTCACCCGTCTCTAGGGTCTCCGTGTAATTCCAACTTCTCGTCAGGCAGGCATCATTTACTCTCGCTTGGATAGCGTGGAGCGCAGCAACCCCGTTTTGTATGGCAGCACGTACAGTGACGGCCGCCTCCACATTGTTGGGACCACCCGTTGCGAGATACTGCGACAAAAAGACCAGATTGATGCCGGTCAGATACGATTCCGCGGGTCCGGCGTTTGATAGGGCCGGGTCCTGCCCGATGATGCGAGCTGTCATCGCTCGAAGTCGTGAGCGATCCTGCGCTGTTGAACCGCCGAAGCCACGGGCAGGGGCGCCCCAGTGCCGACTTGTCTTTCGGCCGAGCAATGTGAGTCCACCGAGCGCTGTGGCGTTGCCGCCGAATTGTCCGTCGACGGTTTGCGCCCGTACCCATGCGAGCCCGCGTTCGGTTGCCCCATAAACCGCATCGCCAAATGGCGTTCTAAAGGCATGTACTGGACCAACAAAGAACACGAGCATAAGACAAGCGAGCCATGGTCTCACAACCCGATGAGACCATGCGAGCGTGCATTTTATTGGCGTATCCACTGCTGCCGCCTCAAAAGACGACAAAAACCACATTCTATACGTGTGTTTTCCCAAACTCATAGCGTTGATAGCCTACCCGTTGTCCGACAAGACCATAGCTCAGAATGGGATTGCCTGTCGACCGACTGGAGGCGCTATTCCGCGGTCATATTGACGTCGAGAACGTCCTCGGGAAGATATTCTGCGAGAAGCCCCAACACATCGTCGAATGCATCGGCACCAAGTGGGAGACTCGAGATAACAAAGGTTTTGTGTCCATCCTTGAGTACCAACTCGCGAAATGGTGGCGGCCCCATAAAGCGGGTAGCCTTGTCACGCCCTTGCCGGACAAAGGCTGCTGTCACGTCGTTAAAGCGAATTGTCCTGGTCTTAAACCGCCCGCGACACTTGATCTCATCACGATTGACCTCCATGCGGAAGCGAATCGCTGTGAACGCAACGCCAATACTAAAGCCCACGGCGATGACGCTGAAAAAGAAGACCAAGGCTGGGTCATCCTTGCCGAGATGGTGCAGTGCGACCGGACAGGCTGCAACCGGGACTAAACTGACAAAGTTACGGACTAGCCGTCCGCCATGAAATTTAAAGACGCGGGTGCTCATTCGTTAGTCAGTCACCTCGACAACACCGTGGGACAGGACGGTGGTGTCACCCACTAATACCTCAAGGCGATAGGTGTTCTCTTGGGTAGAACGATACCCGCGTACCGTCAGCGCATCTCCGGGATAGACCACTTGACTGAAACGGGCAGTAAAGGCCCGAAGACGTTCTGGCTGGTCGTTGGCCAAATGCTCAAGGGCGGCGCGGGTCGCGACGCCATAAGTGCATAAACCGTGAAGGATGGGGGCTTTGAATCCAACTTTGGTTGCGAGTTCAGGATCGACATGCAGTGGATTGAGATCACCACTCAGTCGGTAGATCAGGGCCTGCGAGGTCGATGTCTCGTAAGTCACACTGAAGATTGGGTCTTCATCGATTTGCTCTGGAATGACCACGGATTCACCGCGCGAACCTCCAAAGTCGCCTTGTCCACGGCAAAAGATGGACCAGCTCGTCTCGAAGAGCAGCGTTCCGGATGCGTCCCGAGTTTCCGTATCGATAATGACAACCGCACCTTTCCCCTTATCCTGAACTTCGCTGATTTGGCCTCGACTGTGAAAGACGCCCTCAGCTGCGATGGCGGCGTGCATCTTGATGGTCTGTGCACCGTGTACGAGGGTTTTGAAGTTGGCGTTGACCTGAGCGAGCGCTTTCATAATGACTGGCTGGGTTGGAATGACAGCAAAGCTTGGCAGCACCTTTACGCCTTCTCCACCTTCCCAAGTATAATCGAGGCACTCAGTGCCCATGCCCAAACCAAGCGCGTAGAGCGCCGTTTCCTTCCAACTATATTGAAATGGTTTAAGCTCGATGGCTTTGCCGACGGCGTCTAGATTGAGCTGCATGTCCGAAGTCTCCTATTTCTCACCGACTTCTTCGGTACATGATTCAGGCGCATGAGGCAACTGTCGAGCGCATCGCGGCTTTCAGCGTTGGTGTTTTAATTTGCTTCGAGGCGGACTCGCGGGTCGGGGTCTTTAAGCGCTGCGTCGATGACAGACACGTCGCCGAGTTGTCGGGCTGCCCACACCGCGGTTGCGCGGATCACGGGATCAGGGTCCGACGTTGCGAGTGTTTTGATCGTAGGAAGGGCGTCGTATTGGCCCATATTTGCGAGTACCACCAGCGCATTTCTACGTAGACCAGCGCCGCCTGCTCGCCGTAGGGGACTGCCAAGTAGCTGTTCGTGCAAAGCCTCGGATGACTGATTTAACCAGGCGACTAAATCGGGCCAGACGTGGTCTGGCTTGGGTCTCCAGACCGTCTCGTCGGCGTCGGGGGCTTTGTTATTCCATGGGCACACATCTTGGCAAATGTCGCAGCCAAACACCCATTCACCTAACATAGGACGTATGTCGGCTGGGATGATGCCACGATGCTCGATGGTCCAATAACTGATGCAGAGACGGGCATCGAGGCGGCCATCGCTGAGTGCATTGGTCGGACAAGCTGTGATGCAATCGGTACACCGACCACACCGATTTGGATGACCTTGAACACTCGACGGCTCGAGGGGGTGCGCGACGAAGATCACGGCGATCGAGCCAAACGTCCCCAGTTTCTGGTGAATCAGCATGGTTGAACGCCCGATCCAGCCGAGTGCACCGCGCTCACCAAACGAACGCTCGAGTACTGCGCCGGTGTCAATGCTGATGTAGCGCCGAAGCGCGGGTTCGACCTCGAACATCCACCGCTCTAGCTTTCGAACGGCTTTTCGAACGACGTTGTGGTAATCCCGTCCCCATGCATAGGCCGCCACTCTACCAATTTGTCCTTCAGGTCGTGCAGGTCGACGGGTCCGATGGTTCATCCATAGAACAATCGCTGAGCAGACGTTTGGCAAGAGCGAGGCGGGCACGATGCGTTCACCGAGGCGTGCCTCCATCCATTGCATATCGGCATGTTCGCCCTGAGCGACCCAATCCTTTACTCGTTCTGCGTGCGGTGCGTACCAGCCAGCCCCCACCGGCTCGACTGGAGCGATCACCACGTCATCGAATCCGATGGCTTTGGCCTTGGTGATGATTTCGCTCGTCTCTAACATAAAAGTATCATGCACTGCCCGGGTTATACTTACAAATGGCGACAGCGCGGTCAGCCCGCGATATGGTGTCTGTATGCAGTACCTTGTACCGGGTTCTATTGGGCTCAAGTATCGTTTTCTTACTCTTTTCTCCGTGATTTTCCTGTCCGGATGCCCGACGTCTTCTTCGGAGCAAGTGTGCGATCCGATTGGCCAGACGGGGTGTACCGCGTCAAAAACTTGTACGACCGCCGCGAGCGGCATATCCGTTTGTGTACCCGCCAGCGGGCGACTGCCCGAGGGCGCCCTTTGCGCCATGCCCGAAGCCAATATTGCAGATGAAGAGTTTGACCCGGCGACTCTGTGCGGACCTGGATTGGGCTGCATATCGTATATGGGCGTTGCTCGATGCCTTAGATTTTGTCGTCCGAATGATTCGTCGAATGATTCGGCCTGTGGGCAGACGGAGCTGACGGCCGAGCTTCGCCATCCACTGTCTCAATTTGCAAGTTGCAGCGTTCAGGTGGACGAGCGTCCTGAAATTGGCGTCTGCGTTTTGCCCTGCGCGTATGGCCGCGAGCTGGAATCGGCGTGTCCGGACGGTAGTCAGTGCGTGGTTCCCATGGCTGGTGTGATGGCTACATGTGTGCCCGTGGGGGACCGTGAAGCTGGGACGTCATGTGGTGCTGGATGTACTTGCGGGTCATCGTTGCAGTGCGTATCCGAATCCTCTGGCTATATCTGTCGCCACAAAGCAGACGCAGATGGGACGTGCGATGACACGGCTATCAGCACGGCGTTGTTCGGCACATTAGATCCGAGTTCAACCTCACAGGCGTCAGGCTACGCGGTCTGCACGCCATGTTTCGACACGGGGCTCGATGGCCTTCGTCTATGTCCAGACTCGGAGACCTGTCGGTCTGACCACGGCCGTGTTGGTCGACCCACTGTTGAAAATGCGCAGAGACTTGGACGCACGCTCGGACAGGCGCCTTTCGCTGTGGAGGGCGTGGTTGTGGCAGCGGGATTAAACTCAAATGGCGTATGGCATTGGGTGGATACCGGTGAGTTGATAACAAGCGAGTGGTGGTCTGACGGTCACCCCACAGCTGACACGAACTGCGCAATCTTGTCAGAAAACGGGCGACTCCAAGGACTGAGCGCGTGCCCCGCGCCTGTACTCTGCCAGGAAGATGAACGCCCCCAATGTGAATGAGGACAAGCTACAGATAACGCTCGATGGTTTTGATGATTTCGATGCGGTCGACCATGTCCTGAATATAGTCGAGTTTGTCCACTTGGATCACCAGGGTAGGTGACCTTGAATAGCGCTCAAACCACTCTTCGTAGAGCGTATGAAGACGACGAATGTAGCGAAGGGGTATGTCCTGTTCTTCCGGTCGTCCACGCAGCCGGATACGCTTTCGCACAGTCCGAACCTCCGCCCGAAGATAGATCATGAGGTCGGGTGGTCGTAACGTCTTTACGATGGACGCATACATGTCTCGATACGTCTGGTATTCATCTTTTGACATGCGCCGTGAACGGTAGAGGTTTTCCGCGAAAATCTCTGCATCTTCGTAGATGGTCCTGTCTTGAACTACAGTCCCAGGATGGTCGGTGAGCTCCTGATGTAACCTGAATTTGTGCGCAAGAAAGTACATCTGAGATGGAAATGCCCAGCGTTTCATATCGCCATAGAATTTCTTTAAAAAGGGATTCTCAGCGTTGGGTTCATGGAACGGCGTCAAGTCAAACCGATACCGCAGAAAGTCTACAAGTGTAGACTTTCCTGCGCCGATGTTGCCAGCCACTGCGATATATTTTCTCGGTCCAGACATCGTTCTAACTCATTGACAGGTGGGGACACCCAGATTTTGATCCATCAGACACTGCGTCCCGAATTCACAGGCAGCGTAGGCGAATTGGTCGGGGCCACACTGTCCACCACGTGGGTAAGTGGCGTTGACCTGTAGACGATACGGACCAAAGTCTCGGCCAAAACCGTCGACGAATAGGTATAGGTCTCCGCCCGGCCAGATGAAGCTAATCCGGCTTTGCACGCCATTTAGGTTATCGTTGCAAGCGACCTGAGTTGGGCCAGGTATGCAGGGCTCTGGCTCCGGGTCTTCACCGCCGACCCCGACGTCTAACGGTTGTCCACCGGCGTCCGCTAAGCCTGCATCATTGGCACCACCATCGGCGCCTGCAAGACCGCCGTCTGCCACGCCACCATCCACGTCATCTTGGGCGACGCCAGCATCATTCGGAATGGCCGGTGGGGCTGCATCCTGGCAGAGGTTTTCCGGCTCACAGCTCGAACGGGCATAGAGCACCGTGTTGAAAGCAGATCCGAAGGTGTCCGCGATAACAAAAGCCTCATAGGGAATTTGCACCCGGTGAATCATCTCTGGAGCGTCTCCATCGAACCCGCAATCTCCTCGATTCTCAGGGAACCCATCAAGGGTTGTACCGCTTGTTGACGTCGAGTTCGGAAATTCGATGACCCGCGTCGTACACGATGCACCCTCGTTCGTGTCGGCGGCGGCAATACATCCCTCATCATTCGGATAATCGATCCGTCCATCTCCATCGTTATCGAACCTGTCGTCGCATTGTGGGGGCTCCTCGACATCGATTTCAAGGGGAGCATCCGGGAAACGACAGCTTGGGTCAGCCGGATAATCCGTCCGTCCATCGCCATTGTTGTCAATGAAATCACGGCATTGAGGGATATTGAATTCCATCGCCCCCTCCGGATCGTTTCGACACCCGGGATCTTCCAAGTCGATCAGGCCGTCATTGTCGTTATCGCATTTGTCCCGGCATTGGGGCTGTTCGGTCTCGAGAGGGTCTGCCGCACATACACACTCGCGGTCACGATTGGCGTCCGGCTGGCCATTGCCATCACGGTCAAAGTCGAGGCGGCCGTCTTCGTCATTGTCAATGCCATCTGAACAGTCTGGGCCTTCGAAATCGTCTGCTGCGCTGATGCATTCGGCGTCACTGCCAAAGTCGGTGAGGCCATCGAGGTCATCATCGATATCGTTACTACAGGCAGGTGCGACATCCGGATCGGCTTCATCGAGGTCGCTCGCTGTGCTGCATCCAGGGTCGTTCGGATAGTCGATCAGGCCGTCCTCATCGTTGTCCACACCGTCATCGCATGGGCCGCGCAAGCAGCGTTGACCGTCGGCCGTTTGCTCGCACGTCAGCCCATCACCACACACGTAGTCACGTCGACTGCCACAATTTTGGCCTTCGTCAAGCTTGCCCGTGAGGCGTAAGCGCCAAATGCCTGAACTGTTCGGCGTGCCATCTACGAAGATGTACAGCTCTGTGCCGACGGGTTGTGGCCCCAGCGCGATTCTCGATGTGAATCCACCACCACCATTATCATCGCAGGCGAGTTCGTTGTCCGCTTCACAGCCGCGCCGCACGTAAAGATGCGTGTCAAAGTCGCTGTCTCGGGTATCGAGAGTCAGCCCCTGCAGCGCAAAACCTTCTTCGACTCGCCAAATGAGTACATTCTCTCGTCCGCTCGGCGATCGGCAGCTACCTTCGAAATCGTTGGGCTGTTCTTCGCTGTTACCGCGGGTTCGTGACAGGCCAGTTACGTCACGTGGCGCGACGCGTAAGCACGGGTCGTCCTCCGAATCGTCGGCTGCGCTCAGACAGCTTGGGCCGTCCTCGGGGTAGTCAGTCAGCCCATCTTCATCATTATCGATCCCGTCCGCACATGCAGGCAGTGGGTCTGGGTCCGCCTCATCAGGGTCGTTGCGGTCTTCGCAGCCAGGGTCATTTGGAAAGTCTACACGACCGTCTTCATCGTCATCTTGGCCGTTCCTGCAGGCGGCTAAATTAAATTCGCTGAAGCGGTCGGGATCGTTCTGGCAGCCAGGGTCATCGAGGTCGATCAGTCCATCACCGTCATTATCCACACCATCGCGACAAGCGGGTGGCGAGCGTTCATCATCATCGGCAGCTGACCGGCAGTCGGGATCGGACCCGAAGTCAGCGCGCCCGTCAAAGTCATTGTCGACGCCATCCGCACATTGGGGCAGGGGACCGTCGAGCAGCTCACTGTCGTCTGTCGCATCCGTGCAACCCGGATCATTTGGGAAATCAACGCGACCATCACCGTTATTGTCTACGCCATCGCTACATTCTGTCGGTTGGCAGACACCCTCAACACAGCGCAGCCCCTGGCCACAACCTATCCAGTTTGTCTCGTCATCGGCGCTACACTCTCGCCCTTGGCCTAACTCACCGCGAACAGTGAGCTGAAATTCACCCTGAGAGTCCCTTAGGCCATCGAGGAGGATGTAGTAATCTCCGGGGGCGGGCGCATCCACAACCACTTCACTGGTCCGCTCAGCGAATGAAATATCATCATTGCAGGTCAACTCACTCATCGGGTCGGCGCAATCTGTCCAAACCGCCAGTAGGGTGTCGAATGACGAGCCGCGCGTGTCCACTCTCAGTCTATCGATGTCTTCGCGCAGCGTGATGAGAAAGAGGGCCTCGGGCGCGTTATTATTGCGACAGACATTTAACTCGGAGACCCCCTGTGTCTGACCCGTAATGTCTCTTTGACCAGTAATGTCTCGGAACGCCCGCTCGTCACGACATTGGCTGACCTCATTGACGTCGTCCGCCGCGGCACAGCCTGGATCATCAGGGTAGTCGATAAGGCCATCGTTATCATTGTCCTGACCGTCGGTGCAGGCTCTTCGCTCGGGGTCCGCCTCGCTGTCGTCATCGAGACTAGAGCACCCTGGGTCGAGTGGGTAATCGGCGAGGTTATCATCATCGTTGTCTACTTGGTCATTGCAGGCTGGCGGAATGAACATATCTTCCACCGGCGCTGCGTCGACACCCACATCGAATGGAGCAGATGCGTCGGGCTGAACTGTTGCATCCGCAGAGGGGGCCATGTCTCGGGTGGGCTCACCATCGATTGCGATGCGCTGATCGAGCGTCGCGTCCGGGATGACGATGACATCAGCCGGTGGTTCGGTCTCTTCGGCGCATGCGATCATGAGGCCCAATAGACTGACGGTCAGTAAGCATTTCATCACGCTCTCTCCCTCCATACCAAACCTATACCTGCAACGAGTAGCTACGTCCATGCAGGACTCTCCTGTAACGCTTTAATCAAGCGCTCAATATCCGCTCTTGTATGCGCAGCGCTCAAACTGAGTCGAAGGCGGCATGTGTCTGGCGGCACCGTAGGCGGCCTGATCGCTGGTACATGTAAACCACTCGCCTGCAAGTGAGCAGCGGCATCCATGGTCGCCGATTCTTGACCGATGATGAAAGGGACGATGGGACCCGTGGGTGGACGTCTGAGCGCCTTTGTCAGTGCTGTGATGTGAGTCCAAAGTCTTCGATTGGGTGCTGGGTCGGTCCGCATCACGTCGATGGCAGCCAATGCAGCGCCGACACAAGGTACGGGCAGCGCTGTAGAAAAAATATAGGCCCGTGCCGTATTCAGTAGCCAATCTCGCCCCTTCGATGAGCACGCGACGAACCCGCCATGGCTACCCAGTGACTTGCTCAGCGTGCCGACTTGGAAATCAACGGATTCGGTGACACCGGCTGCATCGCAGAGTCCCGCACCATCGTTGCCATAAATACCGGTCGAATGTGCAGAATCGGTGATAAGAATGAACCCATAACGTGCGCGCAACGCCGCGAGTTCAACCAGCGGTGCACGATGCCCATCCATACTGAACACCTCATCGGTGACCACAACCCGTCTCCTTGCCGAACAGCGCTTCAGCAGGTCTTCGAGATGATCCATGTCTCGATGACGATAGACCTGAACCTGTGCTTTTGACAAACGGCAGCCATCGATAATGGATGCGTGGTTCAAAGCGTCTGAGAAGATGATGGTCTCATCGGTCCCAATAGCACTCAGCAGCCCGACATTCGCTTGATATCCGGAAGACATGACCAGCGCCGCCTCTTGGTCCTTGAGTTGTGCGAGCTCGTTTTCTAAGGACTCGTGGAGTTCGGAATACCCACTGATGAGGCTTGCGCTTCGAGTGCCCATGCCGCGCTCGTTGAGCGCGTTTTGTGCACCGGCGACCACGCGCGGGTCATTTGCTAACCCGAGATAATCATTGGTGGAGAACAGAACCATCTCTCGGCCTTGACGGGCACCGGATGAGCGATGCTCACTCGGCTCCGTGGTCACAACCCATCGACGGCGATGCTGCTGCTCCAAACGCTTAAGCTCTGTATTAACCCACTGCGCCACGTTAATTCTCATTCTTTGTCAGCGACACTGCAAACTCTGCAAGATGGCAGGCCGCATCGGCCATATTTTTCACCCAGGGCATGTACACGACGGGTACGTCGGGCAGTAAGCGTCGCAGTGAACTCAGGTTGGTCTCCATTGAGGCATCCACTCCGTCCGATGGCGATACGTCATTCGAACCGGTCATGGGGTGGCAGTGGTTAAGGACCACAGCGCCGACTGGAATCTTGGCCTGTCTGAGAACTTCCACCGTCAGCAGGGTATGGTTGATCACGCCCAATCGATTCGCCGCCACAACCACCGCGGTGGCCTCAAGGTCTCTACAAACCTCGAGCATCGTTGCGGACCACGTGAGCGGTGATAGCAATCCACCGGCGCCTTCGCAGATCCTGATATGACCCACCGAGAATGCCGCTCGCACCGCGCAAATCAACTTGGAATAATCGAGTTCCTCGCCGACAAGGTCTGCTGCGACGGGCGGTGCGACCGGGGCTGGAAACTTGAACAGAGCGCTCGAGGGCTTAGCCTGCCCGGTTGCCTGCGCGAGCAAGACGCCGTCCTGCCTGTGGATCTGTTCATCAGTACAGCCCGTCTCTACCGGTTTGACGGCAATAACCGAATAACCCGCGTCTGTCATGGCACGGGCGAGACCGCAGGCCACCATAGTCTTTCCCACTTCGGTGTCAGTGCCGATGATCGCGAAGCTTGGCGCAGGTTTCATCCGTCGAAGACCTCATCGAGCGCGGCTTCGAGTGCATGGAACAGTCGATCAAAATCTGTGGGTTCAAAGCTGAGCGGAGGCACCAAAACGATGACGTCTCCCAGTGGCCGCAAAAATACGCCTCGGGCGATGGTTGCTTGGCATACCTTCATTCCGATGCGCTCCCGGCTCGCGAATGGTGTCTTCGTGTCGACATCTGCGACCAACTCAACGCCAGCACACAACCCATATCGTCGGATATCTCCAACGTGGGGCCGTCCACGAAACCGCTCGAGCCCATCAGCGAAATATTTGGTTTTCGCGGGCAAGCCCTCAATGATCTTCTCCCTCTCAAAAATATCTAGCGTGGCGAGTGCTGCGGCTGCCCCCAACGGATTGCCTGTGTATGTATGGCCGTGAAAGAATGTGCGCCCTTCTTCTGGCGGCCCCAAAAATGCATCGTAGACACGCTGTGTTGTCAGCGTTGCAGCCAAGGGCAGGTATCCACCGGTCAGGCCTTTGGCGAGGCATAGAAAATCGGGCTTGATGCCAGCACTTTGGCAGGCAAACATCGCGTCGCCTGACCGACCAAAGCCGACCGCCACTTCATCGAAGATCAGTAATGTCCCCGCCCGCTCGGCAGCGGCTTTGACCCGCTTTAGAAAGTCCGCCGGCTGGGTCAGCATGCCCGCAGCACCTTGAACCCCTGGCTCCACGATGATTGCGGCAACCTCATGGCCATGGGCGTCGACGACTTGTTCGAACGCGCGTATGGCGGCCTCCTCAGCCGCTTCGCGTGTGGGGTAGTCCGGATGTCGATAATGACTCGGCGACGGCACCAAGAGGGTGTCGAATAAGAGGCCTCCATATCGCGCATGAAACAGGTCTATCCCGCCCGTAGATACAGCCCCAACGGTGTCGCCATGATAGGCGTTCTTAAAGCAGATAAAGCGTGTCCGAGGGGCCTTTGTTTCCGCCTGTTGCCAGTATTGGTAGGCCATCTTAATCGCGATCTCGACAGCTGTGGACCCGTTATCTGAGAAGAACACTTTCTCTAAATTATCCGGTGTCAAATGGACAAGCCGCCGGGCCAGTTCAACAGCCGGCGCCGTGGCGTTGCCCAAGAAAGTCGCGTGCGCAACACGGTCTAATTGCTGCCGAATGGCCTCATCAATCTCTGTCCGCCGGTGTCCAAACGTGTTGCACCAAAGCGATGATACGCCGTCGAGATACCGACGTCCGTCGCAATCGATGAGCTCGTGGCCTTCGGCGGCGACCACCATGAGAGGTGATTCTTTTTCATAGACAGAATGGGGCGTGAATGGATGCCAAACATAGCGTTGGTCCCAAGCCCGGAGCTCCTCTGATGTTGGTGCACCCATCTTAGGCTGGCATGACGAGCGCGATGCGGTAACCGGCGCCCTCGATTAAGTCGACATCCTGAAGATACCCCTGACCACCCGTTGTTAGATAGCCCTCTGTGAACAGCGAATTAGCCGCTTTGAGTGAGAGCATTTGCTTATCGCCCAATGCCTTTTCTCGCCCACCGGCGACACGGATATCGCGCTTTGGGTTTGCAAATCGAACCAGTGCGAGCATGCGCAGGCAATCTTCCGGTGTGAGGCGCGTCTGGTCTCCGAGCGGCGTACCACCGCGGGGGTCCAGAAAATTGACAGGGATTGAATCGACCTCCATATCACGCAGGCTGAGCGCGAAATCCAGGCGATCATCGATGGTCTCGCCCATGCCGATGATACCCCCACAGCATGTTTCCATCCCCGCTGCTTTCGCCGTCATCACGGTCTCTACTCTGTCCTTCCAAGAATGCGTGGTCACCACATTGCCGAAGTGTCGTTCGCTGGTCTCAATATTGTGATTGAATCGGTCGACCCCCGCCTCGGCGAGTTGGGTAGCGGAGTTGGCGTTTAGAAAACCGAGCGAGGCACAAATCTCGAGGGGGTATTCGGCCTTGATTCGCCTGGTCGCCTCACAGACGACTTCAAGCTCGCGGCCGCTCGGCGCGCGCGTGCTGGTCACCATACAGTAACGTGTCGCACCCATGCTATGGGCTTGCTGGGCGCCTGCAATGAGTTCATCTACCGTCTGAATCCGATAGCGGTCAACGTCGGTGTCGAAGTGGGTTGATTGACTACAAAACGAACAGTCTTCTGGGCATGAACCCGACTTTGCATTTTGTAAAACATGCAAGGTGACGTCGCGTCCATGGGCGGATTCTCGAAGTCTACTGGTCGCCTCTAGCAACGCGCTCAGCTCTGTGTCCTTCGACTCTAGAATCGCGAGGCCTTCGTCTCGCTCAATACGGTATCCTTCGAGTACCCGTGTCGCCAATCTATCGAAGTCCATCGATAGCCTCCTTCACCGATCTGTCCATGGTCAATGCGCTCGAACTTTCTCGGTCATGGTTATAAGATCATATCGATGCGCACGTCGACGGCTTTTAAGTGCTTTCTAAACTTGCTGGCGATGCTTGTGGCTTGAGTCGAGAGGCTGTATTGATAGCTAACACCTAAACAGCGAGGTCTCCGTGATCGACTTAAGGACATTTACGTATATCGATGTTTTGCAGCCTCAGCTGACCGGTTTTCTTCAAACCGTCGTACCCGGCTTCAATCCACTCGAAGGCCAGGCGGCACTCTTCGTAGAGATCGCGCCAGGGCTGGCCATCAACACGGTCACCGATGTTGCGCTTAAGCGCACGTCCGTTTTGCCTGGCCTCCAGATCGTCGAGCGGTCGTTCGGTGTCCTCGAGGTCCATAGTTTTGATCAGGGCCAAGTGCGTGCCGCTGGGGACGCAATTCTTGAAGAATTCGGCTTGACCGAGCGCGACCGGTACAAACCAGCGATTCGAACAAGCGAGCAGATCACGGGCTTAGATGGCCATCAGGCGATGTTGATCAATCGCATGCGACACGGGGATATGATCACCGAGGGGCAAACGCTCTACGTGATGGAATGTGAGCCTGCTGGTTATGCATGTATCGCTGCAAATGAGGCCGAGAAAGCAGCGAATGTTAACCTCTTAGAGGTGAGGACTTTTGGTGCATATGGCCGCTTATATCTGGGTGGCAACGAAGCAGATATAGAAGCTGCGGCCGAGGCCATCAGGCACTGCCTAGACTCTATCGACGGTAAGCCCCTCAAGGCGCGCTAGCTCGACCGTTCTCTTCGTTACTGTCCATCACTTACATGACTCTGGAGTAGCAGAATGCTGACCACCTCTGATTTCAAAAAAGGTCTACGAATCGAATTAGACGGCGCGCCATGGACTGTGGTTAAGACAACCACGCAGACGCCGAGTGCTCGTGGGGCCGCCACTTTGGTGAAAGCGCGGCTCAAGAATGTATTAACGGGCCAGGTGTCCGATCGGACCTTCAAGTCTGGGGAGAAGTTTGTGGAGCCCGACCTGCAGATGCGGGCCGCGCAGTACTTGTACAATGAGCCCGATGGCGATGATGTGATCTATCATTTCATGGACAGCGCGAATTATGAGCAGTTTGAGCTCAGGCAGGGCGATATAGAGGATGATTATCGTTGGTTGACCGAGAGTCTTGAGATCAAGGCCGTTTTATACAACGACAAGGTCGTTGGCATAGAATTGCCCCAGTTTGTCGAACTCGAGATCGATAGCGTTGAACCCGGCTCAAGGGGGGACACGGCGAGCGGATCGGTGACCACGGCAGCGTATACAGTGTCCGGCGTTCGAATTCAGGTACCTCTATTTGTCAAGGCGGGTGACACGGTGAGAATCGATACGACCACAGGTACCTTTAAAGATCGCAAAAACTAGCCGTCACTCGATTCCACAGAGCCCACGCTCGGAAGGCTAGGTCTTTCGCTTTCTGAGGAAGGCGATAAGCTCACGTATCGTTGTGATACGCAGTAGGCGATAGGCCACTAGAACGGTTAGGCAGTAAAGCGCTGTTCCAACAAAGAGACGCGTCAACCCCTCCAACTCAACTGCAGCCAGGCACCCGTAGGCGAGGGCTGCCGGCGCGGCACATGCGATCATCACCCGTGAGAGGTGCTTCCAGTCGAAGAGGTGAGCAGGGGTGGTCTTAAGCGCTTTGCAGAGTGGATATAACAGGACCATAACAACACCGTATGTTGTCGCGACCGTCGCCCATGCCGCCCCGGCGTAGCCGAGTCGTCCCACAAGCCAATAATTGAGCACTGTGTTGAGAGATAACCCAAAAATTGCGGCGCCCGTGACCCATTTGGTTTTATTCGTCGCCATCAAGACGCTGCCATAAACCGCAGCTCTAATGGGCAATGAGAGCGCATAAATCCGCATGGGCGTCGCGGCTTCTGCGTAACGGGCTGAGAAGATCAGAGTGATCAATTCGGTGCCAAAGAGAAGGACGATGAAGGTGGCGGGTGCCAGGATGAGGATCGCCTTGTTCATGGCTCGCTGCCAGAGCAAACGAATCTCGTTGAGTTTGCCAGCCTTAAAGAATTTGGCCAGCTCCGGGAGAACAACAGCATTCATCGCGCCTGTGATGACGCCAATGAGTGGAAGCTCGACCGCGCCGGCGACATAAATGGCAAAGTCTTCGGTCGAGCACAGCACCGAGACCATATACTTGTCGAGTTGCGCTGATATGCTGCCGAACATCGCTGCAAGTCCGAGTGGGATACCATAACGAAGCTGGTTCTTGATGCCGCTGATTTTGGGCTTCAGCGGCGCGCTCTGTCGGGTCGCCTTCAACATCAGAGTCAGTCCCAGGGTGAGGGCGATGCCGGACCAAGCTAGGTACGCTGTGATGGTGGCTTTAGGTGTGCGAAAGACAATCGCTGCTGTGGCCACGCCAACGATCAAGAGCGCCTGCGTCGAGAGTTGAAATCCCACGAGTGTCTCTACCCGGTCCCGTGCCATCAATGCGGCGCTGGTCGCTGCGAGCGGAATCATAAACAGACCATAAAAAGCGACCTGTGGGAGCACATCCGCAAGCTTTGGGTTGTTGAAGTGGTCTACGAAAAATTGACTCCCTCCAAGCAGAATCAATAGACAGAAACATACGCCTAAGGTCGCCAAAACCATCAGGTTCTCGACCAGGACCGAACGTGGCCTACCGGATTCTCCAGGCAGAAAGAAGTAAAGCGCTTTTGGCATTCCGAGAGACAGGACGGGGGCGAGGATTGCGAAGGTCATCAAGGCTTGCTTGTGGGTCGCGAAATCTTCTAACGAGAGCGTTCGTGTCAGCACTGCACCAATGCCGAGTGTCGCGAAGGCTGCGAGTATCTTTCCAAATGCGAGCAGCAGCGTCTTCGCGGTGAGGGAGCGTTTCTTCATGGTTTTGGGGTATATCACGCCAGCGTCTGACTCTCGAATATTACGTCAGCGAGAACGGTTGCGCGAATCGCATCGGCCAATAGGCATACTCAGGTTTGCGCGATATGGGAGAAAAAGTTCAAGTTTTGGCTAAAACTGTCGATTCGTGGGTGTGATATTACAATTCCCCACAGAGACCCTTGAGTTCCGCGCTGAGCGGGAAGAAGCCGTTGCCGTTTTCCGGCAGCGATGCAGGCTGCCCGTCATCCGACAGTATGGATTCGAATCTCAAGATATCGGTATGTACACAGCCAAATGCCTGTCTTGTGGGGATATCACGGCCCGCCTGCACCACTTCACAGATCTCGATGCTGATTTGGACGTCTTGGGGCTTGAGGCTGAATTGACCAGTCGAGCGCTTGACCCGGGTTTTGGATGGGTGCCCGCCTGTTGTCCGGCGTGTGGTGCCGACTCTCCCCGGCCTGTGTCAGCATTGTTCGCCCGCTATTTCCCCGAAGTGGGTCTCGACCTACATATCCATCTCGTTCGCGGTGGACACCGAATCACTCAGGTCGATTACAGCGTGATGAACCTCAAAGGTGAGTCGAGAGCGATTGAAAAACCGCAAGATTGTATTATGTTCGCCGACACCTTCGGCGTCCCCCTCAGTATCCGTTCGCTTTGGAGCTACCTGATCGCTCAACACATGTACGAGCCGTCGATCGCCCTGTACCCGGTTCAACCTGGCTACTGTTTAGGGGTACGACCCTTCGCTGAAACTGATTCGGTCTTGGCGGCGATGGCCGAGCCTTTTTACCAGTGGCTAGAGAAGGAACAGGCCAGCGGTGGCGCGGATGTGATCGCATACCTTCGCGACCTAGATGACGATAACATTGATGTTGCTTACGGAGACTCATATCACTCGTGGCTTGCGGGATTTGCGAGCGACGTTGAGCGTGCAATCGTTGATCCCTTCATCGTCGTCGACAGTAATGCCTTCGTCTCGGTGATTGACCAGCTTGCACACATGTACGGACTCAGTGCACAGCGCGACAGCGGTGCTGACACCCTGTACATCAGAATCGGTACCGATGAAATTTCAGTGAGACTGAACGTTGGGCCGCTGCTGTTTCGGACGATCCACGAGGGCTTGACTTTTCAGGCTGGTGTGAAACGGCACTTTATCGACGAGATTAGAGCCATCGCTGCCTCCGCTGAGACCCTCAAGCTGGTCCGTCATGCTTTGCCCGACTATCGATTCGAGATTCTCAATGGCCATTACCTGAGGGTGACAGATGCGAACGGGCTTGAACTCACGCTCGTGGACGTCATCAGAGCAGGCACCAGCTATGACCCGCGCGATGAAACCGAGTTTCTTGCATTATGTGAGGATTTAGCACCGGGCGCCGCGCCCCTCGAACTCACCCTTGGACGCCCTATGGCGGGCCATTTAGCACCGGTGATCCCCAGAAAAATTGCCTAGTGCGTCACGGGAACATTGACCCGTAACAAAGCGATCAATAGGATGCGCCCTCATCCATGCTTGACGTGAGGCAGAGCTGTGAAGTTTTTGAGCGACATAAGACGGAGCCACCGCAACGGTGAGCTGCGTGCAAATCACATTGGCGAGACAGTAACTCTGATGGGTTGGGTGAACACTCGACGAGACCATGGGGGATGTATCTTCATCGACCTCAGGGATCGCGAGGGTATCACGCAGATTCGATTTGACTCCACCGTTGACGCCGAGCTTTATCAGCTCGCAGGCTCACTGCGCAACGAATACGTTCTGGCTGTCCAAGGCTTGGTAGAGAGCAGGGGGGAGAACGTCAATTCGAAAATGGCAACGGGCGAGATCGAGGTTTTAGCGAAGAAAGCCGAGATCATGAATGCCGCGGAGATGACGCCTTTCCATATTCGAGACGATGTGGAAACCAGTGAAGAGCTGCGCCTTAAATATCGATTCTTGGACCTACGCCGTCCACAGCTGCAACGCGTCTTGATGCTTCGTTCAAGAGTCAACGGTGCGGTGAGGAATTTCCTCATGGACCACGGCTTTTTGGAGCTTGAAACACCGATTCTGACCAAGGCAACACCTGAGGGGGCACGGGACTACTTGGTTCCAAGTCGCGTCCACCCCGGAGGTTTCTATGCACTGCCACAGAGTCCTCAGCTGTTTAAGCAGCTCTTTATGGTTGCAGGTTACGATCGCTATTTTCAGCTCTGCAGATGTTTTCGCGACGAAGATTTACGCGCAGACCGGCAGCCTGAGTTCACTCAAATTGATATCGAAATGGCTTTTGTAGATGAGGAAGATGTCTACGGGCTTGTCGAGGGCTTGTTGCGCGATATCTTCAAGAGCATCAAGGGACTCGATATCGCAACACCGTTCAGGCGCTTCGAGTACTACGACGCTATGGAGACCTACGGGAGCGATAAGCCTGACCTTCGATTTGGTTTAGAACTGCAGGATGTGAGCGATGTGGTCGCAGCTTCCGGCTTCAGCGTTTTCCGCAGCGCTGTCGAGGCCGGCGGGGTTGTTAAAGCCATTCGCCTCCCGGGTGGTGGACTGTCACGAAGTAAAATCGATAAAGAACTCGGCGGTGTCGTCAAGGTCTACGGCGCGAAGGGTCTCGCTTGGGTCAAATTCGAAGGCGGTGTACTCGGTGGGCCAATTGCGAAGTTTTTTGAAGCCAACGAAGCTGAGGCATTGGTCGAAGCCCTTGGACTCGAAAATGGGGACCAAGCCTTCTTTGTTGCTGACAAGCGTTCTATCGCTTGGCATGCGCTCGGTGCCTTGCGCGTCCATCTTGGACGAACTCAAGGGCTCATCGACAAAAACGCTTACGAGTTCTGTTGGGTCACCGATTTTCCGGCGCTCGAGTTCGATGAAGATGAAGGACGCTATGTCGCGATGCACCATCCATTTACTTCGCCGCTCGAATCCGACATTGGGCTCATGGACACTGACCCTGCAGCAGTTCGTTCAAACGCTTACGACGTTGTGCTCAATGGCTATGAGATTGGCGGGGGAAGCATCAGAATCCATAAGCGAGATGTCCAAGAGAAGATGTTTAAGCTGCTCGGCTTGTCCGAGGCTGAAAGCCGCGAAAAGTTTGGATTCTTGTTGGATGCCCTCAGCTATGGGACACCGCCCCACGGTGGTATCGCGCTCGGTATGGACCGGCTCGTGATGTTGCTCGCTGGCACCGATAACATACGAGATGTCATCGCCTTTCCAAAGACGACTAAGGCGAGCTGTTTGATGACTGAGGCGCCGTCCATCGTTGACCCTCATCAGTTAAATGAAGTGCATGTTGCACTGACAAAAACAGCTGAACAGGCGGTCAACGGCACCGAATCTTCTGACGCTTAGGCGTGAACGGCTAACCGAACGGCGCCCAAACAAACGATTCGGGGGCGCCTAGTTCATATCCTCCGCCGCTAAGCCTGCATCCATGGCATCTTCGTTCGCATCTACGACACCGTCATCGCCGGCAAAAGCATCGGTCTCGATGACCTCCTCCGCACGATTCGATGCGCCAGAGCCAGAACCGTAACCAGAGCCAGAGCCAGAAGCATAGCCCGAACCCGAGCCAGTGTTGGGCTGTCGCTGAGGTGGGCGCGCGTCAAAAAGTGAGCCGTCCACGCTGTCTGTCGGGAGCGGCCGTGGGTCTTCCGCCTCGCCTAAGCACGCGGTACAGATTAAAGACACAAAACATAATGTAAGAAGGCGCATGTAATTTCCCTATAGACAGTCGCTGTCCGCAGCAACCCATACCTCAAAGACCGTGCCTCGTGCAACGGAGGCTGAAGGTTGGTTCGGTTCCTGTGCAGCAAGCACATTGATGTAGCCTTGTGGGGGCGCCCAAGCTTGGTCCCTCGGCGCCTCTCGACTTAAGTAGATAAATGCATCGTTACCGTCTGCTGTGAATCGTCTGTAGATTGCCGTCTCGGCGCTGATTCGCAGCGGCTCAACCCCGCCACGATGAAGCGCGGCGTGGCACTTGCGGAGCCGCGTCAATCGACGAACAAAATTCAGGGTGCCGCGCTCCTCGGTGGTGAGGTCGAGGCCGAAACGCATTGGACGACGGTTATCTGGATCGCTTCCACCGACCTCGCCATATTCGTCGCCGTAATAGATCAAGGGTAGGCCCGGCATCGTGAGCATGAAGCCAAGCGCCAGCTCGTGGCGAAGCCGTGCTACCTCTGAGATTGGATGGCTCGCCGGTTGTCGCCATGGGTCACCCCAGTGCCATCCTCCATTCGCTTCAGTAGCAAAGCGTGTCACGTCATGATTACCGATAATGGTCGCCATGACAGAAGCTGACCCACGCCAAGCATCTTGGCTGCGATTCCAGCGCTCGAAGAGTGTTTGCATGGTGTCAGTTTGCCACGCGAACGTGTTTCGAATTGCCCACATCAGCGGGAAATCAAATTGGCCATCGAGGCCATTTGGGCCGAGTGGGTAGCGAATGGCATCATAGTCGTCAGGTCCGGTGTATGTTTCACCGAGCAAATAGACACGCGCATCGAGGGTTTCTATACGCTCGGATACTTTACGAGAAAGGTGTCGTATGACGTAGCGCGGCATCATCGGCACTGCGTCGACTCGCAGACCATCAAGGTTGAATCTTTCGAGCCACCACAGCATGTCGTCGGTCATCTGGTCGAGAACCCCCGGGGCTGTCCATAGAACATCGGGTAGGTATTCTGTGAACCAGCATCGATCGATGTCGCGCCACCAAGGGCATGCGGGTGAGCCGCAAATGCATTGGGTCGAGTCAAACCACTCAGGGTGGTCGCGGTAATACTCATGATCGCGATGAACGTGATTGGGGACCACATCGAGAATCACACGGATGCCGCGTCTGTGAGCGGCTTCAACCAGGCGCTCTAAGGTGGTCTCGTCACCAAACTCGGGGGCGAGACGCCTGGCGGAGATAGGCCAATAGCCGTGATAGCTCTCATAACGCGCAGCTCCACCCTCGACCCCAACCCATCGACCACTGGCGTTTTCATACAGCGGCGACAGCCAAAGAGCGCCGATACCCAGCTCATCAAAATAGCCATTCTCCAGCTTTCGAAGAATCCCATCTAGATGGCCACCCACCCGCTGTCCGGGCGGTATCGCCCGTTCTCGAGGTCCAAAGTCAAAGTCTGCGCTAAAGCGGTCCACTACGATTTGGTACATCGTGGTCTCAGCCCACTCGAACGGTTTCGCTTCGATCCAGAAGGAGCCGCTGAAGCTGACGGTTTGACCCGCAGTTGTCGTGCCGTCGAGTTGAAGGCGATGTTTGCCCGATTGTAGAGCGGCGATATCGACATACACATGGTCGCCCGTCCGACGGGTTGCGACCTTTAAGCCGCCTATGGTTGCTCGTAGACCTTGGCCGGTAAGTCGATCGCCTGAGTCCCCACGCTCAAGCACTAAGACCAGGGTCTCATCGGTCCGGTGTACAAAGCGAAACTCGGGCGTATCACAGCGTTCCAAGTCGATATAAGACACCAGACCGTGGACGGGATGCTCGAGGCGAAGGGGGTTGTTCGGATCGATTGTGCTGACCTGGTCTTTCTTAATGAAGTACTCATAGGTCCCCGGCGACAGTTCGACCGTCGCGGAAAAACCACTCGCTGACGGGACAAAGGGTCGGTGTATCAGTTCTTCGTCATCCACCAGGATAAGTGTGGGTGCGCTCGAACCTGGCTTGGCATCCAAAGCGACCTTGAGTTGGCAGGTTTTCTGGAGAACCGGCTGTGGCGTCGATGTACCGCAGCCGATGGCGAGAAGCATGAGAACGAAGATGAACGTTTTCATCGCGTGCGTGTAAAGACTCGCATTGAGTTGGGTGGGACCAATATGTCCGCGCGACCCTGGTTGTCTGTTGTCAAAACAAATGTGGGGTCGAGCGTATCTTCATACGCCGTATTTGGAGCAAGCGTCGTTTCCATGGCGCCATCGGTATCAGTGGTGCGTGCCGCCTTTGTTTGATGCGCATTGATCACCACCAATACCGTTTCATTCTTGTAGGTTCGCTCGAACGCCAGAATACCTGCGTTCGGTGCCGTGCTGTCGCCGGCCGATGGCGCATCGCTGGTCATACGAAAATTCAAATCACCTCGGCGCAGTGGCGCGAGCTGTTTGCGCAATCCAATGAGCTTTTGGGTGAGCTTAAACGTGGTGCCGTCCGTTCGAAAGCCAGACCGCCACATGTCTTCACGATTGGACGGGTCTGGACCGCCTGCGAAGTCTTGTTCGGTGCCGTAGTAAATGCACGGCACACCGTCGGTTGTGAGCAGGAAAGCCATGGCATTGTGCAGGGATTCTCTTTTCGGGAACTGTGACAAGAAACGTGGCACGTCGTGGTTATCGATAAAGTGTACCAATGTCTGCTGTGGCGTCAGGCCATTGCCGTCGGGGTCTGTCAAGCCGTTGACTTTGGGTTGATTGCTGTAACGGGTTTGGCAGTTGGTGTTTTCGGCGGTGCATGGTTCCACCTGCACACGACCACCCTTTGGCGTGAGTTGACTGCGCTCTTCGTAGAGTCGCTGGACATTGACCGTGGGCTCGCCACGTCCAAATACGCCATCAAAGATTCGATACTTGGCAGAGAAGTAGAATACAGAGTCTACGCCCTGGCCGTGTGTGTATCGACCGAGGAGAAAGTCTTTGCCATCGAAGGCCTCGCCGAACATGAAGAAATTTTTCTTGCCGAGACTCGCGGCATGCGCTCGCATCGCCGGCGCAAAGACCTCGAAAAATTCAGGTTCCACATGCTTGAGCGTGTCGATTCGATAACCATCGAATCCACCCACCTCGATCCAGTATTGGAAGGCGCTGATCAGAGCCTGGCGTACGTCGTCTCTCCGGGTGTCGAGGTCTTTGAGTCCACCTGGGAAATCACCGAGCATTTCCTGTTCGCGGAGTTGCTCAAAACAGCTGAGGCTGCACTCGTCTTTCCATGGGTTGTACAAGCCATCACAGGTATTATCACAGCCCTTGAAACAGCGACATTCGTCTTCCCAAATGGTGACTCGCCCCTTTTTGTTGTACCAGGCATCATTGTGGAATTCCGCAGGTCTCGGCGGGGTTCGATGATTGCCTGGGTCATCAACCCAAACGATGGGTGAGGGCCCGTTTTCGCCGAGAGAGGTGAAACCCTGCACGCCCCTGAAATCGAACTCAGGGTCCCATTCGCTCACCCGCGTTAACCGTGAGTCCGGATTGCCGGCTTGTCCTGTCTGACTCCCCGGTGGTGAGCCTCCGCCGCCATAGAAGACCGTATCGGGTTGGCCATTGCGGTTGATATCATAATAGAAAAGTTGCCCGACGTGGTTGGTCACGATGTCGAGGATGACCTTGATGCCGCGAGCGTGGCACGCCTTCACTAACTCTTGCAGCTTGGCGAGGTCGCCGAAGTGTGGGTTTACCCGTGTGAAGTCCTGTGTCCAGTAGCCATGGTAGCTCGAGAAACCCGCATCATTCTCGACGTTTTTCACGATTGGGCTTATCCAAAGGGCGGTCACCCCGAGGGTCTCGATGTAATCGAGTCGATCGATAAGGCCTTGCCAGTCACCGCCGTGATAAGCGGCCTCTTTGCGGTAATCGACGTTGAAGTTATTGCTGGGGTCACCATCGTCGAAGCGGTCGATAACCACTTGGTAAATGATCTCATCACGCCAGTCTTCAACCCGCGTTTGGTGGTCCATCTTGAGGTCAACGTTGACGCAGCTCGACAACGCCAGCGACACCAATATGAGCAGTCTAATCATTTTAGTAACCTCCTCCTCGGCCGAACCACCATTCAGCTCGAAGCCCAAAATACCAACTCAACGCCTCTTTTGACCGGACGTCATCTACCGGGAACATGTCGAGGGCGACCTGGTTCATCCACGTCGCAGCGGCGATAAATTGCAGCTGCGGGCGGCTGTAACTACCCTGAGATGGCCCAAAGGACAGTGCGGGTATAAGCGCGACCTGGTTGACCAAACCCGCGCCTTGCTTGTCCGTTCTCGGGTTTAGACCGTTGGGCCTTGATAACTGTGTTGAGACTTCAAGGCCTGGCGTAAACAACCCATTGAAATACAGAGCGCGTACGGCGGTCATCCACTCATGTCGATCATCGAAATCTTCTCGATTTGCATCTGCGTCCCGGAAAAATCGGTAGTAACTTCCGGCCATCAGGCCAAAACTTGAGGTTTCATAATTGCCCGATATTGCAGCGCGGATTTCATCGGCGCCGTCGGCCCGTCGATTGCGGTTGAGGCCATAGGGTTGCTGTAGCTCATCGTAAGCGGCAAGACCATTCGCGTATCGTAGCCAAAAATTGACATGGCCATTGCGTGCAAAGTTCCACATCCCGAGTTGCAGGCCCACCAGATAGCCTCGGTCATCAGGCAGTGGCTCCGTGGCGTCCACCATCGGGAGGCTGCGTTCGCCGGCTGGTAGGTAGTGTAATTCTCCGTAGAGTCTAACCTTGAAACCGAGCGCGCCATCGTCGCCGCCGAAGCGCTGCTCAAACTTGGGCGCAAGAATGGCCCGTTGGCGATTGAGGTCGGTTGTAAGGGTCTGACCAAAACCCACATTTGGTGTTGGGATCCGCTGAATCTGATAGGCGTTGGCTTGTTGATTCAGACCAAAAACCAGACTGGCCTCCCGCTTTTTCCAGCGGTAGCCGCTACCGAGTCCAACGATGTTCAGGTCGTCGAGAACCCAGGTGTCGAGTAAGTAGATATCATCGCCACGTGCCATGCGGCTCCCGAACCACACAAACGCGCCAGTGCCGAGGACCTTATCGACAAGGAGAAAGGCTTGTCTAACCGCCACACGTGAGTCGAAGTCTGCTGTCGCATGGGGCAGCGCATCGAGATAGGCCACAGTCGTTTTCACTGCGACCTCACCGATGTCTTTCGGACTCCAGCCAATGTTGAGATCGAGTTCTAGATAGTCATTCTGGATAATGCGGGGTCCAGAGCTCGTGATCTGTCGTTTTTGAGGCCTCGCGAGGGACTCATCAGTGGATAAACCCACACGACCGTAAGAGCCAAAGGTGAAGACACCTTGGTTCGGTTCTGCGATGGCCGTCGCGCACAAGGAAATTAATCCAACAAGTGGTAGATATAGGTGTTTCATGGGGCTTATGTACAGGCAACTAGACCAATTGTCACCCATCAAAATGCGAAAAGCTTGTCGTGCGTTTGCAGCGACCTCAATTACATGTCAAATTGGCGCCATCTCGAAACGAGAAAGTGTCGGCTCCATGAATATACTCGAGTCTTTTAACCCTGCTGATGGGTCTGTGGTGGGTACCGTCGAGGTCACGCCCTGCGATCAGGTGAGCGCCCGCGTCGCGTCCGCGCGCGCAGCACAGAAAAATTGGGGCCGGGTCTCGCTCGCCGAGCGGCGTACTCGTCTCTCGAGAGTCGCGGAGGACATCGTCGCGTCATCTCGCGATCTTGGTCGTTTGCTCACTCTTGAGATGGGTAAGCCCCTCGCGGAGGCGGTCGGCGAGGTCAGCCACTGTGGGCGGTCATTAAACGCTGAACTCGATGAAATGTATCAGGCACTCACGCCAGAAACGTTTATCAGCAACCAAGTACAGTCGACTCTGTTCTATGACCCACTTGGCGTCTGCGCGGCGATCACGCCTTGGAACTTCCCGTTCGCGATGCCCCATTGGTTGGTTTTACCTGCCTTAATGGCTGGTAACGCGGTCATACTCAAACCCTCGGAGGAGACACCCCTCATCGGGCAAGCCTACGTTGATTTATTCGCGCAGCATCTACCCGATGGATTGTTGCAAGTGGTCCATGGCGCCGATGAACAAGGGCAGGCGCTTGTTGACGCGGATGTAGACTTGATCGCTTTTACGGGCTCGAAGGCCGTTGGGCAATCGATCATGCGAAGTGCATCCCGTCAGCTGAAACGGATCATTCTAGAGCTCGGTGGCAAAGATCCCATGGTGGTTCTCGGTGACGCAAACATCAGAAGAGCAGCGCGATTTGCAGCACGTAATAGTTTTCGCAATGCGGGCCAGGTTTGTGTCAGCACTGAGCGTATTTATGTTCTCGATTCAATGGCCGATGCCTTCGTCGCCGCGCTGGCTGACGAAACAGCCCAAATGCATATGGGACCGGGCCTTGAGAAACGCACTGACGTAGGGCCAATGATCAGTCAGCGTCAGCGCGCCCACGTGCTCAGCCAGGTGGAAGATGCGCTGGGCAAGGGCGCAGCTTTAGTTGCGGGCGGAGTGAAGAGTGATGTCGGCTGCTTTCTGTCACCGATTGTTCTCGACCATGTCAATCACGAAATGGACATCGCGACCACGGAGACCTTTGGCCCTGTGGCATCGGTTATCAGGGTCGGTACTGTGGACGAGGCGATCGAATTGGCGAACGCGAGTGAATACGGACTCGGCGCCATTGTTTTCGGAGAAGATGAAGCCCGATGCGAAGCTGTGGGAAGACGACTGCATGCAGGCATGATCGGGATTAATCGAACCGTTGGCGGGGTCGCAGGCACCCCGTGGGTGGGTGCGAAGCACAGCGGTCTCGGTTTTCATAAGTCGGTTGGCGGTCACCGCCAATTCAGTCAAGTTCGCGTCCTGACAAAGAGTATTGCGGATGCGTAATTCAGACATCTTAGGGGCGGACGATAGCAAACGCACGTATGAGCAAGATCAGAAGACGGCGCTCTTTCTCGCGCTCAGCGTTTTAGTGACCTTGATCCTGTATTATGTACCCTATGGACGCTTCTTAGGTTACCCGCTTGTCCTCTTGAGTACGCTTGTTCATGAACTCGGCCACGGTATCGCGGCGATGTTATGCGGCTATGAGTTTATTGAGTTTCAGATGTTCTCAGATGGCTCTGGCTTCGCAGCAACAGAAGGGCGGAAAGGGCGCCTCGCAACAGCATTTGTGTCTGCAGGTGGTCTGATTGGCCCAGCGATCGTCGCGGCCCTCTTTTTTCGTATGGGGCGGAATCCAAGGCACGCAAGAATCGCCCTCTATGGTTTCGCGTTTTCGCTCATTGTCGCGCTCATATTTGTGGTTCGTAACTTTTTCGGCGTTGTCTTCGTGGGCTCCACCGCAGCTTTGTGCGTCAGCGTCGCCCATGCTGGCCGAGGCAAGCCCTGGCTTGCCCATGCATTCCTGTTGTTTTTGGCTTGTCAGCTGTCTTTGGCGGTCTTTTCTCGTGCCGACTATCTCTTTACTGCGACCGCACGAACGGCAGAAGGCGTCCACCCCTCGGACGTACAAAAAATGGCCGATGCCTTGTTTCTTCCTTATTGGGTCTGGGGGGCGCTCTGTGGACTCATCTCAGTGATTGTGGTTTTTCGAGGGCTCAGGTCTTCGCTCAATCGCCTCTGACCTCAGATGCTGCGCGGACGTTCGCGCCGACCCGCCGGAGACTCAATCGCAGTCGAGCTCATCTTCGCCTGAGAGACAGTCGACCATACCATCACAAATCCACTCGCGTTCGATGCATTCGCCGGTCATGCAGTTAATGGCGTCTATCCAACCATCTTCAGGCACGCAGGCTTCAATGCCGCAATCATCTCGAACAGGTGGTTCATCGCTGCCGTTATCGCAGTCCACGACGAAGTCGCAAACCCAGTCCCCTCGGATGCACTGGCCGTCACCACATTGGAAATCGCCCTCGCCGCAAATGAACTCTTCGGCTAGACATCCGCAACCACAGTCATCATCAAAACGTTCAGCGCCCTCTGGGCAGTCGAAGTTCATGACCAAGCAATCGCGGGGGTCGAAACTTTCATAGGTGACTCGTGGATCATTCTCATCCTGGCACATGAGATCGCAGCCACAGTCGATCTCTGGACAGTTGGGCGGTAGTGGATCCACGGCCTCCATTGAACAGACGGCATTGCAATAGGCGGCACCATCCGGGCACATCTGCTCCTCACAATTCTGTTCGTCTCGTTCATTGGCGCAATCGATGAAACCATCACAACGGTCTCTCGCCGGTCGACACTGACCATTGCCACAGTCGAACAAGCCTTCAGCACACACCACCTGTTCGCAGTCGACCTCATCGCTGCCGTCTTGACAGTCTTCTTCTGCATCGCATCGCCAAAGCTCTGGTATGCACACGCGGGTCGCAGCGCACTCAAACTCTTCAGCTCCGCACATGCCGGCGCCGCATTCGCACGGTGGCAGCTCGCAACCGTCTGGTAATGGAAAGAGCTCATCGGCACACAGAGCTCGACAATACTCTGCCTCTGTTGGACACATGGGTGGACATTCGCCTTCATCTACGACATCGACGCCCTCACAGGCCGCGAAGCACTCGTTATCGTAGGTCTGGCCATTCGCGCCGCATACGGGCGCGTAAATCTCCTGGCAGACACACCCCTCAACGCAACGATTATCAATGCATAGCGTTCCATTTGGGCATTCGCCATTATCCACGCAACCGGGGACCGGTGGCATACCACCCGCACCGCCAGCACCGCCCTCAGCACCCGCACCGCCAGCACCGCCCT
>JBMHDS010000009.1:0-7893 GCA_049889275.1 Bradymonadia bacterium | reverse complement strand
CCCTCGGCGACGAGCTCTCCAGCCTGATTGGTCACCTCTGTCCTCACGACATATCGCCCACTCTCGGACGGATCGATGTCAGGCGCTCGGCATTCCGCCTGGAGCAGGCCACGCGCCTTCTTCCTAAAATCGACATTGATGTTTGTGACAATGCCTCGAACGCCCGCTGGAAATTGCGACACCATAGCCATGCCGGTGGTCTCCTCGACAAAATTGACCAAGGCGACAGCGTGCACACTTTTCAGGTGGTTTCGCACCGCTTTCCGGTCAGCCATCGAGAGTCGCGCGAAGCCAGGCTCGAGCACTTCAACACGAGCACCGATGGTTGCAGTATACGGCGCCATTCTGCCCGCCAATCGACTGAACAACGCTTTCCCACCAGGCAACGACTGTGCCCGTCGCCACATGCCCATTAAGGTGGGACCATTCGCTTCAAACTTGCCCAAGACGCCCATCAGTTTCACCCCCAACACGGCCACGCCGGTCAACATGCGCCAACCGGCCTTGGCGATTTTTTGTAGCAGAATTGAACATAATGGACAGAGCGCGTATTGTCGATGGTGCATCGGGTGAACACACCGTTCTCCGGGCACTTGATACCCGGGGGCGGGTGTTTATCCATAGACCACGGCACGCACCCGTGTCGCCATGACCGGTAGAGAACAAGAACAGTGATGGGAGCCTCAATGAACCTGCGGATTTGGATGATAACCTTGGCCTGTGTGCTCTTGGGCACGTGGGGTTGCGGCAAAGATGACTCCTCCGACGGAATGGTCGTCGATGTTATGGATGCCGGCATGGGAGGCGACGTATCGAGCAGTGCTGCGCTCGAATCACTTACACTCTCGGCAGATCGCCAAACCCTAACGGTCGGCGAGACAATACAGCTATCGGTTCAAGGCGTCTCGAGCGATGGCTCCATGAGCGATGTCACGGCCGATGTCACCTGGCAACTCTCGGCGGAGGGCGTTGTCCGATTTAACGCTGAGACAGTCGGTGAGCTTGAAGCCATCACCGCTGGTACGGTCGACGTCGTGGCCGAACTCAGTGGCATCTCGAGCCCTGCGCTCTCATTGACGATTGAAGCCGCCGCGCCCTCTGGCGAACTCACGGTGACGCCGAGCACGGTCAATGCCCTGCCAGGTGAAGAGGTTCAACTGACCGCAACGTACGTGGAGGGCGAAACCACAACAGACGTCACCGCAGACGTAAACTGGTCGACCTCCGATGAAGCGATTGTCACCATCGAGAACGGCATTGCGCGCATCTTGGGCGCCGGCAACGCCACAATCGAGGGCCGCTATCTCGAAACAACCGTCTCCGTGAGTGTTGTCGGTATTGCATGCGACTATCCGAGCAATAACGGTACCATCGCGTTCGGAGAGGTCTTTCCGGATATGCTATGGCCAGATGCTTACGCGCCAGATGGTAGTCGAGGGCCATTTAGCCTGAGTCAGTTCCACTGTAGTCCAAAATATGAAGACCGAAACACCCTCATCATCGTGCTCGGCGCAGGCTGGTGCGGCCCCTGCTCAAATATGACCCAAAATATTCTGAACCCACAGGCTGAAGGCCTCGTGGAGAATGGCGCCGAGATTCTATATCTCGAAGCACAGGACACGAACTATGAATTAGCCTCCTCGCGATTTGCCTATCGACATATTGGTGACCTCATCGCCGAAGGCCCCGGCATTCGTGTCGGTGAACTTGAAACCCATGTTCGCGACCAAGCTGGAGACTGGATGCTCTCTCCGGGTTATGTGCAACAGCAGCCGATCGTGACAGGCTTTCCCTCCGTTTGGGTACTGCGTCGCAGCGACATGCGCATGATCGCCGACCAGGGGCGCAGCAATTTTTATCTTCCGTTTGAGTTGATCGTCGCTGACCCCGATGCAGATTGGTCCGATCCGCCCCCTCCACCATTTCGTTCGAACTGCGAAGAGGGTGATGAAGAGTTATCCGAGCCGAACAACACGGCACAGGAAGCGGTTCGGGTAGAGCCTGGTACATTTGAAGGCGGCATCTGTGACGAAAACCCGGACTTTTATCGATTTGCCATTTCTGGGCCTTGGCGGGCCACATTAGAGTTTGACGGCGCAGAGGCCGACCTCGACATGCTGGTCTACGATAAGCGCAGCGAGAGTCCCGTTCTTGATGAGAATGGCCGGGCTCTGCTATCTAATGGCACCGGAAGCGTTGAACAGCTCGAACATGAAGGCGCGGCGATCATTATGATTTACGGCTACAATCGGACGAGCACAAGCTACACCCTGACAATAGAGGCACTATGAGTAGACACCTTATCGCGATTTTAGTTTTGGGTATGATGATCGGATGTGGATCATCTGACTCAGATACAAACGATGAAAATCAGGGCGGGCAGCCGGTCGGTGATGCGACCGTAATAAGCGATGCCGGAGAACAAGGTTCGCCACCCGACGCCGGTATCGGTAATGGCAACGACGCCGGTCAACCTCCAGGTCGGAGTCCCGTGGATCCAGACGAAGGGGAGCCACAGGAATATGAGACACCGGCGGCGCTCACGGCAGGCTTCATGGGAGAAGATCCAGGTCAGGTCGACGGTTGCAGCGGAACGACGGTCACACAGATCAGGGGATGGATCGTCGACCGAATTGGACGGCCAATTTCAGGCGCGAAAGCGCAGCTGTGTGTCGAAGGAGAAGGCGGAACAACACAATGCCTACCACCGACTGATTCCGGGGAAGATGGCGTTTTCAATCTGGATATCGCGCCAGGAGACCAGTGCCTGAGTAAAGCTGCCTTCCGAGTCATAAAACCCGGCAGCGGCCGCGCACCGATGTACTGCAACGCGCCACTTGAGCTCGATGCCGCAAACTCGAGACTCATCATGGAGCAGCCATTCGTGTTGTATGCAGGGATTCCTGCGGCGGACCTGCCACCCATTGGCGATGAAGAGATGACCAGAACCGTGACATTCGCAAACGGTGTACAGCTCGACATCAAGCCTTTCGACTTGGTGAGTCCATACGAGGAGCTGGGTATGCGCACAGTGGGGACTGATGAACGCGGCCTCTGCTTCTTGGAGGCGGCCGAAGCACCGACACGTCTCTACGCGTTCTCCCCGGACTCAACGATCTATGGCAACGCCACCGTTCGATTTCCCAACGAGACAGAGCTCGAGCCAGGCGCGAAGGTCGACATCTCGATCCTGGGTGGTTTGGGCTGTGAGCGGAACGGTGAGCACATCGCGGAAGGGACCTGGCAGTCCATCGGCACAGGCACTGTTAACGCTGCGGGCGACTACGTAGAGAGCGACGATGGAACCTCGCTCACGTGCTTGACCTGGGTGGGTTATAAACCGCTGTAGTGTGCGTTTATCTCGCCCTCTGGCCCTCAATCTCAAGACGAAGCGAATAAAAGCGACCAAACATCGTCGGCACTGCAATCGGCGGTGCCTAAAAGGAGCGGCCTAGTCATGTCTATGGCAACTTTCAACGAAACCGATCACAAGCGCTGGCGAGGTGCCCAACTTTTAATCGCCGGGCTTTGTTTATTGTTTGCGGCCGGTTGTTTGGAGACACCAGACACGAGTGGTGAGACAACATGCGAGCCTGGCGCCGGAGATTGCGCTCCTTCTAATACAGATCGAACCCGCTATCCTGGGTTTGGCACCGAGCCAGGTGAGGTCATCGCGCCCTTAGTTTTTCAAAATGGTGACGGCAGTGATTACGGCCTTCAAAACATCTTCACCGATCCAACCCGAAAAGTCCTTTTGATGACCACATCCGCAGGGTGGTGTACCGCGTGTATCGAGGAGCAACCGAAGCTTCAATCCTTGCATAATGAGTTTGGTGAACAGGGGTTGGCGATTATGGTCGTCCTGTTCGAGAAAGAAGATTATACCCCCGCGGATGCACGCATGGCTCGAATCTGGAAGTCACGTTACAACCTCGATTTTTCTGTTGTGGCCGACCCAGAGTTCACCATGCAGCCCTACTATCCAAATAATGACGCAAGCGCCACACCAGTCATCCTGATCATCGATGTCGACACGATGACAATTCTGGACACCATGGTTGGATTCCAAGAGGCGAGCGTGCGTGCACTGATAACGAACAACCTCTAGGAGTCTTCTGATGCGCATTTTGTTTACGGCTTTAGTACTACTGGCCGCGAATCTGAGTCACGCGGAGCCTGCGAAAGACCGAGCGGCGATGTCTAATTTTAAGGCAATGACTTTGACCGGGGACGAATTTAAATTCGAGAGCGTCAAGGGTAAGGTGGTTGTTATCAGCTTTTGGGCCTCGTGGTGTAAGCCATGTATTCAAGAGCTTGGCTTTCTACAGAAGCTTTCCAAAAAGCTCGATGGACAGTTTGTCGTCTTAGCGGTGAGTACCGACGATTCAAATACAATCGCCGGCGTCCGCAAGATCGTGCGACAAAAGAAACTAAGAATGCCGATACTCCTGGACCAACAGGGCTCTTTAATGAGTGAATACAACCCACGCGGTGAGCTCCCCTTCTCGGTCTACGTTGACAAGATGGGGCGAATCGCGTCCACTCATCAAGGATTTGTGAGCGGGGACGAGGGTAAGATTGAAAAGTTGGTCAAGGCACTCATCGCGGGAGAGCCTGAAAAGAAATAACTCAGCTGCCGCGACAACAGAGCATCGGTACGACATGACATCATACATGAAGGCGATATGTTTTGTTCTGGCTGTCCTTCTCTCGAACACTCTCACCCATGCGAGGCCCGCGTCGGTTCGACTCACCAATACAACAGTCGCAGAGTACAGAACAGACAATGAAAACCGCGATCCGACCGATGATGATTATTATTCGCTGATCAATCGACTGAACCTAAACGGAAACAGTGGCCCCCTCTCCACCGCGCTGAGAGTGGACAGCATGCTCTTCGCTGAGACCGACCAATCTTGGCATCATGATGACGCACGCGTTGAAAGGCTCAAAGTTCAGTATCGGTTGGATGACTGGAGCATCAAGGTTGGTGATTTCTACCGCCAACTTGGACGCGGCATCGTACTGAACCTTCGCAAAGTCGACGAAGCCGGACTCGATATATTGCTCCGTGGTGGAGAGCTTGCCTATAGCTCAAACAAGCAATCCGCGGGTCTTTTCGCGGGCCGTTCCAATATTGTGAATATCGACATTCTCAAGCAGAGATTCGTCGATGACCCCGACGACATTATGACGGGTGGCTGGTACGCCTTGCGCAATATTCCACTCGGCCAGTTGAAAATGACAATGGGGTCTCATTATCTGCTTCGACGGAACAGTGGGAAGAGCCCATTCGCAGAGTTCGATGATGCGAGCACAAACGTCGGCGCCTTTATGGAGTTTCCGGCTCTAGGCGACTTTGGCGCTCTCTACCTGGAAGCGGACATACAGCAGGCACGCAAAATCGACCAAGTCACTGAGGGTCGGGCGGCGTATGGTGCACTGGATGTTTTCTTAGGCGATACATCCATCGTTATCGAGGGCCTTTATCTCGATCAGTTCACACAGCTGGGTACCGTTAACCGTTACGGCGAGGCTGTACGCTACAACCAGCCCCCGACTCTCGACCGAATCGACCAAGAGACCTCTCTAGGCGAAAATGAGATGGGCGCCCGGGTTCGCGTCGAGCAGGCATTTATGGACGGCGAATTCATTATCTATGTAAATGGCATGTATAAATTGCTCAATCCGGATGAGCTCGGCCAGGTAACACAAACTCATGGCTACGGCGGATTCAAAGGCGAGTACGACATGGGACGTTCTCGCTATACCCTCAGCGGCGGATACCGCGATGAGAACGCGACCGGAGACGGTGAAAACCGCGATATCAAACACATGTATCACGCGGAATTCGATTACGTTCATTTCATCGACAAGGGCTACTCGCTGCAGCTCACCGGGATGTACGAATTCCGAACCTTGGAAGACAGCTCTTATGAGCGTGGCAGCACATTCGCTGGCGCCCAGAAAGCCGGGCTAGGCTCAATCGTGTTCGAGCATGGTTTTGACAACATAGACGTCCGACCCGGCGTGAGAACACAATATTATGCAGGCATCTTGAGCTGGAACGCTACGGAGAGCTTAATCGTCAAGAGCACCATCGGTAGCCAGCGAGGCGGCCTTAAATGCGTGGGTGGGGTTTGCCGAGTTTATCCATCCTTTTCCGGTTACCAACTCAGTTTGATCATGAATCACGATCTTGGCAGCTAGAGGTTCGGGACAATGTGGCGCTTAGATGACCTCAAGATAGCGATGTACAGTTCCCGTGGGTGGGTGCAGATTTGATTCGGTCCGATGATTTTATCAGCTTCGATGGCACCCGTATTCGCTTCCACGTGATCGGAGATGGTCCCAATCCAATCGTGTTAGCGAACGGTCATGGCGGCACTGTGGACGTGTGGGCACCTGTGTTTCAATGCCTGCCCACCCACTGCCGCGTGATCACGTGGGACTATCGCTGCCAACACGGCTCGGAGACCACAAAAAACACCCCGACAATCGCAGACCACTATGGTGATTTAGGTGCACTCGTCCAACACCTGAGCCTGCAGCGGTTCGGACTGGCAGGCTGGAGTCTCGGTGTTCAGGTGGCTCTACAAGGCTATCGCCAACATAGAGAACAAGTGGGCGCGATTGGATTGATACATGGTGCTCATGACCGCCTGCTGAGTAGGGTCTTTGACGGTCGGCTCAATGGGTTTGGCAAGCATGCTGCGAGATGGGCATCCGCCGTGGAGCCGGCATTTAAGCATATCTATAAGGCGCCACTGCGAGGCCTACTCAAGAGAGACTTTTCTCAGCATTTACTCCATCGACTGGGTTTCGTGTATGACAATCATGACCATCTTCAAAAGATGGTGCAGGCGTTCATCGAACTCGATTGGTCGACCTATATCGCGGTTGCGAGCAATGCCGATGAGCATGTCACCGAGCATTGGCTCCATGAGATTGACATCCCTGTCTTTCTGACGGTTGGTGAACGCGACTGGATGACACCGCCAAGCCAAATTTTACCGGCCTTCTCGCAGCTCAAGACGGCGCATCTGCAACAGTTTGAGGGGAGCCACTTCCCAATCCTAGAGGAGCCAGGCCGAGTCGCTGAAATTCTTGGGCGATGCGCCGAACTGAGCGCAGCAGAGCGCAGTTAGGCCGGTCCCCCACTCTTCTTCCTAACCGGCGCCTAGAGGACGCTAGCGTGCAGCCTGTGCTCGAAAGCTGTGTAGGAGCGCCACAGACGTTGCTAGAAGCGCGAATGCGCCAATTTGATGGGCCGCCCCCAGCAAAGGCGGCACGCCCGGCACCAAGACCACCCCGACGCCGAGCGCGAACTGCAAGGCAACGAGTATACCGACCCACTTTAAGCGAACGCTTTGGCTGCTGGTTGTGACGGTTCGCCGCAATCGAAATGAAAGCCAAATGCCAAAGCCTCCGACTACCCAGCCGAGAGACCGATGAATGAAGTTCAGCATGTCGAGATTCTCAACAAAATTGCTCATCCCAAGAGCTGTGAGATACCCTTGGCTGGGAAAGAATTGTCCGTTGAAAAGCGGAAATGTTTGATACATGTAGCCGGCGCGGGTGCCGGCCATAAAAGCGCCGTAGACGATTTGAACCGACACCAATACAAGGAACAAGCGAGTCCAACGGAAACCATTTTCGTGCCTGACTCGACGTTCGCCCGGGAAGACTCCGAGTGCCAACCAGAGCACATACATGGCACAAAAGAGCGCGAGACTGAGGTGGGTCGCCAAACGATAATGACTGACCGACGGGTTATCGACGAGACCGCTCTTTACCATCCACCAACCGACTGCGCCCTGAAGTCCACCGAGGCAGAGAGCCACAAAGGTCAGCCATTTCATTGAGCGCGACATTCGATTCCGGACCACAAAA
>JBMHDS010000008.1:0-5076 GCA_049889275.1 Bradymonadia bacterium | reverse complement strand
GACGCGTCAGATGAGTGGCTGCCTGTGCGCACGTTGGTCGAGCAGCTGAAAGCGGGCACATTCGCAGATGCGGAGGACGTCAAAGCACATTTAGCCAGTACCGGGAGCCCAGCGGCTTCGCACGGGGCGACCGTGGCATGGCTTGAGTCCCACTACAAAAAGCGTCTTGAACGCTGGCGGCATGTCTCTCAATCCGAAACTCGGTTGAGACGTTGAGTCGATTATTATCGGAAGTTCCGGTTCGAGAGGCCCCCGTAATCGAGGCACCTCAGGACACAGGCGTGCTCGCCGAGACGGTTGTCCTGAAGACAGCAAGTCGTGCACCGAGGCGGCGCGGATCCATCGATGATATGTTGGGCTCTTTAATCGATACCGATGCAAGCGGTGATGCCGACTCCGCGCCGGTGCTCGAGGTGGTCGAGGTGGCCTTCGGGGTCGTCCGCAAGGTGACGGTTTTGTATCCGGGCGATGTGTTCAAAATACGCGGACAAAAGATCGCGCAATTGACCTATGAGGGGGCGAAGATCGAGCGCCCCAAGGATGCCTCGGGTGAGCATTATAGGCTTGGACAAGCTGAGCCACTCGGGCAGGCTGCCAACCTCGAAGTGGGGGACCGTGCGTCCATCAAGTTCGATGGCAGCGTGTATCGCTTTCGATTGGACCGTGCGGCCCGGCGTAGCGGTCGTTCATTTGGCAAGCGCTTCCCATGGAAGATGTGGGCCACTTGCATTGCGATCGCGCTCGGTAGCCATTTGGGGTTTGGTTTTGGCGCCTCGATGTTCATCTCAGCGAATATTGAGCTACCCACCCAGGTAGACGAGAAAGAACTCTTCGCGCGAGAGATAAACCTTGATGAACTCAAGGAAAAGAAGCCTAAGCCGAAGAAGAAAAAGAAGAAGAAGCCGAAAGTTAAACCGAAGAAGAAAAAGAAGAAGCCAAAGCCAAAAAAGAAGACCATTCAGACCAATGTGCCAAAGGAACCGCAACCCGTCATCAGCAACAACTTGCGCGAAAAACTAAATAAACGAATACGAAAAGCGCGTGCTTCGGGCGCGTCGACAGCCCAATCGTTGCTCAAACAAGTGATGGCACCAAGTGATTCGAATGCGCCGAGCCTGTCTCAGATTCGCTCGAACCTTGATGCGGTGGCGAGTACGAAGGGCCGTAGCGGAACAACCATCGTGGGCAGCTTGATCAATGGTGGGCCCGGTGACCGTATCGTGGCCAGGGGGTCTGGGGGCGGCGTAGTGGGCACGAAGAGTGGCGTGGCCGGTGGAACAGGGCGACTCGCACAGCGCTCTCGACGAGGGAAAGTCAGAGGCAAGGTGCGAAGTGTTCGCGCGCTTGCGAAGGTTCGCGGCTCATTGAGCAAGGCAGAGGTCTACAAGGTGATTTCCCGTGCAACCGGGCGGATTCAGCGGTGCTACGAAAAGCAGCTCATGCGCAGCAAAAAGAAGCTCTCGGGTAAGATCACGGCCCAGTGGGACATCAAGACCAATGGTCGTGTTGCGGGAACAAGAGTTGTATTGAACACACTTGGCAATGCGAAGGTTGCCTCATGCGTCCTCGGTGTGATCAGAGGCCTGAGATTCCCGAGGCCGAAGGGCGGCTCGGTCAACGTGAAATATCCCTTCATCTTCTCCGCTCGATAAATACCCGCCAGAGCCCCAAACCGATTCGATTTGGTTAGACTGATTCGTCTGTTTTCTGTTAAAATGCGCCGGGGAACTGCGTCGTCAAGACTCAAGGTAAGATAAGCCGTTAGCGACGACTGAACGACTTTGTGTTCGTAGGGTGCATGGAGTCGACGCTCAATGATGAGGTTTCGATGAAGAACATTCGATTGTTGCTTATCACTGCAAGCGCCTTGCTGCTCGCCGTCGCTTGCAGCGGTGAGGAGAATACAACAGGTCTCGGTGGGCCCACTCCAGCGGCTGATCCCGATACTGGGTTAAGAGCCGATGGGCCTGAGCGGACACCCGATTCCGCTGTTGCGGGCTGCATCGACCTCGATGGCGATGGTTTTGGCGATGGTTGCGAAGCGGGCCCCGATTGTGACGATCGCAGGGCGTCGGCTTATCCCGGGCAGCTCGAGCAGTGCGGCGATGCCTTCGATAACGATTGCGATGGTCGTGTAGACGAAGGGTGTGGATGCACCGAAGGCGAATCGGTGCCCTGTTATCCAGCGGACCCAAGTACAGCGGGTGTGGGCCGTTGCCGCAGTGGTTTTCGAATTTGTAGTGATGGGGCATTGGGGCCTTGTGAAGAATCGCGAACACCCGTCGAAGAGCTGTGCAACGGTGTAGATGACGACTGCGACGGCCAAACCGATGAGGGCGTGCTCAATGCCTGCGGTGAATGTGGGGACCTCGCGTCCGAGACCTGCGATATGCAAGACAACGACTGTGACGGGCGAGTCGATGAGGGGGTGCTCAATGCCTGCGGTGAGTGTGGCTTAGAGCCAGATGAGTATTGCGATTCCGTCGATAATGACTGCGATGGCGAAGTCGATGAGGAATGTCGCTGCATCGAAAGTGTGCCCGAGAGTTGTTACACAGGGCCTGCGGGGACAAAGGGCGTCGCGGCGTGCCGAGCGGGTAATTGGGTTTGCTCAAACGGTCAGCGAGCAAGCTGTATCGGTCAAATCTTGCCCAACCGTGAAGTCTGTAATTCCATTGACGATGATTGCGACGGCTTAGTCGACGAGGGGCAGACAAATGCATGCGGTGAATGTGGTGCGCCACCTGCCGAACGCTGTGATGGACCCATTGGCAACTCGGGCAACGGTCTTGACGATGATTGTGATGGTCAGATCGACGAGACATGCAATTGCAGTGGACGTCTGCAGCAGCCTTGTTACAGCGGGCTTCCAAAGCACCTTGGACAGGGCACATGCATGGGCGGTTTCGCGGATTGCGTTGATGGGCGGCTCGACGCTTGCGCGGGTGAAGTCTTACCCGCGGAAGAACAATGCGGCGATGGTCTCGATACAGACTGTGATGGCGTTGTCGATGAAGGTTGCCCGGTCAATGATTGCGTTCCGGGCGAGGAAGTCTGTAATGAAATCGACGATGACTGCGACGGACAAACGGATGAGATCGTCCGCGGCCCTTGTGGTTGCCGTGACGAGAGCGCCGATGAAATCTGCGGAGATGGTCTGGATAACGACTGCGATGGTCGTGTGGAAGAGGTTTGTGGGTGCGTGAAAGGGCCACCATTGCCCTGCTACGGAGGCCCACCTGCCACAGCCGGTATCGGTGAATGCCGCTACGGACAATTCCAGTGTGTGCCCGGTCAGCTTCTCCAGCAGGGCGCCGAGGCGGGTTGTCGTGACTGGGTTGGACCGCGTGCTGAGACGTGTAACGCGCGCGATGATGATTGTGACGGACGCACGGACGAGAACCCCATCGATGGTAACGCCTGCGGCACGTGCGGACAGCCTCCACCTGAGGTGTGCGACGCGGTCGATAACGACTGCGATGGTCGCGTGGATGAAGGTGTATCGAACGCATGTGGTGGATGCGGTGCGCTGCCAACTGAAGAGTGCGATGGGCAGGACAACGATTGCGACGGCTTGATCGATGAAGGCACCGTCAATTACTGCGGCCTCTGCGGCCAGAGTTGCTTTGAGCTCGAGTTCGATGAGCCAGAGGAGTGGGAACGAGGCTCTGGCGTCAATGTGATGCCGAGTCCCGAGAATCCGAATGGTCTCACGCTTGGGTCCTCCGATGCCACGGGAGATTCAGTGCTGTGGGTGGCCGCGACAAATAACCGTGAGGTTATCAAGCTCAACACCAGCACGTGCGAGGTGATGGACACATATCCAAGTTACGGTTTCTACCCGTCGCGTACAGCGGTGGCAGTGGACGGTAGCGTTTGGGTCGGTAACCGTGCTTGGTCCAATGCGGATGCGTCGGATTACACTCAGGGCAATGCCGTTCACCTCGACCGAGACGGCAGCCTCATCTGCCGCGCTCGAATTACGGGCACATCGGCGAACGGGGTCGCGGTTCGCGCTGTGACGCTGGACCAGGAGGGCAATGTCTGGCTCGGCAGCTGGGATAGGACGAATTTGTATCGAGTGAGCGGCACTGAAGTTGTGCCGAGCGACGCGGTCGATGGCATTCCCGACTGTCGCATCCTACAAGAGGTTCGCATCGCATCGCCGGCTTATGGCGCTGCGGTCGACTCCCGAGGGTTCTTGTGGACGTCGGGCATCGCCGGGTCGCCGACAAAAGTTGACACGCGTGATGGCTCAGTTGTGGGCATTGTGCCGCGGAGCGGCAAGCTCATCGAGGGTGGGGAAGAGCAATTTCGCAATGTGTCGTTCTACGGCATGGCCATCGATAAGCGTGACAATGTTTGGTACGGCGTATGGCAGGGCGGTCCCTATGTGGGTCGTATCGATGGCGACACCCACGAACTTCGACTCTTTCGCCACTCGGGCAACGGGGTCACTCGCGGTGTGGCTGTCGATCTAGATGGAAATATCTGGGCTGCGGGATGGACAGACCGCGCGCTGTACAAATTTAATCCCGACGGCGAACTCCTGCTCACAGTGCCCGTGGGTGATTCGATGATGGGTGTCGCTGTAGATGCAGAGGGTGGCATCTTTGGGATCAGTACCTCCAGAGCGTACCGCTACAACACAAATGGTGTTGAGTTGTGCCGTTCGGAACGCTTGCCAGCCTTGTACACCTATAGCGACATGACCGGTATCCAGCTGCTCACGATTACCCTGAGTACGGGACGCTGGTCGATCCGGTTAGACGGTGGTTCGGATGATGTCATCTGGGACCTTGTCGATTGGAACGGCGCATTGCCCGATGGCACTTTTGTGGATGCTCGCGTGAGAACAGCGCCCACGCTCGCCGGTCTCACCGCGGCTGCTTGGTCAGGCCGTAGCTTTGAGACGCCCTATCGGATTCCGCCTGCGAATCTGGAGTCTGGCTATACGCCTCAAAATCGTTGGTTGGAGCTCGAGGTTCGATTGTCTCGCCAAAGCGATGAGGTACTCCCCATTTTGGAACGTGTAAGAGTGAGTTGGCAGCGCCCATGAACAATAAAATTCTTGTC
>JBMHDS010000007.1:0-10426 GCA_049889275.1 Bradymonadia bacterium | reverse complement strand
TCAATCAATCAAACGCAGGAGATTTGGGCCAATGGCGGTCAAGATCAGACTACAAAGATTCGGCTCTAAAAAGCGTCCCTACTATCGCATCGTGGCCGCAGACGGTCGCATGCCTCGGGATGGGCGGTTCTTAGAGCAAGTGGGTACTTACGATCCGATGAAGAATCCAGCAGAGATTCGATTCAAGACCGATCGTTTGCAACATTGGTTGTCGGTTGGTGCTCAGCCGTCCGATACGGTGGCGAGCTTGGTGCGTCGTCATCGCCGTACAGCCGAGGCTGCTGAGTAAAGTGTCTAGCCTCGTCGAGTTAGCCGAGCATCTCGTTCGCGGCATTGTACGCGTACCGGACGCTGTATCGGTGACACCAGGTGAGCGGAACGGCTTCGATGTGCTCGTCATTACCGTCGATGAGACGGATCGTGGCGTTGTGATCGGCCGGCAAGGTCGAACGGTCAAGGCCATCGAGACCATCCTTGACGCAGCGCATCGGGGTAGCGAGGCCCGACCAGGCCTGGATATCCAGACGGCTTGACCGACGATGAAAATCGCCATCGGACGATTCGGCCGTGCTCACGGCGTGCGCGGTGAGATCAGGTTTTGGCCGTTTAACCGAGACAGTGAAATGCTGGCCGCTCCGCGTCCAATCGAAGTGGGTACAAGCCCAGAACGTCTCAAGACGTGGCAACTCGAGCGCATTCGATTCGATGCTAAAGGGGCCATTGTCAGGTTTGCCGAGGTCGACGACCGCGATGTGGTTAGCGTGCTGACGAACCAGTCGTGGTACGAAGACCGAGAAGCCTTTCCACCGCTTTCGGACGATGAAGTTTACTTTGCCGACTTGATCGGGCTTCAGGTTGTGACCAGTGCTGGCGTTCTGGTCGGTTCGATCAAAGACGTACTGGATACCGGGCCGACTGAGATGCTCGTCATTGACCGGGTTGGTCGAGAAGCGATGCTGCCTAACGTGCCGGAGTTCGTCCTAGAGATGGATTTGGACGCGGGCAAGGTCGTGGTGGAGCCACCAGCCGGATTGATCGACGGACTCGACGACTAATGCGTATCGTCGTAGCGACGCTTTTCCCCGAAATGGTAAGCAGTTACCTGACTGGTGGGGTGGTCGGTCGAGCAGTTGAGCGAGGGCATGTCAGTGTCGAAGGTGTAGACATTCGCACATTTTCGACCAATAAGCACCGAACGGTCGACGATGTACCCTTCGGTGGCGGCGCCGGCATGGTGATGAAAGCCGAGCCGGTTGCGAGGGCGATTGAATCCGTGGGTCCCGTCGCGAAGACGGTTTTATTGACACCGTCGGGTCGGACGTTTAAGCAAGCGGACGCGGCAGAGTGGTCGAAGCTCGATTCGTTGCTGCTCGTATGCGGTCGCTACGAAGGAATCGACCAGCGGATACGGGACAACTTGGTCGATGATGCTGTTTCCATCGGAGACTATGTCCTTTCCGGTGGCGAGTTGGGCGCGCTTGTGGTACTTGACGCGACCTTGAGGCTGGTGCCTGGCGTTCTCGGCAATGCTGAGTCAGCGCAACACGAGTCTCATACCGCGAGTTTACTTGAGCATCCGCACTATACGCGGCCTGCTGAGTGGCGCGGTCACAGAGTTCCGGAGGTGTTGCTCAGTGGGCACCACCGAAAAATTGAAGAGTGGCGCCGAGAGCAAGCGTTCAAACGAACCGCTCGGCTGAGACCAGATTTGTTGAAAAACGCACCTGGCGTGCGTGATGAGGATTGCTGAGTTCGACTCGGCGGAGCAAGGCCATTGCCTTGAGGAGACATGAGATGAGTACTATTGAAGCGATTGCTAACGACTATCTCCGAACCGACCTTCCCACGTTTCGTGTAGGCGATAGCCTGCGCGTGAATGTGCGCATCAAAGAGGGTGAAAAAGAACGGATTCAGGCATTTGAAGGTGTATGTCTTCGACGACACAATGCCGGTGTTACGTCCACGTTCACGGTCCGCAAAATGAGCAGTGGCATCGGTGTCGAGCGTATCTTTCCTTTGCACAGCCCATTGATCGAGAGCATCAGCGTTGTCCGTACGGGTCGTGTGCGTCAAGCACGCATCTACTACATGCGCAACCGATTCGGCAAAGCGGCTCGCATCAAAGAACGCCGCCGTCGCTAAGACTCGCTCGCTGCGTCCAGACCGGACGCGGTCGCATGCGTTCTATTCCGCTCTGCCGAGGCGAAAGTGTCGCGACAGGAGCCGTGTATTTGAGTCAGCTATCCTTTTTAAGCGAGCCCCCAGCGGGCGGTCCCTTTGGATGCGTAGACCAGTGGGCATCCGGCCTTGGTCGTGGCCCCGTAGTGGGTGTGGACGAGGCTGGTCGTGGCCCCCTCGCCGGGCCGGTTGTCGCCGGCGCCGTCTCCCTCTTCGACGCTCACCTGCCTCACTGCCTTGCAGACCTTAACGACAGTAAGCAACTCACGCCCGCGAAACGTAAAGCGCTCGCAAAGGTCATATCACGAGTCTCATTTACAGGGGTGGGGATCGCCACCGTCGAGGAGATCGACCAATTTAACATCTTGAACGCGACCTTCTTGGCCATGCAGCGTGCGCTGAGCATGACCGCGAGGCGGATGGAGGCTGACCAGTTTTTGTGTTTGGTTGATGGTAACAAGACCATTCCGGCCCTTGAGCAGGAGCAGTATGCGTTGGTCAAGGGCGACGGTAGAAGTTGGGCGATCGCAGCTGCGAGTGTCGTTGCGAAGGTTGTTCGTGACCGCATCATGGATGTCCTGCACGAGCGCGACCCTCGATATGGGTTCAGCGGGCATAAAGGCTACGGTACCCTAGGCCATCGTCGAGCCCTGTCGCAATTTGGTCCGTCGGCGTGGCATCGCAAGAGTTTTCGTTGGAGGCCCGTTGATGTGGAATAGGCGCAAAACTGGCCAGCGTGCCGAAAAGATTGTGGCGCAATCACTCATTCAAGCAGGTTATTCGATTTTGGCTCAGAACTGGTCTTGTTCGCGGGGGGAGCTGGACATTATTGCACGCTACCAGGGCACGACAGTCTTTGTCGAAGTACGCGCGCACACGACCTCATATCTGGACGGTGCCGAGGTGACAGTCACTCTACAGAAACAGCGTAGAGTCTGTGCGGCGGCGGAGCTTTGGCTACAGCACGGTGGCAACGATACTGAAGATATCAGGTTTGACGTCGTCGCCGTACAATTCCCGAAAGTCGGTGCGCCGGTGCTGGAACACTTTGAAGATGCCTTTACGTCTCCTTGGGCAGTGTGAGCGCGGCGTTCAAATCTTGCCAGAACCATTGCGATCACCCGGCACTATCCTTAGGATAGTCAGGTAACTGAACGATGGTGATGTCCATGTATCGATTCCGACAAACTTTAAGCGGCTTGCTTTTAGCGGCCGGGCTGTTGCTCACGGCCGGATGCGACTCCGGTTTTGGGGAGCCATGTGCGATTCCGAAGACAGAAGCCTTTCGACAAGCTTGCGAAGAGGGCGCTGGTAACGAGACGGACGAAGACGAAAACACTGTTATGATGTCTTCTACGGCGTCTTGCGCCATTCGAAACTACGCTGGCTGCTCGACGCGTGTTTGCCTGGTCTATAAAGGGTCGTCGCCAATCTGTTCGACTCAGTGCACGGAGAACTCGGATTGTGAGGGCAGTGCTCAGTGTCGCCCACTCATTGGAGATGAATACGTTGATGGTGTTACGTGCAATCCGTCTATGGGCGGCGTAAGCGAGTGTTACTGCGTTCGCAAGGGCGACATCAGCGGTTAAGTTCGACTTGCGCCTTGCCAAATGTACCAAACACGTTTGTAATGGCGCAGCTGGGTTTGGGGCCGTGGGTTTCGGCCATGCAAAATGTGCCTAAGCGCACAACCAAAGCTCAGCTTAAATCATGCGGCGACCGATTGATACCGAACAGTCGGTGACCCATCGTCGCCGGCCGAGGGTGTGGTTACCCATCGGCGTGGCTTGAATCGTCAGGAGAGGACATCCGACATGCTGAGATACGGTTTAATCGTGCTTGGGCTCGCGCTCATCAGTCCCGCCGTAACCCATGCTCAAGATGATGATGAGTTGAGTTTGGAGCCAGTCAGACTGGAAGAAGATCCACAGGCCCGGATGGTCATGGAGTCTGCGATTAAGGCTTACAAGAAAGATGACTTTCTGCGCGCAAGTCTTCTCCTCTATGATCTCGTTGCCCGCCACGAAACGGCGGTCGGTGACTACGAACAGAAAGCCGAGTACACTCTAGGCAAGACCTTGTATCGCCTCGAACTCTACCAGGCGTCCCTCAATTTCTTTGACCGCGTCGTCAACGCCGGGCCGAGTCATCGGTACTTCAAAGCCACGTGTAAGTGGATCTATTACCTATCGCGAAAAATTTCAGGAGACCCGGGTCTGTTGGAGAAGATGGCGAAATTTCGCCCGACGGATTGCCCCCGAGAGTTTCGCAGTGAGCTGGCCTTTCTCGTTGGGCAGTACTACTACAAGCAGGGTGATGTGAACACATCGCTCAAGCATCTGCGTACGGTGAAACGTGCCAGCCGTTACTTCCCCAAGGCAAAGTTTCTGGAAGGCATCAGTTACGTTCGTCTTGAGCAGCCTAAGCCCGCCGTAAGAGCGTTCAAGGATTTGATGCGCACGACGGTCGACGCGTCGAGAGCCAACTCTGCATCGGAAGACCTTAAATATTTTAACCAATTGGCCATTTTGAGCATGGCCCGGGTCTTCTACAGCACAGGACAGTTCGCCAACGCAGCGAAATACTACGACCGAATTGGGCAAGACAGCACCCTTTGGCTCAATGCGCTATTCGAAGCGAGCTGGACCAATTACATGTGGGATAACCACGAGAAGGCATTAGGCAACTTGCACACGCTGAACTCGCCGTTCTTTAAGGACGAATATGTCCCCGAGGCCGGCATTCTGGAAGCGGTCATCTTCTTCGCCAATTGCAATTTCCCGAAAGCACGTGAGGCCGTGCAGAGATTTCTCGTCAGCTATGAGCCGCTCCGCGATGAAATTCAGGGCTATCTTCAAGATATGCAAGAGCCTACGGAACTCTATGACTTTCTATTAAAGCTTCAGGATGGAGGCTCATCCATATCCCCTCGAGTAAGTCAGATTCTCAGCGCAGCCTTCGGGGACAAGACGTTGAAACGCATCAATGCCTACATCCGCGAGCTTGGGCGTGAGACAAAGATGGTTGAACAGTCGCGGAGCACCTGGGCTCGGTCACAGCTCGCTCAGCGTATTATCAGCGAAACGGATGTCATTAAGTCTCTGGCCGTTGGCGAAGCAGGCGCCCTCGCTCGAAAGCGTCTTCAGCGGGTCGTCGATGAGCTGACGCGTCTGATCTCCGACGCTCGAAAAATTGATTTCGAGATTACGTCATCGGAGAAAGTTGGACTCGAATCAGAATTGATGGGGGCGTCGACACCCAAGAAACGTGCACGCCGCGGCTCGCTTTATGCGACCGACGACGAACACCTGTATTGGACCTTTAACGGCGAATATTGGCGAGACGAACTCGGCTATTATTTGTATACTATCAAGTCGGAGTGCGGTCGATGATGCGCAGTCGCCTACTGTCTGTATGTGCATTTTTCATTCTCTTTGGTGGCCCCCAAGCTTTTGCTCAAAACGTCGGAAAACGAGCTGTTCCGAAAGCGCTGGACAAGCCTGCAGCGAAGCGTCGAGCCGTCCAGAAAGAGCGCGGCCCTAAGATTCGCAGCGAAGCTTTTTTTCGAAAGCGCACTAAGAATCTCGTCAATGAAAAATGGCGGCAGCTATTTAAGAAACTCAAAAAGATCATTGCGGTCACACCAGATAACGACCCGGCTAAACCCGAACTCTATTATCGGCTGTCCGAGCTGTTCCGAGAACGGGCAGCCGCGATTAGTATCGCTGCATACGAGCAAGAAGATGTCTGCTTGTCGACCGCGAATACCGAGGCGGCACAGGTCGCGTGCGAAGAGAAGAAAACGCGCACGGTCCAATCATCGCAGCAGTACCGAGATAAGGCGATTGAACTCTACATGTATATCGCTAAGAACTTTAGTGATTATCCGCGCCTTGACAATGTTCTGTATGCACTCGCGTTCAACTATCAGCAGAAGGGGAACCCGGATGCGGCGAAGAAAATTTATCGCACTTTGATTCAGCGGTTTCCGCGATCTGCTCGGGTGCCTGATACGCTCGTGAACTTCGGTGAGATTCTCTTCCAAGACGGTGAAGCTGCGAAAGCAGCACAGGTGTACAAGAAGGTGATCGCGAGCTACCGCGACGCGCCTGTCTATGCCTACGCCCGCTATAAACTTGGCTGGTGCCATTATAACATGGGCCGATACAAGGACGCGTTGACGGATTTTCTCGATGTCGTTCAGTACAGCGATAAGCAGCGTGGAGGCGGTCGAAATAAACTCGTTTTGAAACGCGAAGCGACGCGCGACCTCGTCAAGACCTATGTCCACATTGACGAAGCAACCCCTAAAAAAGCACTTCGGTTCTTTCGGAAAGTTGCGCCGACGAAATACTTAGATCTGTGTGAGAGTCTCGCGCAGCTCTATTCAGACAAGGGTAAGTTTCGCGAGTCTAATCAAATGTATCAGCAGCTGATCAAGGCGAAGAAAACGAGTTATCGGGTCGTCAGCTATCAGCGTGCCATCGCGGACAATGTGCAGAGCATGGGTCAGCAAGTGAACTCCATCAAGGAACTGAAGCGCCTTGTGAGTTTATGGAATCGAGTAAAATCCGCTAAGGATGCGGAGCCGAAGCGTGTCGCTAAAGATAAGAAAGGTATCGAAGAGCTGCTTAGACGTCTGGCCATTCAATACCATCGGCAAGCATCGAAGACGAAATCTGACCAAGATTACAATATCGCTTACGAACTCTACGTAGACTACATGAAGACATTTCCAGACGGGCATTATGCCTACGACATGGGGTATTACTTCGCTGAATTGTTGATGACGCTACAGAAATGGGAAGACGCGGCCGCCAATTATGAGCGCATTCTCGCGGCCAAACCGAACGGTGAGCATTCCAAGGAAGCTGCGGCGAGCTCGGTTGTGGCTTACAAAAAACTACTCAATATCAAGCGGGTCACGGGTGCAGGGTCGAGCATCAAAGGTGATTCGGGTGAGAGCGGTGAGAACGTTAAGCCGAAAACGATTCCTGGGCCTAAACTCAAGTTCATCGCCGCCAACGAACGCTATTTGAAGTATGTTCGAGGTCAGAGTATCGAGACCGACATTAGCTTCGATATCGCGCTCATTTATTTCGACGCCAATCAATTTGATAAGGCCATCCCCCGATTCCGCGACATCGCCGAAAATAAGCCTAACCATGAAATGGCGGTCTACGCGGCCAATTATCTGCTCGATAGTTACGTCCTGTTAAAGGACTATGAAAAGCTCAACAAAACCGCGGACGCCTTATCGAGTCGATATGCACCGGACGCGCATCCTGAGCTTGCATCGCGCATTACTGACATTAACCAGAATGCGAGCTTTAATCGGTGTCTAGGCATTGAAGGAACCGGCAAGCGCATCGCCGCGGCGCGCTGCTTTCTCAAATACGCGCGCAGTTTTCCTGAATCAAAGTATGTGGCTAAAGCTTATTGGAACGCTGCCATCAACTATGAAAAAGAGCGCAAGATCGAGAAGTCGATTCGCGCGCTCATGCTCATTGTCAATAACGCAGCCGATACTGAGGAAGAGCCAAAGGCATTGTTTCTCATCGCCCGCAATCTGACCAATATCGCCACCTACGGTGCCGCGAGTAAGGCGTATGAATACTATGCGCAAAAGTTTCCAGGAGATGAGAAAGCCCTGGTCGCTCTCCAGAATGCTGCCTTCTATCGGATGGGATTAGGTGAGTACGATAAGGCGATTGAGAACTATCGTAAATACATGAAACTCGTGGGCAAGAAGGACAAAGCGAAGGCAGCTGAGGTGTTCTATTCGATCGGTAAGATTTACGAGCAACGCATCGATTCGACCAAGAAGTGGAATGACCAGCAAGCGCTCTACAGGAAGGTCATAAAACACTATAAAGAGTATCTCAGGAACTACGCTAAAGATGGCACGCCGGACCTCGAGATCGGTGCCTTCACCCGCATCGGTAATGCGTATTGGAACCAAGCGCAGCCTGCGTTGAAACGACGTCGCAAAGATTGGCGTAGCTTTGATTTTCTCAATAAATCGGCACAGCGGGCATATAACGCAGCGTACAAAGTGTTCGCAAAACTCAGCGCTAATCAGCGCGGAAAGCTAACAACCGGTGTAGCCGAGGTATCCGAAGCACGCTTTCGCATGGGCGAGTCAATCTACGTTGATATCAAATATCGCACGCGCCTGAAGCCCCGGCAGTATCGAAAACTGGATAAGTTCATCAAGGCGATGCTCGAGGAGATCAAAAAGCGGGGTGATCTGATCCAGACCGCGCGAGATATTTACAGTGAAGTGATCAAACTGAAGAGCCCGAATTGGACGATTGCTGCGACCACTCGGCAGGGAGAAATGCTCGAAGCACTCTCGGATGCCATCTACAACTATCCCGCACCGAAAGCTTTCACAGAAGATCAACAAGAGGCATTTAAGGGCCGGTTGACCGACCGCGCAGAAGTATACCGCACTCAGGCCATAGAGGCTTACATCCTGAGCATGCGCACTGCGCAAAACCTCCAATGGTTCAATTCTTATTCTGATGATGCCGAACGTCGTCTCTCGATCCTAGACCCAGGCAAGTATCGATACAATTCGGAAATCAGGGCTGTGCCCAATGTTTTTGGGGCTTCGACCATTCCTCAACCAGTCATAAGTAGCCTCGAGGACTACGCACGATGATGATACGTATTGACAAATTCATAGTCCTCATGGCGATTCTAACTGGCACAGGTTGCGGCGGTAGCCAAGTGACAGCCGAGTTCGATTCACCGCAGACCGTTGACCAGGCAGACACACCTGAAGAAGGCGCGAGGCCGAAGCCACCCCCGGTCCGTAAAGAAGCGAAGCAACTGTTCAAAGAGGCCATGCAGGCATACCGCCCCAAGGCGGGCCCGCCCAAGTTGGAACGGGCCATCGAATTGCTCAAGGATGCTGTCGATGAAGACCCCGCGTTTGGCGCTGCATACTTTAATATCGGCCGTATTTACGAAGACAAAGGTGACCTCAAGAAAGCCGCTGACTACTATCAGCAAGCTTCGAGCAAAGGTAAAAACTTTGGCGACGGCCTTGCCAACTACGGACGTTTGCTCTTGATTCAAGGTAAACCGGACCTTGCCCGTGAGCAATTCGATGAAGCACTGCGCATTGATGAATATAATTCCGAGGCACTCTTAAATCTGGCTCAAGATGACCGCGTGCGTCGAGATTTTCAAAGCGCTCGAAAGCGGATCCGTAAGGCACTTAAAGGGAATGAAAAAAATCCGAAGGCCTATGCGGTACTCGCGCGGGTTTATTTTGATATGGGCCGCTACGACCTCGTTAAACTTGTGTGTATCACCGGTCTTAAGATCGACGACAGCTACGCTGACCTCAATAACACGCTCGGACTCGTACACTTGAAACAGGACGATGTTCGATCGGCGCTACAGGCGTTTACTGCAGCGGTTAAGGCTGAGCCAAACTATTCGCCGTCACGGCTCAATCTGGGCGCAATTGCGTTTAACTATCGCGATTACGAGACGAGCCTCCGACATTTTGATGTTGTCGTTAAGCGAGAGCCTAAGAATTTGATTGCAATTCTCTCGCGGGCTGCGGCGTTACGAGGATTGGAGAGATTCGATCAAGCCGAGTCCGGATATCGCTCTGTGCTGAAGGTGCAACCTAATCATTCGGGCGCACACTTTAATCTGGGTGTTCTGTATCAGGAGTATTTGTCGAAACCTGAGCAAGCTCTCAAGGAGTTTGAGGCCGTTTTGTCGTCAGATGAGCGTTCTGCGAGCCTGAGACAAGATGTGACGAATCGTATCAAGGCCATACGCATCGAGATCCAAAACAAGAAGGAAATCGAGGCTATGATGAAGCAACAAAAGCAGCAAGAAGCGGAAAAAAAGCCAGCAAAGTAGCGCTTAACTGCAGAAACATTGCCGACTAATCTGTGTCTAGTCCAAATGGGGACTAGCAACCTAGGCTGGTCTGGCTATAATAAGTCAGTGGGGTCTGTATGTGGAGTTGGAGTATGATCGCTCGTTACACACTTTTGAGTGCCTTCTTGGCTGTTGTCTTCATATCCGGTCAAGCACTCGGTCAGCCTGCAGGACAACCCGCAGAAGCGGCCGATGGTGTTGAGTTTACGCAGAATACTGAATACGATTTTGAAGACGACCTCGTGGAAGGTTCGTTCGTCCGGCCCGAAGGGGAGTACTTCAACGCTCAAAAGCGCGGTCGTCACAGCAGCCTGATTCGGATTCGCCAAGATTTCGT
>JBMHDS010000006.1:0-21508 GCA_049889275.1 Bradymonadia bacterium | reverse complement strand
TGGTGTTGTCATGGCAAAGGAGTATGCGTGCACAACCAGTATCTTGCCCTGAGCGTCGGCCTTGAGTGTGGGTAGAATTGCTTTCAGGACGCCGAGGCTGCCGTAGGCGAGGCGGTTGGAACCATTCCGAAAGCGTATCGCGCCGTTGTAAGAAATCATCGTGCTAGCCGGCTCAGCAGGCTCGTCGCCAGCCTGACTTGGTGCCCGCTGGTCCGCGCTAGACGCTCTGTCTTTAGCCGATGGTTCTGTCGTCGCGGCTGCAGCGGTGGTTACGTCTGAGGTGCTTTGTGCGCGCTCAGTGACCGTATTTGAATGGCAGCCCTGCTGACTCGGCTCACCGGACTCTCCATTTGGACACCGATCATCCGAGTCAGGCACGCCATCGTCGTCATTGTCCACATCAGGGCAGCCATCTTGGTCTTCGAATCCGTCTCGGTCCTCCGCATCATTTCGACACTGGTCGGTGTCGTCTTGGACCCCATCGCCATCAGCGTCGTTTACATCGCCGCTCTCAGGCTCTGTTGGCGCTGGTTCTGGCTTGTTGTCAACTGAATCCGGGGCGTCTACGACTACACTCGACTGTTGCGCGACAACCTGTGCTGACCCGCCACCGCTATCTGACGGTGCCTCTGCGTCAGTACCGTCGGTCGTGTTACCTTGACCGGTACGCTGTGGTTGCTCGCCCTTCGACGCCTGTGTCGATTCGCCCTCTTGTTTCGTGCCCGCAGCGTCCGTCTCGGAGGCCTCTTCTAGTTCGGCCGGCGTATTGGCATCATCGCCCTTGGACGCCTGTGTCGATTCGCCCTCTTGTTTCGTGCCCGCAGCGTCCGTCTCGGAGGCCTCTTCTCGTTCGGCCGGCGTATTGGCATCATCGGCATTTGACGACTGCGCTTCGCTCGGTTGAGTATCGGCGTCGGATGCGCCTTCGTTGGACATACTGGGCGACTGAGTGGCGTCGATGTCAGCCGCGTTGGTGGGCGTCGTGACGACCGGCGCCTGCGTCGAAGATGGATGTGTCTCAGCCCGTGATTCATCGTCTCCATCATGTCCGGCGTCAGCATCTGCTGACCCCGCTTTCTCGCCCGCCGCTTCAGGGGCCTGGGCATGGACATCGGTCGGCTCGACCGCGTCTTCTGTGCTTGTGTCTTTACTGGCGTTTACGGGTGCAGGTGTTGCCATATCCTCCGTCTTGGCGGCGGTCACCTTAAGAGCATTTCCGGGGGACGTGTCGGACTCTCCAACCGCGTCATTCCCGGCAACCTGATCGACGTGCACATCTTTCTTTGGCTCAGCGTCCTTGGACGTGTCATCGCCTGTCGCACCTTGACTCGGCTCAGAGCCCTTGGGGGTATCTTCTCTTGGCCCATCTGCGCTGGGCTCATGGGCGCTTGGCTCATGGGCGCTTGGCTCGTCTGCGCTTGGCTCATCTTCGCTTGGCGCATCTTCGCTTGGCGCATCTTCGCTTGGCTCATCTTCGGTTGGCTCATCTGCGCGTGATGCCTCTTCGATTGGCGTATCTTCATCATCGTCTGACAACTCGGTCACGGATGTCTTCTTGGCGCCCTGTTGTTTTGTCTCAGGTCCATAAGCCACTGAGAAGAAAATGCGATGATTGGGTACGCCTCGGTCTGGATTGAGCCCGAATCCAGACCCAAAAGTAAACCGTGCGCCAAGTCCGGTGAAACGCAGACCGAGCAAACCCTCGAGCGGATAGCTGGTGTCATCGCTGTGCTTTGGCAGGAGGGGTAGAGACCCGAAAACTTCCGTGACCAATTGTACGCCTGTCCAATCTAAATCAAGGACAGCTGCCGAACTATAGACAGCTTCATGTCCGATTTTGAGATTGATGAACTCTTGCTGCTGGGTTCTGAAGCGTAGCCCTAGATTTGTCATCAACTCAACCAGTGGCAATTTGATCGAAGCCAACACTTTGGGTGTGACCGTCATCCCTCGACTGCCGTAGAGTCGATCGGGATCTCCGGTTGGTGCAGTCACACCGAGCTGCATCGCGAGGTCGTAACCACTCACCGCATCTTTGAGCAGGCCATATCGACCGAACAGACGCAGGTCTCCTAGGACCATACCTTCCGATACAGCGTCACGCAGATAGTCACCTCGCACATCTCCGACCGGCATTGTGAGTCCCAGCTCAAGCCGGTCTGTCAATCCCCAGCTCAAGCCGAGATCCAACGCCGTCTGTCGAGAGATGAACACGCGGTTGATATCAGCTGCAGGATCTCGCGATACGAGTGGTTCATCGGCAATACTGAACGTAACCGATGGCCGGAACGCGCCCGCTTCCAATGTGCGACCGCTCGCGCTCACCACGGCCCCAGAGCGACCGACGGTTGGCTCAAAATTCTGGAGATTTTGCGCGAAGGTTGTCAGCGGGGCCAACCAAAGGAGACCGGTCGTGAGATAGGTCGTCCAGCTTCCGATTTTTTTGCGAGTTTGCACGAAGCAGCTCCGACTGGAGTTTAGTCAACATAAAATGTCGGTCGATTTAGCTGTTTCGTCAAGAAAACGGCAGCTATAAGTATACGTAAATTGTTATGTTTTTGCTTATGGTGCGAGTTTTTTGAGGACGGTGCGGTGCTCGCTAGACCCGAGGGCCACCGTCCCTTGGAAAGTCACTTACGTGTCCAACGATGAACCGTTGGGCTCGTTTTTTCTCGCATCGTTTAGATAGTCTGTGTACGACAACTAAACTCGACATGCTCAACACTGGTTTTGGTTTTGTTTTCTGAAGTTTTTCGTATTTACAAGAAGAGTCTTAAACCAGCTGACTCGCTCTTCAATATTTATCTCGCACGTCCGCTCGCCGCCTTTGTCGTGACGGTCTTGGCGCGCACGCGCATTTCGCCTAACCAGGTGACGCTGCTTTCCATCTTACCCATGGTTGCAGGCGTGATTGCGTTTGTTACATTACCAGGGCCTATGGGCCTTTGGTTGGGCGTCATCGGTGTTGAACTGGCTTACATCCTAGATTGTGCTGATGGACAGTTGGCGCGTGTGACCCGAACGTCATCACCCGTGGGTGGAGAGCTCGATTTCTTAATCGATGAGTTGAAGGCCTATCTGCTGATTGGCGGACTTACCGTTCGCTGGGCGCTCGAGGTGCCGAGCGGTGAACACACGCCATATTGGGTCGGCGTATCAACCCTCGTACTGCTTGGCTCTGCCTTATCTCTGACGAAATTCATTCGCACCGATGAGTATGCGCAGGCCACCAACGCCGAGAGGCAAGGACATGGACAAGCGGTCGCTGAAGCAAGAGAACGGCGCACACCACTTTGGCCTGTGCTGATGGCGGCACGCCTCATCTCTCAATATCCGGTCAGTCTACCAATATTTGCGGCATTTAACCGAATGGATCTGTTCGTTTGGGCCTATGGAGTGGTACACATGCTCTACGCTGGAAAGACGGCCGCGATTGTCAGCATTCGCCTTGGCCGATTCCGACCATCGAACGGTCAGCCCGACGAAGGAGTTAAATGAAAGCCATCATTATTGCTGCGGGCATGGGGACGCGCCTTCGGCCTCATACCAATCACAAGCCTAAGTGTATGGTTGAGGTGCAGGGAAAGCCCATTTTGCATCACCAAATCGATGCGCTTAAGGCGAACGGCATCGATGATATTGTTGTCATTGGTGGCTACAAGCGAAGTCGAATTCAAGCGCCTGGCATTCGGATGGTTCCTAATGTTGAATATGCCACCAACAATATCTTGATGAGTCTGTTTTCGGCGGGTCCTGAGTTGGTCGGTGATGTAGTCGTCAGTTACGGTGACATCGTCTACAGCGCATCGGTTGTCCAGGCGCTGATGAGCAGTTTCTTTCAAAGCGCTTTGGTCGTCGATTTTGCGTGGTCGACGATTTACGAGGGTCGCACGGACCACCCGATCGAGCAGGCAGAGCTTTGCGAGATTCGCGAAAATGGTCATATCGTCCGAGTGGGTAAGCATGTAGGGCCTGAGAACGCATGCGGAGAATTTATTGGGTTAAGTCGGCTCAATGGGTCGATGGTCGCTCGTCTTTGGGCTCGTTATCACGATGTACTGAGCCGCGGCGATGACCGGCCTTATATGAATGCGCCCACTTTCCGGAAAGCCTATTTCACGGATATCATCAATGACGCGATCCAAAACCAGGAGCACTTTGGCGTTGTGCCCATCGAGGGCGGTTGGCGTGAAATTGATACGGTGCAAGATTATGATCGAGTGCAGAGTGCCGATGGCTGGTAGGCCAAAACGTTCCCCCGTCATTTTGAGGAGTCTTTCATGCAGCAGTTAAGCAGTTGGTTAGCAGGCCAATGGCAGTGTGGTCACGGCGATGGCAGTGCTCTCCACAACCCCACGAATGAGGCTGTTGTCGCACGGGTATCGACCGATGGACTCAGTCTATCGTCGGCGTTCGATTTTGCCCGCACAAAAGGTCTGAAGGCCCTCTCCGAGATGACTTTTGCTGAACGGGGCGCCCTGCTCAAAGCCATGGCAAAAACGATTCACGGGGCACGAGAAGAGCTGATCGAAATCGGGCGACTCAATGCAGGCAATACCCGCGGCGACGCAAAGTTCGACATCGACGGTGCCTCGGGTACGCTCATGTACTATGCGAAGCTCGGTGCTTCACTCGGTGATCGACGCTCCATCCTTGATGGTGAACCGATTCAAATTGGTGGTGCGCGACTCCAAGGACAGCATATCCTGACCCAACGGCCGGGCGTGGCCGTCCATATCAACGCGTTCAATTTTCCGGCCTGGGGACTCGCAGAGAAAGCCGCATGTGCCATTCTCGCGGGCATGCCCGTGATCTCCAAGCCTGCAACCTCAACTGCCTACATGACGTGGGCCATGGTGCGTGCTCTATCTGCAGCAAATGTCATCCCTGACGGGGTTCTGAGCCTGGTGTGCGGGAGCGCCTATGACCTTCTCGATCATGTAGAATGGCCCGACGTCATCGCCTTTACAGGTGGTGCTGACACGGCAGAGCGGATTAGAAGGCACACGAGGGTGCTCGAGGTTGGCGCCGCGGTCAACATCGAGGCGGATAGCCTCAATTCAACTGTGCTGTCGCCTGGAGCTAAGGATGTAACATACGATGCATTCATTCGAGACGTGGCTCAGGAAATGACTCAAAAGGCCGGTCAGAAGTGTACGGCCACTCGCCGCATCCTGATCCCGTCGGAGCGGCTCGATGAATTTCTGGAAGACATTGGTGAGCGCCTAGATAGAGTGATTGTGGGTGACCCGGCTCTTGAAGGCGTGCATATGGGCCCTCTGGCAACGCAGGCGCAACTGAAGAGTGCCCATGATGGGATTTCCGTCTTGGCGGAGGAGGCAGACATCGTATACGGCGGGCTTGAACGAGGCGAGCTCCGCGGGATCGAGGATGAAAAGGGTTATTTCCTAAAGCCCATGCTGCTCAAAGTACGGGACGCCGAGAAGGCGTCTCGGGTGCACGACCTTGAGGTCTTTGGTCCTGTCGCTTCCGTCATAGAATACGATGGTGATGTTGAGTCCGCCTGTAGATTGGTCCAAAGGGGCGAAGGTGGCCTCGTGGCTTCTGTTTATGCAGATGAGCGGGACTTCCTCGCCTCGGCGATCGATGGCTTGGCCGGTTGGACAGGTCGCGTGGTGCTCACCGATGCGAAGGTGGCTGAACAGTCTTACGCACCGGGTATGGCCCTCCCTCATCTGTTGCACGGTGGACCAGGTCGAGCTGGTGGCGGCGAAGAGCTCGGTGGTCAGCGAGGCATGAAATTCTATCAACAGCGGACCGCGATTCAGGGCAATGGACCGCTCATCGCGCGTCTCCTGCAGGCTGACCGAAGCGATTAGATGAGTTCAGCGCACGCTCAATCACATCGGGGCGCATCACATCCGGTGAGCGTTGCGCCCATGATGAAGCGTACAGATCGGCACTTTCGCTATCTGATGCGCCAGATCTCTCGCAACGCTCTGCTCTACACTGAGATGGTGACAACCGGCGCGATTTTGCATGGCGACCAGGCTCGACATCTCGCCTATGACCCAATCGAGCATCCCATCGCGCTTCAGCTCGGCGGCGATGACCCAGTCGCCCTGACGGCTTGTGCCCGCATTGCACAGGACCTTGGCTACGATGAAGTCAATATTAATGTCGGCTGTCCGAGTGATCGCGTACAGAAGGGTCGATTCGGCGCTTGCCTCATGGCCGAACCAGAGCGGGTTGCAGACAGTGTTGCAGCCATGCGCGATGCGGTGTCCATTCCGGTCACGGTAAAACATCGGATTGGGATCGATGATATCGACCGGTATGAAGATATGCTCAACTTCGTTGATGTGGTCTCCGCGTCGAACGCCGATCGTTTCTCAGTGCACGCGCGGAAGGCTTGGTTGCAGGGCCTCAGTCCAAAGGAGAATCGTAACATTCCGCCCTTGCGCTACGACGATGTCTACCGCTTGAAGCGCGAACGACCTCATCTCTGTGTTGAGATTAATGGTGGCATTCGCACGATCGATGACATGGCTCAGCACCTTGGCCATGTCGACGCCGTCATGATCGGCCGTGCAGTCTACGAAAACCCCATGCTATTCGCAGACGTTGACCGACGATTCTACGACGACAGCGATGTTGATCCGGTGAGCGTGTTTTGTGTCGTCGAGCAGATGCGTCCATACGTCGCTCGTTGGCTTGAGCGTGGTGGTAGACTGAACTCTGTAACGCGGCATATGCTGATGCTTTTTTATGGTCAACCAGGCGGCCGAAAGTGGCGCCGGATCTTAGGGGAGGCCATCAAGCCGAATGCTGATTTAAGCTTGCTCGATGAGGCTTTGAACGCGGTCCAGTCACAACGCGAATATGCAGCGGTATCGAGCCTGCAGCAAAGCATAAAGGAGGCGGATTAGTCGCTCAGCGGTTTCAGCTTTTTCGAGCTGCCATCGCTGCGAGCTGCTCTGGTGTTGCCGGTGTTTGAAAGCGCGCTTTCCACTCCGAGTAGGGCATACCATAGACCCGCTCACGTGCGCTTTCGTAGTCGACCTCCAGACCCCGCTCGAGCGCCTCAGCGACATACCATTTCGACAGGCAGTTACGGCAGAAGTCAGCCAAGATCATCAGGTCAATATTTTGTACTTCAGTGTGCTGTTGCAGGTGTTCGATCAGCTTGCGAAAAACAGCAGCCTCAATTTCAGTCTGTCGCTTTTTGTCTTCACTCATAGTTATCTCCCTAGCTTGGAAACAGCGATTCGATGGATAGATACTTGTCCCCTCGGTCGCAGACGATGAAGACAATTTCACTGCCTGGCTTTGCGGTCTCAGCCACTCGCAATGCTGCTCGACAGGCGCCACCCGATGACAATCCAACGAATAAGCCCTCCTCGACCGCGAGGTCACGAGTCATTGCTTCAGCTTCATCTCTGGAGACATCGATAATGTCGTCTACGCGCTCCGGTTCGTAGATCTTTGGCAGATATTCCGGCGGCCAGCGTCTGATTCCAGGAATCTGGGATCCATCAGCTGGCTGCACACCCACAATTTGAATCTCGCGGTTTTGTGACTTCAGATATCTTGATGTACCCATGATGGTACCCGTCGTACCCATCGAACTCACGAAGTGCGTGACTCTTTCGTTCGTGTCGCGCCAAACCTCCGGTCCTGTGGTCTCGAAGTGCATTTGCGGATTTGCCGGATTTGCGAATTGGTTCATTTGAAAATGTGTCCCGGCGTCATGCATCTTTTGCGCGAGGTCACGGGCCGCGACAATGCCATCTTCTACCAAGATCACCTCAGCGCCGTATGCCTTCATGATCGCGCGTCTCTCAGGGGTGGCTGAAGCCGGCAACAGCAATGTGATGGGCAGTTTCTTAAGGGTCGCGATCATCGCGAGTGCGATGCCTGTGTTACCGCTCGTGGCTTCAACCAGTCGGCGGCCATTCTTCAGATGTCCCGCCTGTTCGGCTTCGGTGATCATCGCTAATGCAGCCCTGTCCTTGACTGAACCGCCCAGATTTGTCCCCTCTAGTTTTGCCCAAACGGTGACATCATGGCGGGGATTGAGCTTGCGAAGACGCCGCATCGGAGTGTCGGCAACAAGACCTTTGTATTCGGCGTACATCTCTTTCACAGCGGCTCCGATATTGGGTTGCGTCTACCAAATCAAATGACATGCTTTCGCCCGACGGGTCAACGTCAAGTCGACTTAATCTGTCTCGACGCGTGACTTGTACAAAATGGTGGCCCCTGGGCGGCTCGCCTAGATTTGCATGTGTATTTAAGGGAAAAAAAAGCCCGGCCGTTCGAGGGGGATGACGGCCGGGCTTAAAGGAACCACCTAGGACGCCGCAAAGGGAGGGGAGCGACGACCCGGGAGACTGGTTTCCCGAGGCACCTCAACACTGGGGGAAAGATCTTGCTCGGGGGAGTTCGACGTTTCAGTGCCTCAGGTGCTGTAACTCAGTACGCGCTTTGTTCATTCCCAGTGTGAGAAAAAAAGATGCATTTAGCCGATGCGCGGCGGAGAGGAGTGCTGTTCGTGTCTATAGGCGTAGCGGCTACTCTTGTGATGAAGTACAAACGACAAGGGTCGTACCCGAAGTCTAATCGGATACGGCTGAACGCAGTTGAGAGGAGCCGATGAAGCAACTAGCGAGATTCATTGTCAACGGCATGCCGAGAGATACGGCGATTGGAGCCAACGCGACGCTACTCGAGGTGCTCCGATACCAGTTAGGCCTGACTGGGTCTAAACAAGGCTGTGACAAAGGTGATTGCGGCGCATGCACCGTTTTGATCGATGGTGAACCGACTCTGGCCTGTTGCACGATGGCCGCAATGCTTCCGCCTCAAGCGCAGATTACCACCATCGAAGGTCTGGCAAAGCCGGGTCGCCTCGATCCTGTTCAGGACGCCTTCGATCGGAGTGGCGCGCTTCAATGTGGCTTTTGCCAACCCGGTATGATGCTCAGCGCACGCGCCTTGCTCAACGAGAACCCAAAGCCAACAGATGAGGAGATCAGAGCATCTCTCTCGGGCAACCTGTGCAGATGCACTGGTTACACACAAATCATAGAAGCCGTTGCATTGGCTGCTGCAATCGAACGTGGTGATGCACCGCCACATCGTCCAGAGGCGGCTGAGGGCTTCACTGTGCTCGGTGGGCGCCATCGAAAGGCCGACGGTCACATGAAGGCAACGGGTGCAACGGTGTATACCGATGATATTGCCCTATCCAACATGCTGCATGGGCGCATTTTGAGAAGCCCCCATGCGCACGCGCGAATTGTGTCCATAAATACGCGGGCGGCTGAGAAGTTGCCCGGTGTTTACGGCGTGCTGACCGGAGCGGCGCTACCTCAAACCTATGGTGTCATTCCGTGGACTGAAGACGAGCAAGCGCTATGCACAGACAGAGTTCGTTTTGTGGGTGATGAAGTCGCTGCGGTTGCTGCCATTGATGAAGAGACTGCAGATGCTGCCATCGCTCTGATTCAAGTTGAATATGAGGTCTTGGATGCGGTCTTCACACCGGAGGATGCCCTAGCCGAAGGCGCACCGGAGCTCTTTCCTGGCCGACGTAAGGGCAACTTGACCAAACATGTACACCTGGCATTTGGAGACGTGGATACAGCCATCGCTGAGGCGGATGCAGTCATTCGCGGTGACTACTTCTTTGCAGGAACAGCTCATGCGCCCATCGAGCCTCACTGCGTGGTGGCTGACTTTGGTTATCGTGGGTTGCTCACGGTGCATTCATCGACGCAGATTCCGCATTATTTGCATCGAACTTTATCCAAAGTACTCGAACTACCAGCTGACCAGATCAGGGTGATCCAACCGGCGCTCGGCGGCGCGTTTGGGGGCAAGTCGGATCCTTTCGGGCATGAGCTTGTTGCGGCGAAGCTCGCGATGATGACTGGCCGGCCCGTCAAGATTCTGCTCAATCGAGAGGAGACATTCTATACCCACAGAGGTCGCCACCCGATGGACATGTCTATGACCTTAGCAGCCCGTCGCGACGGAAGGCTAACAGCCCTCGACAGTCAAATCATGATCGATGGGGGCGCGTATACGAGTTTTGGTTTGGTGACCACCTACTACGCTGGGCAGTTGTTGACCGCGCCGACAGGTTACGAGACATACCGATTTGATTCGTCGCGGGCCTTTACCAATAAACCGCCGTGCGGACCTAAACGTGGTCATGGTTCGGTTCAACCTCGGTTTGGTTTTGAAATACAACTCGACAAAATGGCTGAGCATCTTGAACTCGATCCCATCGAGTTGAGGCGGATTAATGATTTGGGCTCCAATGCGCAGACGGTCAATGGACAGAGGATTACCAGCAATGGGTTTATCGCTTGTCTCGATGCAGTAGAAGCCGCGAGCGATTGGAAACAACGCCGTGGGAAAATGCCATTCGGTCGTGGCCTCGGTGTCGCTGGAAGCACCTACATCTCAGGCACCGCTTATCCAGTTTACCCCAATGAGATGCCTCAGTCGGGTGTACAGATTAGATTAGACCGAAGCGGTCGAGCACATGTGATGTGTGGGGCGAGCGACATCGGACAGGGCTCTGATACAATGTTGGCCCTGATCGTGGCGGAAGAGCTTGGCTTGAATCCAGACCGCATTGTGGTGACCACCTCTGATACCGACCTGAGTCCCGTGGACCTCGGGGCTTATTCGAGCCGAGTGACATTCATGTGCGGGCTCGCGTGTAAGGAAGCTGCGGAGACTTTGGCGAGCCGAGTGAGAGATGTGGTCGCCGCCGAGTTAAAGGTGCCATCGGGCGAACTCATGGCCGCGAACGGGCGCTGGTTTTCAATACGTGACCCCAAGATCGGTTTGTCGTGTGCCGATGCTTTTGCCTCCGCTGAAGCAGCCCTCGGTACCCTCGGGGCAACCGGTGGCTATAGAACGGATAAGACGCTCGGAGGCGACTACCGCGGTGGCACCATCGGTGCGAGTCCCGCCTACAGCTTCACCGCTCATGTGGCAGAGGTCGAAGTAGATGTTGAAACCGGATGGATCGACGTGACCAAGATATGGGCTGCACATGACTGCGGCTTTGCACTCAATCCAACATTGGTGGAAGGGCAAATCGCAGGCTCTGTTTACATGGGTTGGGCTGAAGCCGTTATGGAAGAGCAGTCGTTCGCTTACGGTGGCCCAAACCCAGGATTGCTTCGCGGGCCAAGCCTGCTCGATTATCGCATCCCCACGTCTGTCGAGACGCCTGACATCGAATGCATCATTATCCAAAGCCAGGACCCTAATGGTCCCTACGGCGCCAAGGAGGCGGGCGAGGGCCCCTTACATCCGGTCCTGCCAGCGATCGCGAATGCTGTCTATGATGCCGTTGGGATAAGATTAGACCGACTGCCGTTTCATCCCGCTGTGGTTCGCGCTGCCTTGGCAGCCAAAGGAGATGTCTAATGCTCCGAATTGCCAATGGTTTTATTGTTGAGAATCCGACATCCCTGAAAGAAGCATTTGGCCTTCTTCAGACATACGGCGATGGTGCAAAGCTTGTGGCGGGTGGCACCGACATTCTACCCAATATCAAGCATGGGTTACACGCCCCCGAGGTGCTGATTAATCTGAAGTCAGTGACCGGACTACGTGAGTGCAAGGTGAATGAAGGGGCCTATCGATTGGGTGCGCTCATGACGATTCATCAGCTCGCGACGGAACCGCAGCTTGCGTCTACGTTACCCGCGCTCGTTGACGCAGCATCTGCGATCGCAGGCCCTCAGCTACGTCGAATGGGTACATTGGGTGGCAATATCTGTCTCGACACGCGCTGCGTGTACATTAATCAGACACATTTTTGGCGCCAGGCCTTAGGATATTGCCTGAAGAAAGATGGTTCTGCCTGCCATGTCGTGGCAAGTGGAAAACGCTGTGTTGCTGCGGCAAGCAACGACACAGCGCCGGTCTTGATCGCCCTCGGCGCGAGCCTCGAGATCGCGAGCCCTCGAGGCATCAGAACTCTCTTGCTCGAGGATTTTTATCTGAATGACGGTGTTTACAATAAGGCCCTCGCTGCAGATGAGATCGTCACTGCAGTCACCGTTCCGATTGGTGCGCGGCACCGTGCTCAGGCATATGAGAAATTACGGGTTCGGGGCGCGATTGATTTCCCAATGCTTAATCTCGCGCTCGCTTTTGATGAAAAGTCGGGTCGTGCAGAAAATCTTGATCTCATCGTCAGCGCCATCGCGTCGCGCCCCAAACGCATCAAACGCTTGCCGGATGGCCTGATCGATCATGCATACATCGAGCGCATCGCAGGCCTTGTTTTCAAACAGGTGCGACCGCTGACAAACATCAACGGTGATATCGCCTGGCGACGAGAGATGGCGCCGGTCCTCTTGCGTCGAGCCTTCAAAAAGGCGCTATCGGGTGTGTAATCATGCGGCAGCAGACGGTCTCGCTTGATCCAGCCTTGCAGGTGGCTCATTTCGTCATTCTTAATCTCGATCATCGTCACTTTTTGATCTAGACTCCCAGTGAACGAGGATCGGAGGGGCGCCATGAATCGTTGGTCGACATTGGTCGACCGCTTGTCACCACAAGCGGGTCTTGCACAACTCACGACGACGCAAACCCAAGCCGTCATCGATCTTCTGTGTCTGCTCACATACGCCGACAACCGCATCTCTGCCCTTGAGCAACTCGAATTTGAAGAGACCCTAATGAAAATGGAATGGGCGACAGGACATCGACAGGTTGTGCGCGCTCGGATCAATACAGCATCTGCGCCGGCCCGGTATGCCGCGTCAACAGAGGCGCGCCAGATTCTTCTTCAAAAAGCGATTAACCAGCTTGGCGAGACCTTTGAGAATCAGAACGAATCCATTTTTAAATTAATGGCCAGTATGGCCTATTCGGATTTGATTTTTCATGCAAAGGAACGAGAGATTTTAAGCAGCATCGCGACGGGGTTGGGCATCGCCAATGCCAGAGCGCAGGAGCTGCAAGAGGCTTTTGGTCCGGCTTGAACTCAATCACGACCGATGAGCGGTGCGATCTCACTGATATATTGAAGAAGATAGGTCGGCTCCGCTGACCGAAGCTCGGTCTCCTCAAAAGGCCCCCAGAGTGCCGCTGCAGTCGCGCTCTTCGCTCGGCGTCCACTCAAAATGTCATGGGGCGAATCGCCCACGAAGAGACACTCGGTTGGATCTGCGTTGAGCAATGACGCCGCCTTGAGCACGGGCTCAGGATGTGGTTTTGGATGCACGACATCGTCGTAGCCGATAACAAATTCGAAAAAATGGTCGATTTTGCATAATTGGAGACCTCTGAGTGCTGTCGCCTGAGGCTTGCTGGTGACGATACCCATTCGAACATCTATATCTTTGAGCCTCTTGAGAGCCTCGGGTACGCCGGGAAAGGCCTCGGTTCGCGCGTCATGGTGTTTGCGATTATGCACTAAGTAAGTGTTTCTGGAGTCGGTCAATTCTTGTGGGCTCAGCGGTCGATCCAGATGGACACGACCGTGTTCCTTGAGCTGTTCGTCCAGTGGCGTTCCGATACCTGACACGAGTGTTGTATCATCGGGCGCGTAACCAAAATGTTTTGAGAGAGCGTACCGCATCGACTCCACGATCAGCGGAATCGAATCGAGCAGAGTGCCATCGAGGTCAAAGAGCACATGACGCATATTTATTGGCCTCTCTCGAGATATCGACGTTCGAGATGGCGACGAAAGATACTGGCGTCGAGCGGCTGACCTGTTGCGTCGATAATGAGCTCACGACTCGACACCGACGAGCCCCGAGTGTGGACCTTCTCTCGGACCCATTCGAGAAGGTTTGTGAAGCGACCCTCGCTCAGGTCAGTCAAGATCTCGGGGCGATCCCGAGTCGCTGCATCAAAGAGTTGAGCTGCATTGAGCGCACCAAGCGTATAGGTAGGAAAATATCCAACGGAGCCCATCATCCAGTGAATGTCTTGCATACAGCCGTTGGTATCGGTCGGCGGCGCAATGCCGATCAGTGCCCGCATACGCTCGTTCCACGCGCCAGGCAGTTCTTTGACGCTGAGATCGCCCGAGAGTAACGCTTTTTCGAGTTCGTATCTCAAGATGACATGCAACGGATAGGTTGCTTCATCCGCATCCACGCGGATCAGGCTTCTTTCTACGCGTAGATAATTGCGCTGTATCGCGGGCGTCTCCCACGCCGGCCCGACGCCACCGAAAGAATCTCTCAGGATGGGCGCCAGATATGAGATGAATTGCGGGCTTCGACACGCCTGCATCTCCATCAGCAGCGATTGACTCTCGTGTATTCCCATGCTGCGCGCGCGCCCGACCGGTTGCCCACGAAAGGATGCCGGCAGACCACGCTCGTAGAGTGCGTGGCCGGTTTCGTGAATAACGCCCATGATACTCTGTGAGAAGTCTTGATCGGTATATCGAGTGGTGATGCGGATATCATCGGGAGAGCCCCCGCAGAACGGATGAGCGCTCACGTCGAGGCGGCCATGGTCGAAATCGAAGCCTAAATTGGCCATCAACTTTTGCCCGATGCGCTTTTGAATGTTGATGTCAAATGGGCCATCAGGCTGAAGAATAGGCCCTTTTGATTGTTGATACTCAATGATCTCCGAGACGAGATTTGGCAGGAACTCAGTCAACTCTGTAAACAGTGAATCGATCTCGGCGCTCGTGCAATCGGGCTCATATAGGTCAAGTAAAGCGTCATATGGGCTTAATCCACTTGCATCGGCGAGCACCTGAGCCTTTTGTCTCGTCAACTCAAACACGCGCTCGAGGTGAGGCCGGAGTTCATTAAAGTCATTGGCAGGTCGAGCTTTGAGCCAAGTGATCTCACATTGGGAGATGGCATTGGAGAGCGCTTCCACCAGGTCTGCCGGAAGCGCCGTCGCTTGCCGATAGTCACGCGCCATCTCACGCAGATTGGCGGTTTCCCAGTTAGACAGCGATTCATTCTCGGCCGCGCTCAGCCAGTCGGCGACCGCTGGATTTGTTTGCAGCTTATGGCAAGCCGAGTTCATGACGGTCACCTGCTCCGCGCGCGCCTGAGCAGAGCCCTTGGGCATCATCGTCGACATATCCCATTGCAGGAGTCCGAGTACATTTTGCATATGAGATAGCTGTCGGTAATGTTCGGTCAGGTGCGCGTAGCTCATGAGTTTTCTCCTGTGCTCTTAGTCGTTGTTGTTCTGCAAATGTTAGGTGCGTAGATGCGTGAAAAACGTTCGGGATTGCGAACGCCTGAGTGAACAAATGCCTCATGGCCGGCCTTCACTTCAAGCTGACCTGCCGAACCGCCCAGGAACTCACCGAGTCGCATTCGAGCCGTATTTGCGTAACCGGTCAATTCTACTTGTGTGAGCGCGTCGATGGCATGCCGGAGCTGCCGTTCGGTCGACCCTTCATCTCCGAAGAAAGCAAGGTAGATACCCCGAAAAAGTGTTGCTTGGGCGCGCACCCAATTCGCTGGGTTTTCCTCCAGGGAACGGATATCTTTGTCGATGCGCGCGCGCAAATCGTCTGGTTGCCGGCTCACCGTCAATGCCGCCAATGAGGCGCGAATGCGGATCGACAATAAATCGCTTCGTACGAAGTGAACCTGATCGACCATCGCTCGACGCAGCGGTAGCCATGCGTCAGCAACGTGTTCTAGCGCACGCTCATATTCGCCCTTGTAGAGGCAGAGATGTACGCGGGTCATCAGCCCGAAATATTGTTGGATCTGATACTCCTCGTGGTCCCACCGAACGAAGGCATCATTACAATTTCTCTCCGCGGTGTCTGGGTCGTCGCCACATAACCAGGCCATGCTCGGATAACCGGTTCGCAAACTTGTTGCGAAGAACTCGTTGCTGCGATCTTTAGCCCACTCAAGGAGGTCCGGTACCCGACTCAAGAGGGGGGCGAAATCGCCCCGCATGGCCATGGCTGAAAAGAGCATGGTGTTGGTGGTCGCCCGCTCCCAGATGGCATCCTGGCAGCTCTCTCTGAAGACACCCGCAGAATATTCGAGCGCCTCTTGCGCATCGGCCCATTGACCATTGAGCAGGAGTCCTACACCCCGTCCATAATGAGCAAGGCCCAACGTGTGAGGATTATCCAGCGTTTCAGCGAGGTGTAGTGAACGATTGGCGATGGCGAGTGTTGCATCAAGTTCATCGCGCCCGTTAGCGCTCGCGTACATACTCTGGAGTCCAAGCGCTCGTGCAAGCCGCGCAGGCTCTCCAACTTGGAGCGCGCGTAACAGTCCCCGCGCATGGAGGTCTGCACCGCGGACGTAATCGATCATGCCAAAACTGATGCCAGCCGCCCAACAAATATCCATGTAGTCCCTGTCATCGTTCTTGACGGGTAACTCGAGCTGAAGATGCGTTGAGAGCCCTCTTTCTTCTATCGCTTTCCGTGCAGCGAGTAGCGATGGGACGGCCTCTTGTGACGTTCGCGGTAGCGGAATACCGGCATTTTTCATCACCTCAGACAAAACATCGACCGATTGGTGGATACTGCCAGACAGCATCAAGTTGATGGCTGCCTTGAGTTTGAGCTGTAGCGCATTATCTGGCTCTGCCTTGGCTGCGGCTTCGAGAAATATTTTCGCTGACTGATGTGCGCGCCCACTGTTACACAGCGCTTCACCGAGCGCTGTGAGCAGTTCAACCTCTTCGGCAACGGCGTCCGCTGAGGCAGGGATTGTCACGCTCTCTCGGTGGATCTCAAGTGCTTGGTCATAGAGTTTAGCGGCGTGTTCGAATGCCAACTTGTTGTCCGCCATTCGTGCTGATTCCGCGGTGTATTGGCGGGCACGGTCAAAATCGCCAGCTTGTACGAAATGATCGACGAGGGCCGCCGGTTCACGCTCATCCCCACGTTCAAGACAGAGCGCAATATCCAAGTTGATTTGGGTGATGCGGGTCTGCGAGATGCCCGCGAGTACTGTGGGCCTTAATCGGTCATGGTAGAGTTCGATGAATATGCGACCATCGATCGTCTTCGAGCGTAGCAGACGAGATGCGGTGAGCTGCCGAATGCAACGTCCACTCTCTGGACCGAGTCCTGCGATCTCTACGGCGTGGGAACGCCTGAGTGGTTCGGCCCGAACGGCGACGATCTGTAATAGACGTCTCGCGTTCTCGTCGATGGCCTCGAGACTCATGCTGACCAACGTATCGAGTGTCATCGTCCCGGTCTGCGGTCGTTGTGTTTCCGTACCTTGAGCTCGAAAATCGGTGAGGTGTCTCGTCAATGATTCCAAGAAAAATGGATTACCATAAGATTCTTGCACGATTTGGTTGAGGTGTCGGTCGCTCACCGGTACGTCTCTCAACAGGTATCGAGCGAGGCTTAAAGCTTGAACTTGATCGAGTGGTCCGAGTTCAATCTCTTGGCCAAAGAATTTATCGCTCTCCCGCGATAGGAGCAAGCGCAGGAATCGCACGAATGGGCTATCCCCGATCGCCTCTGTATGGAAGCTACCAACCACAAGGATCGAGGGCGCATCGGGGCGCGAAAGAAGTTCTCGCAGGAGCGAAACACTGTCTTCGTCTCCCCAATGAACATCATCGATATGGATGATGACATTGTATTTGCCGTCCAGTTTTTGAAACAGTTGTTTAGCGGCTGAAAACGCCACCTGTCGCGCCTCACTAATCTCGACGATGAGTGTGTCCGAGTAGACGACATCGGCGATAACCGGCACATGTAAGAGCACGGGAAAAAGATGTGTCAGCGCAGCGATGCCATCAGGAATGATGGCCCGAACTGCATCGGCTGGCATCGTGTTTAAATGCCGGGTCAAATTATCGAACACACGGTCAAAAGCTTTATAGGGCACCGATTCGCGCTCGTAACAGCGGCCAGTCAATATGAGCACATCTGGTTGTGACCGTAATGGCTCGAGGAAGTATTTCATCAGCGCGCTCTTCCCCATACCCGAACGGCCATGAACGCTACAGACCACAGTATTGCCTGTACTCATGCGGCGATAAGCAGACTCCAACGCACCCATCTGGGACTCTCGCCCGATGAGTCGGGGCAGTGCGCTGAGTGATGTTGAAGACGCATGTAGCATCATGCTCTCTTCGAGCTCGATCTCTAGACACTCAAAGATCTCTTCCTCGTCCGCACGCGCTTCGGGATCTTTGCGCAGCAACGCGGCGCAGAGTGCGTCAAGGTCATCGGGTACCCGCTCAGTGATCGTGCTCGGCGCCGGCCCATCTTGTTGGCGCTTCATCAGAGCGACTTGAAGGGGCTTGCCCCGAAAGGGGAGTTGGCCTGTCAGTGCCTGAAAGAGGACGCAACCAAAGCTGTACCAATCACTCGCGGGCAAGGGATCACGGCCCTCGCTCTGCTCTGGCGCCATATACTCTAGAGTACCACTGAAGCCTCGAATATCTCGTATATCCACTTGATCGACGCGGGTTGCGAGACCGAAATCTAGAATGACGACTCGACCGTCTCTTTGGACGAGTAAATTTGATGGCTTGATGTCTCTATGTAGGTGCCCCGATGTATGGAGCGCTGACAGCCCGGCTGCGAGCTGCTCGAAGGTGCCCCTTAAGCGGAGTAGGTCCAGCTCGAAGTCGCCCGTACTCTGATTGTAGGGGCGCACCCACTCCATCAGGTCAACACCGTCGACGTACTCCATTGTGAAGAACCACGTGTTGTTGTCGTGATGTAGGTCGTGCAGGTCGACCAGGTTTGGATGGCTTAGCTCTGCTAAGCCTCTGAATTCATTCTTAAGTCGTAGAATGCCGTAGGGGCTATCTTGATGAAGGGTCTTGAGCGCGACGTCTATACCTCGCTCTTGGTCGTGCGCTAGGTAAACAATGCCGGTGCCACCGCGTCCAAGCTGTCGGAGGATTCTGAACCGTTTGGTCCCTTTAAACATCTGGCCCACCGCTTTGAATCACTCCCAACTCGCGCGCAGACGCTGACGCTTTTTGCCCTGTTCTTAAAATTGCAGTTCTCGGTCACTCGGCCACCTGCGTCGAATCGATCAGCCAACCTGTCCGAGGCTCGGTTTTTGTTGGTTGCTACCGCGCTCGGTAGGTGATTCGGCCGCGGGTCAGGTCGTACGGTGAGAGCTCGACCGTGACTTGGTCGCCCGGCAGAATACGGATGAAGAACTTCCGCATTTTTCCGGATACATGGGCAAGAACCTTGTGACCATTTTCTAATTCCACGCGAAACATCGCATTTGGAAGCGGTTCGATCACCGTGCCTTCGACTACAATTCCCTCTTCTTTCGCCACAGTGGCTCCTTCGCAGAGTTACGCTAGGCGGTACCAGGCCCGCTTAAGTGTGCGCAGTGTAGCGATGATGAAGCATTTATCAAGGACTTCTCGTCATCCACTCGGTTTCTTTATTCTAAACTCAGGTAAGACCGCCCGTTCACCGTCTACTTCGGTGTTCACATGGGATGACTCACCAGCGTCTCTAGTCGGCCCAACTACGCTCGAGGTTACGCGTGTTTTTCTGTCTAAAAGCGGCCTCTAGATCGATATCAAGACGGTTCGCAAGCGCACAGAGGTAGTTGAACACGTCGACGATTTCTTCAGCGACTTCGGTATTTGTTGGCTTCGGTGCGTTCGGTTCGTAGAACCGCTCATAGCGTCTAATCGCCTTAAACAGCTCTCCGACCTCTTCGCCCATCAAGAAGCAATTGTGAACGAGATCAACGCTGAGCCAGCCATGGAAGGCTTCGAGTTCATGGACGTACTCTTGGAAGTGCCTCATGGTTGGGTTTTTGGGTAATTGGGGTCGCTTCTTTGGCGCCTTGTCTGTCATTGTCTCATCCTCGAATTCGGAGTGAAAGGTCCTGACTACTCCACCTCATTGAGCGCCGCCTCTATGACAGCATTTACAGCTCTGCCCGCGTGCCCGTCTCCGAATTGCGCCAGTGCGGATAGGTTATGGGGCGCACCCCGCCGGGTCGCGTCTACCAACCGTTCCACATCGGTATCGACGAGTCTGTTCCAGTCTCCCTCAAGGGTCTCAGGCCATTCCGTTGTGTCGCGCATCGTTGTACAGGGTCGTTTGTGAAAGAGCGCTTCCTTCTGTACACCACCCGAATCGGTGACGACGTGCTGAGCGCGGGAGACGAGTGCAGCAAAATCTAAATAGCCGACGGGTGGCAATAATTTGATCCGCTTTGGCACCTGAAGTTTATGAATCGCGATCGCGTTCTTTGTCCGAGGGTGCAGTGGTAAGAAAACGGGCCAATCAAGCTGTCCTAGCGCGCCTAATATCGCCTTGAGTCGCGGCACTTGGTCAGTGTTATGTGCTCGGTGTACTGTCGCGACTGCATATTCGCCGCGACCGAGCGTCTCTGCCTGTTCGCCATCGATCCACTCAGGTGGCGACGAGCGGTGCCCGGTAAGGAATGCAGCGAGTGGGCTGGCCCATGCACGCTCAAGCGCTCGCGATGCGCTATCGAGCATGACGTCTCCAGTAAAATAGGCACGGTCGGTCAGGCCTTCTTTTGTAAGCTGTTGCATCGCTTTTTGTGTTGGAGCGAGCAGATGTGTTGAGAGATGGTCAACAGCGATTCGATTGATCTCTTCTGGCATGGTCCGATCGAAGGACCTGAGCCCTGCCTCGACGTGGACGATCTGCCACTTTAACTTGGCTGCAACAAGCGTTGCCGCGAGTGTTGTGTTTGTATCTCCATATACAACCAGCACCCCTTTTGGATAGATGTCCAAGGCCTTCTCCAGTCCGATAAGCATCGCGCTGGTTTGCTCCGCATGGGTGCCGCCACCGGCGCCAAGGTCGTGGTCCGGCCGAGGTATACCGAGCTCATCGAAGAACACCTGTGACATGTCGTCGTCGTAATGTTGGCCGGTGTGTACGATGACCGGTTTCTGTTCACCCTGCCAGGCGTCGAGGACGACGGCCATCTTAATAAATTGTGGTCGGGCGCCAACCACGTGAACTAAACTCGGCGTCTGCATGCTCTATTTGCCTTCGTGGGGTTTGTCTGTCAGACGCAATGTCAGCCAGCACCTCACACCTCTCTCGCGTCTCATGAGATTTTTCAAGCGGTATGTTTTGGCCAAGAGAGACGCTCTAACTGCGCGCGCTCGTGTCGCACCTGATGAAATTAAGATGACCGAAGGGAGCATCTCATCTACTATGCCGGCTCAAGTGAGGAGGAGCTGGTTCATGAATTGGAAATTCATTGTTGGTTTAGTCGTCGGTGCGTCAGTGATTGCATGTGATTCGAACGACAATGCCGGTCAGGAAGACAGAAACGATGCGGCCACCTGTGAGTTGATCATGGCAGATGGTGGCGTTTGTGACGCCGGCTCAGGTGGCGTAGGTGGCGCGGGGGCCGAAGGTGGCGCAGGTGGCGCGGGTGCCGAAGGCGGCGCAGGTGGCGCAGGTGGCGCGGGTGCCGAAGGCGGCGCTGGTGGCGCAGGTGGCGCGGGTGGCGCAGGTGGCGCGGGTGCCGACGGCGGCGCAGGTGGCGCAGGTGGTGCGGGTGCCGAAGGTGGCGCAGGTGGTGCGGGTGCCGAAGGTGGT
>JBMHDS010000005.1:0-3828 GCA_049889275.1 Bradymonadia bacterium | reverse complement strand
CGGGTCGCCAACGCGGAGCTCACCATCTCGCCGCAGCTCACAGAACAATTAGAGACCTTCGCTTGGGCTATCGCCGACCGGCTTCGAGACGAGCCCAACCGACTCACTCAGTTTTTTCAATGCAACCTCATCGATGGGCGGGCGTCTCGTCCCTGTATCGGTGCAGGCATTCTCGAATTGGGCCGGCAGCTGTGGCGGCGACCGCTCGAGCGCAGCGAGATTGAACGATTAACGTCGCTCTACGACGCGATCAGGGGTCGCTCAACCACCGCGGGCAGCCATCACAAAGCGTTGGCGAGTGTTGTTTCGGCCCTCATTCAAGCACCAGACTTTGCTTTTCGTGTCGAGATCGGTGAACCGGACCCAGAGCAACCCGCGGGACAAATGCCTGTTATCTGGCGCTATACGAGCGATGAAATGGCGTCGCGGCTATCTTACTTTGTTTGGGGTACGAGCCCCGACGAAGCGCTCCGGGATGCAGCAGATGACGGCTCGCTGCTCACCGAACAAGGCTTGAGGGCACAAGCGGTTCGGCTCCTCGATGAGCCGAGGGCTATCCCCCGCTTTAAAGCCTATTTTGATGAACTTGTGGGCCTCGAATATCTAGAGACCGTGAGTAAGAATGCCGATTTATTTCCAAGCTTCAGTGATTCGCTGCGCACCTCGATGAGGGCTGAGATCAATGATCTCTTCGCTTCGGTGGCCTTCGACAGGGACACCGATTTCCGTGAACTACTCACGAGTACTGAGAGCAGCGTCGATAATGAGCTCGCCGCCCTCTATGGGTTAAGCCTCGATGCGCAGCTGCCACCCGGCGAGCGCGTCACGGTCACATTGCCTGAAGAACAGGCGCGAGGTGGTCTACTCGGACGCGCCGCCCCCCTCGCGCTTTTCTCCCATGCAACCGTAAACTCCCCGACATTCAGAGGTCGCTTCGTGCGGAGCGGTCTGCTCTGCCAAGACGTCCCCCCACCGCCCGAGGGGGTTGTCACCGAGCTCGAGGAACAACCTGCCGGTGAACAACAGACGTTGAGAGAGCGCCTGCAAAGGCACGCCACCGATCCACAATGTGCAGGCTGCCATCAATTGATGGATCCACTCGGGTTTCCACTCGAGCGATTCGACCCTATCGGTCGGTTCCGAGACTTAGACAATGGCCTACCCATCGACGCGACAGGTGAGCTCGACGGCGTTGCCGTCGATGGTGCGGCGGCGCTTGGACGCGCGGTTGCAAACGCACCAGCATTCTCAAACTGCATGACGAGACGCCTCTATCGATATGCGGTGAGCCATCTGGAGAATAATGATGAGATTTCGCTGATCAGCGAGATCGATGACCGCTTTAGCATGGATCACAATTACCGTTTTAAGGCCCTGGTCTTGGACATTGTGATGAGCGATGCCTTTCGAAAACTCAGCGCACACACACCCACGATGGACGAAGATGGCAATGAGGTTATCGTTGAAGGTTGCGGCGGCATTGAACGCTGTGATGGAGAAGATAATGACTGCGACGGTGTGGTGGATGAAGGCGCGGTCAAAGCGTGTGAGAATGACTGCGGCTGGCGCGGCTTGAGCACCTGTGAAGCCGGCCAGTGGACCAGCTGCGAACTGGGAGACGGTCCCACCGAGATTTGTGACGGACAGGATAACGACTGCGACGGCGACATCGACGAAGATGTCGCGGAGGCGCCTGAAGTCTGCGACGGCCAAGACAACGACTGCGATGGCACCACCGATGAGGATGTGGGCAGCTCCGTCCACGAGGTGCGATTCGACGTGCTGACCAACTTGCACGATGGCTGCCGAAGCGACCAGCGAGACACCAGCCATTGCAATGCGGCGATCAATCGCTACTGCAGAAACCTTGGCTGCGGAGGTACGGGCTTCGGACCCATTGAGAGTGGCTGGCAGTCGGTCAACGTGCTCTGCTTACCCGATACGCTTGTTCAGCAGCAGCAAGTCACCTATGCGACCCTCGCCGGACGCCACGCGGTGTGCGATGGACAACGTGAAGGCGTCGGCCCTAATTGCAACGCAGCGATACATCGACATTGCAGCCAGACCGGTCGGCGCACCGGTTTTGGTCCCCTCGAACGCGGTCGCGACAATCTGCATATCGCGTGCGTGCCGAGCGCAGATGTGGTGCACACGACCTATACCGAGCTTTCAGAATTCCATGGCGACTGCCATCAGGACGGCGAGCGAATTGGGCCTCATTGTAATGCCGCCATCAATCGCATGTGCAGCGCCCGAGGATTCCGCTCTGGCTGGGGGCCGCTTGAGAATTCGGGCGATATCGCGGTCATCGCGTGCGTGGACTGAGGAAGGTTGATGATGAATAAAAAGACGAATATGCCAAAGAAGGCACCGCTCCTTAAGTCCCCTCACCTGTCTCGCCGCCAAGTGCTGCGCGGCATGATTGGGGGTAGCGCGATTACGCTCTCACTGCCGCTGCTCAACGGTATGCTGAATGACCATGGCGATGCCTTCGCACAGGGGGCCGCCATTCCAACTCGGTTTGGTCTATGGTTTTGGGGCAACGGCGTGCGTCCGGAGTATTGGATCCCGAATGGGGTTGGCAGCGGCAACGCCTGGCAGCTCAGCGATGAGCTCTCCCCACTCCAAGCGCACAAGTCAAAACTCGCCGTTTTGACAGGCTACACCATCCGGACAGGAAGCCACGCACACCATGCGGGCATGACCGGTGTGATGACCGGTCGCCCACTGCACCAAGTAGGCGTCACCCGCGATACCATCGTATCCACCTTCGATGGGCCCTCGCTGGACATGATCGCGGCCGCGCAGCTCGAGGGGCAAACCCCATTCCGATCCCTCGAGGTCGGCGTGACACGCTTCCGTGGCACCGACGAAGGCACAACTTTCCAACACCTGTCCCATAACGGGCCCAACAACCCGAACCCGTCGGAGTACGACCCGCGGGCCGTCTTCAATCGCCTCTTTGCAGGCAACGGCGCGCTCGATGATATCGGCGCAAGGCGTTCTGTTCTCGACGCAGTGATGGGTCAATTTTCACGACTCAGACCCAGACTTGGTGCTAATGACCGAAGGCGTCTGGATCAGCACTTTGAATCGATTCGGTCCCTCGAGCGCCGCCTCGCAGCGGAGCCCGTGACCTGCGCTGTACCCGACGAGCCAAATACGTACCCCGATCGAAACGGCCAAGAACAGATCGAAGCAAAGAACGAGGTGATGAGTGACTTAGTCGCGCTCGCCCTTGCCTGTGATCTCACGCGCGTCTTCTCTGTACAGTTCTCCACCTGCGGCTCCGGCGTGATCGTGCATGCGGCTGGCGCGACCGATGGACTTCATAGAACCACGCACGATGAACCCATGTCGGGTAATCCGGGCACGCAGCCCATCGTTCATGCGGCCGTTCGCTATACGATGGCCCAACTCGCCACCTTCCTCGATAAACTCGATCAAACACCCATGGGCGCGGGCACACTCCTAGACCACAGCGCCATCGCATGTACGACTGAACACACCGACGGCAGACTGCACCGCTACGAAGACTTCCCATTTCTCATCGCCGGCTTAGGCGGCGGCCGACTGCGTGGCGATGTGCACCATCGCGGTTCGGGCAATGAATCGATTACCAAGGCGGGTCTCACAGCGCTCAGAGGTGCGGGCCTGCCTATCGCCAATTTTGGTAGCCAAGATGGCTACACGGAATCGACGATTCGTGCTTTAGAAGCGTAAGGGAAAGCGCCTCCATCGACGCCATTTGCAGATGAACACCGTCGACGTATCAAGCGCTGCGCCCAAGTACCCCAGGCGCCCGATATGACCGTTCACGCAATCCGC
>JBMHDS010000004.1:0-12581 GCA_049889275.1 Bradymonadia bacterium | reverse complement strand
AGCGTTGCATTGTTCCATGAACTCTTCGCATGTCGCATGATGAGCAAACGTCGTAACATTTGATTGTCCTAGTCCCTAACTTGCTGTAAGACGCGTCTGTGGCATGAGTGGATTTTTTACAGTTGTGCTCCACGCATTGACCCATTCATTCCAAGGCCCGATGTTGGCGCCCGAGCTGAGATTTTGTTTATGACGCGCTGTAAATATGCACTTTTTTTATCCATTATGCTCCTGACACCCGGGTGTATCAAGTCCGCCGCGATCAACTCGCTCGCTGATGCCCTGGGTGATGGTGGTGGCTCATACGCCATGGACGACGATCCTGAATTTGTGGGTGAAGCATCCGCCTTTGGGTTGAAGACCATCGAATCCCTGCTCGTCGCAAAGCCTGATCATCCCAAACTTCTTGTCGCCGCGACGCGAGGGTTTACCCAGTATGCGTACGCTTACCTGCAGACCGAGGCTGACTATCTCGAAGAAGATGACTATGCAGCAGCCAAGCGATTGCGCTATCGAGCCTGGCGTATGTTCAGGCGTGCCCGCGATTATGGATTGCGGGCGCTCGAGAATCGAACTGGCCTGTCCAGCCGCGAGATCCCACAATCCGCCGATTCTTTGGCCGAACTCGATGACGATGATATGGCTATGCTCTACTGGACGGCCGTCTCGATCGCGGCGGTCGTAGCCGTCAACAAGGACGATGCCACCGCCGCCACTTACCTGGACCTCGTCGCTCCGCTGATCGAACGCGCTTTGCAGATCGATTCACGCTACCAGAATGGTGGTCTGTATGACTTCTTGATCTCATGGGAGTCGGGCCGGCCAGCGGCCGCGGGCGGATCCCTCGATAAAGCTGACGCGGCTTATGCAAGAGCTGTTAAATTGGCCGATGGTAAGCGACTCGCGCCCATGGTCGCGTACGCCGAATCCGTCTGTGTCAAAAGACAAGACCGAGTTCAGTTTAAGGCGCTCTTGACGAGTGTGGCTGATTTCGATTCGGATAAATTTTTGGAATTCAGGCTCGTTAATCTGATCGCCCAGAAGCGCGCACGTTGGCTTCTGAGCCAAATTGATGACTTATTTCTTTAGACCACGAAAGGCATTCAAAATGCTCAAAAGGTTGTTTACCGTCCTGTTCATCGGCTGTTTGTTAACCCCCTCGTCTGCCCTTGCAAAGAAGGTCAAAATCAAGATGGCGACGATGGCGCCCAAGGGGTCTGCCTTCTACAACATTGTCAAAGAGATGGGTAATGAGTGGAAGACAGTTTCGAACAATCAGGTACGCCTCAAGATCTATCCGGGTGGTGTTGCGGGCAGTGACGTCGACGTCGTTCGTAAAATGAAGCTAGGTACCGTGAACGCCGGTCTGATCACCTCGACAGGCCTTGCGACTGTGCACAAAGCGGTCAACGCTTTCCAATTGCCAGCCACGTACAGGACCCCGGCGGAACTCGATTACGTCGTCTCAAAGCTGGGCGACGAGGTGGCTCGCCTCTACGAAGAAAATGGTATGATTGTGCTGTCTTGGGGTGAGGCGGGCTGGATTCGTTTTCTGTCAAAGTCACCGATGATGGATCCGAGCGATCGGGCACAGCACAAAATGTTTATCGTCGCTGGTAATAAGGTCCAAGAAGGTTTGTGGCGGTCTGCGGGCTTCAATGTCGTTCCGTTGCCGATGACCGAGATTTCAACGGGGCTCCAGACTGGATTGATCACCGCAGTACCAACCACAGCTCAAACCGCGTTGATGTTTCAATGGTATCAGCACGCAAATCACATGATGAGTCATGCCTGGGCGCCCCTAATGGGTGGGATCGTGGTCGACAAGAGAGTTTGGGACAAAATTGATGCACCGCTTCGCGGCCAGCTCAAAGCGATCGCGGAGAAGTACGGGCGTCGATTACTCGAAAAAGTGCGACCCGGCGAAGACAGCGCCCTTGAGGCGATGAAGGGGCGAGGTCTCAAAGTTCATCGCTCATCAGCCGAACAGCAAGCAGCTTGGCAAAAGCTCGCGGCGGAGAGTCAGGCTTCACTGCGCGGGCCGTATGTGCCCGAGGATATTTTTGATAAGGTCCAGGCACATCTGAAAGCCTATCGAGAAAGTCGCTAACTTAAACGCCTACCAGCAAAGCTCCAATTTCTGACTATGACCACCCACGCTACCGCCGCTCAGCCAACACCTTGGTATCATCGAATTGAAAATGGCCTGATGGTCGCCGTCTTCTCAGCGACCATTCTCTTGCCGCTAGTCAATGCGCTTGGCCGACCGCTCGGCATCGCCTTTGATGGTCATGCTGGGTACATCAAACACCTGGTTTTATGGCTGTCTTTTCTGGGGGGGCTGCTGGCGACCCGCGCGCGGAAACATCTGTGTTTCTCGACGTCTGAATTCTTAAAAGAGCATCCACTGGGCGCGCCACTCAATGTCTTTGCCATGGGGCTATCGGCCGCAATTAGTTTGGCTATGGCGCAGTCGAGTTGGCTGGTCGTTCAGGCCAACCGAGAGCTTGCAGCCGGTCGTGCGGCGGAATCGGCATTACCATTTGGCATACCTGAATGGCTGAGCGAATTGGTGATGCCCATCGCTTTGGTTCTCATCGCACTCAGGTTTCTTTGGTCATCTCATCCGAAATACTCGGGTCGGGTTGTCGCTGTTGTTGTGGCTGCCCTAGGCTTCATGCTCACGCGTTATCCAGACACCATCGAACAATGGCTTTGGTTTTCAAGCGGGGCCGTGTTGTTGGCCGCAGTCCTTGGGGCGCCGGTCTTTGCCGCTATGGCTGGGCTCGCGATTCTTATGTATCTTGCCGACGGTACCCCCATGTCGGCGGTCTCGGCGGAGGTCTACAAGCTCGTAGCATCGCCCACGATTCCTGCGATCCCATTGTTGACAGCCTGTGGTTGTATTCTTGCGGAGACGCGTGCTGCGGAGCGCTTGGTCGCCTTCTTCAAGGCACTGGTCGGTTGGTTACCTGGTGGTATTGCGGTACTCGTCGCGGGTGTGTGTGCGATTTTCACGACCTTCACAGGTGGCTCCGGTGTGACCATCATCGCGTTGGGCGGCCTCGCCTACGGCATGCTGCGGGAGAGCAATTACAAGGAAGGTTTTGCGCTCGGCCACGTCACAGCATCGAGTAGCTTAGGCTTGCTGTTCCCGCCGAGCCTGCCGGTGATCATCTACGCTGTGGTTGTATCCGGTGGCCCCACGGCCATGATGGGTGACGGGCCAAGCGCTGCTGTTGCCGCAGACGACTTATACATCGCAGGCCTTCTACCTGGATTACTCATGGCTTTCATGGTGGCTGGCTATGGCCTCTGGATCGGGCGACGGGTTGAAACAGAACGTATTCCGTTCTCGTTTGCGGAGCTCGTGCGAACCACTTGGCTGGCAAAGTGGGAACTCTCGGTGCCCGTTCTTGTGATTGGGCTGTTTGCGAGTGGGTTGCTTTCAATGGTTGAGGCAGCCGCTTTCGCAGCAGCTTATGTGATCGTGATTCAGGTTTTTGTGACCAAAGATATTCACTTTACAAGAGAGCTGCCGGGTGTGTTGGTGAGGACAGGTGTCTTGGTGGGGGCCGTACTCATCTTGCTCGCATCGGCCATGGGTTTATCTGCATTCTGCCTCGTGGAGGCTGAGCTGCCAGACCTGCTCCTCGAGTGGTGCCGTGAAAATATTGACTCCAAGCTGATGTTCTTGTTGATGCTTAATCTCTTGTTACTCGCCCTTGGCAGTATCATTGAGATTTATTCGGCGCTGGTGATCTTACCGCCTATCATCGCGCCGATCGCCCTCGAGTTTGGTGTTGATCCTGTGCATCTGGGCATTATCTTTTTGGCTAACCTCGAGCTTGGTTTTTTGACGCCACCGGTGGGACTCAATTTGTTCTTGTCGTCGGTGCGTTTTGAGCAGCCGATAACAAGGTTGTACAAAGAGATCTTGCCTTATCTCGTCCTGCTGCTCATCTCGGTGATGATCATCACATATGTACCCGCGCTCTCGGTAGGTTTCTTGTCCTTATTCAAATGATGGAGGCTCAAATGACTTGGACCATATGGCACAATCCGCGTTGTCGGAAATCCCGCGAAACGCTCGCCTTGCTGCAAGAGAATGGGATTGAGCCAAGTATTCGTGAGTATCTGAAGGAAACGGCGACCAAAGCGGAGCTAGAAGCCGTTTTGGTGCAGCTTGGCATGACACCTCAGGAACTCTTGCGTTCAAAAGAGACCCTCGCGAGAGAGCTGGGTTTGAAAGGGGCCGATGACGCATCGGTCCTGGCGGCCATGCTTGAACACCCGAAGCTGATCGAGCGGCCCATCGTGATTTACGCCAACAAAGCCGTTCTCGGAAGACCTCCAGAAAACGTGCTGAGCCTATTGTAGCTCGATGGCTTGAATGTCGATGACAGCGTCGACATCGCGTAACCGTTTTAGAAGGTCGTCCGCGACATGGCCATCAACATTAATCCGTGCGCAGGCAGCTCCGCCTTGGCCCGAAAAGATTTGATTTTGCATCTTCTTCACATTGAGATTCGCCGCCCTGAGGTGCTCGAGTAGCGATGCCAGTACACCCACCTCGTCTCGATGCCGCACGATTAAGCGCGTCTTCGACGCTGCTTGCTTGAGTAAATTTACACAGTTTTCAACGACCCCGGTTTGCATCCAATCGACCACAATTTTGCACGCTGCTGCCGCAACCGATGCCTGAGCCTGTTCGGTGGATGCGCCGATGTGGTGTGTCCCATAGACGCCATCCTGTTTGGCAAGTTCGTTCTGCCAAGGGCCATCTTGTCCAGGCTCATCTGCAAAGACATCGAGTCCGGCTCTAAAACCACGGTCTTTGACAGCACGTAACAGCGCTGCCTCATCAACGATACCGCCGCGTGAGGTGTTCACGACGATCGCGCCATCTGGCAAAGCTGCGATGATGTCGTCATCGATGAGATTCTCCGTCTGAGGCGTGCGTGGTACATGCACGGTCAAAATAGAACAGAGCTCCGCGACGGCTCTGACGCTGTTGACCGACCGAATACCGAGCGATTTAGCTTCATCTTCCGTCAGGAGTGGGGAGAAGCAAACCACGTTCATCTCAAAGGCCTTAAGCCGCTCGATCACCGCACGTCCGATCGCCCCACAGCCGATCACACCGACGGTCTGGCCCTTGAGCCCAGCGGCTTTTGAATAGTGCTTCTTCTTCCACTGACCGGCTTTCAGATCATTGACGTTGTCCGCGATTCTACGGTCGGCATTGATGATATGGCCAAGCGTGAGCTCTGCGACGGCGATGGCGTTTCGACCTGGGCAATTAGCCACCGATATGGCCGCTCTCGAAGCGGCCTCGAGATCGATGGTGTTGACACCTGCGCCCGCGCGTACGACGAGCTGCAGCTGCTGAGAGGCCTCTATATGTTGCTCGGTCACCTTGGTGGAACGAACGATTAACGCATCTGGCTCAAACGCTTTCAATCGTTCTACTAGAGCGACGTCTTTGAGCGTCGGATCCACCTGGCAAAAACCACCAGCCAATTCGATTTCATCGACAACAAACGTGGGCAATTTATCTGCGATTAAAACCTTCATAACGTTGTCATCTCCCCCCGATTAGATGGCCGTCTTCAAGTTAAGAGTATCTGTCATCACGCCATGGGTATGCGGTGTTAGAGTAACCGCGCTGCTCCCAGTATCCTAAGCGATCTTGAGTCAGGAACTCGATTCGATTGATCCATTTCGCGCCCTTCCAAGCATAGAGCTGTGGGGTTACCATGCGGACAGGTCCACCATGCTCTACAGAGAGTGCTTCGCCATCGGCTTGATGAACCAAGAGCACGTCATCCTTCATCGCCTCAATCATCGGCAGGTTGGTCGTATAGCCATCATACCCATGACAGAGAATGTGAGTTGCATCTTCCGAAGGTTGACATAGCGCTGCGATAGTTGAAAAGCGAACCCCGACGAATTCCAAATCAAACCGACTCCATGTGGTGACACAGTGGAAGTCCTGTACGTCAACGACTTGCTCCAAATCTTTGAAATGCTGCCATTCGAGTATCGTTGGTGCGGCCACCGCGCCGTCCAATGTCAATCTCCAGGCGTCTAGTGGAATGACCGGACGCTCGCCTAAGTCAAGCACCGGCCATTTTTTGGTTTCGAATTGGCCCACCGGTAACCTGGGCATGCCATGACGGTTCGCAGGTCCTGTCCCCTGCGGTTTCTCGTCATTAATGGAGGGGGTCTCCGCGATCTTGGACATAAACCGCGCCCGGAGCTTCATTCGGGCCTCGGTGATTTTATCTCGCTTCGTTTTCAACGTCTCCCTCTTCCATCGGGTACGTTGATGGGCGCCACGCATCGCGATCTCGTCGCTCATTCTCATGTGCCATAAGCTGTGTGATGGCCATTGCCGTCCACTCTGATCCGGACGCGGTTTTGAACTCTTCATCGTTCAGGATACGGGCGATGGTCGCCTTTGAAAGCCCTTGCAGAGCCATATCCATCACACGGTTGATAAACGCCCGTCTGACACGTTTATGATCGAGATACCGGCGACCCGCTCTAAGACCTCGATCATCGGTGCGACGCTCATGACCCGTTCGTGATCCTGCCGCTAATTGGTCACCTCTCAGAACGTAGCGTCGCGCTTCATCTTCAGGGACTTCTTGGTCACTCATCAGTTGCTCCTGAAATTACCTCTACAGATTGCTATAAGGGTGTAGCATGCGCAAGAGATGCGCCGCTGAATCACTGAAGATATAACCGTTCGATGAATGCTCAAACCTACAAATTCCGATATACAATTCTCCAAGTAGAGGTCAAGATTCGCGATGGCGCCCTGCTGACGCGTATGGGGATTAAGGAAATTCATATTCCCCTCGATGCCATCGAACATGTCTATTTAGACAATCGCAAAGAACGCGACAGCAACGAACTCATCATCAGTTATAAGGACCGTCGTGGTCGACTGCGACGCGCGCGCCTGTTTGCAGATCATGGCGAGGAGGGCCTCTATACACTCTATAACGACCTACTCGATGCGCGTCCCTCTGCAGCGATTGTGACACTTAACCCTGATGAAGCCTACCTGGTGCTCGGTTCAAAGCCCAGTGACTGGGCCGCTATCCCCCTGGTGATGTTGGCTGCTTTTGCCTTTGTCGCGCTCGCTTGCACACCCCTATTTATTCATGGTCTCGACGACGGCCTCGTGGAGATTCACATCGATTCGCTCACCCGCGTGCCGAATTTATCGTCCCGGAACATCCTGGTCGATGGTGGTCGCGTTGCCGTTGACCACAGTGTTCAAGAAAAGCCAGCTGAGGGTGAAGACCCTGACCTCGTCACGGTTTGGGCGCCCTTGGTCTCGCCCGCCTGGACTGCTGAAGTCAGCGTTGATGTTCTCGTTCAATTTCGGTTGCGGGACCTTGACGCCGTGCTCGCCAAGGGACAACTCGATGGTGTCGTGCGCGATGTGTGGTGGGAAGGTGTCACGGCACGGGTCCGCCGCGAGCTCAAGGAGAAGGGGATTGCGCTCACCGATCGGGTGATGCTCATCGAAGCTCAGGTACATGGGTCCGATGACCTTAAACTTGCCTATTTAATCCTCGGGGTGCTCGCCGTGCCTATGCTCGGAGTCGCGTTCACGCTGCGTTCAAGGGCGCGGATGCGTGCATTGCGCGGTCGGGTCTAATCCTCCGATTCGCAGCGGTAACCATGCAGAATCTGGACCTCTCGACGATCGGGATCCTCCGAAATAGACAAGACATCTTGACCTGAGTCGCTGTAACAAACGGCCTCCCCTTGGCGTTCCGAAAGCGGACCGAGCGTGACTGTGGTCGGTTGCAAGGACGGCAGCGCACTCAATGCGTAAGGCGAGGGCAGGTTGTACTCGTAAATGCCTGTATAGACGCGCAACAATAGGCGCATACCGCTGGGGTGTAAATCGCCCGCGGTCACCATCCGACCCTTGTCGATGTCCAGTCCTGGCGTTGTGAGCGAGGCGACAGACTTCATCTCGATGTTGCGGTCTTCGATGAGCGATGTGTGGCTCTCAAAGACCGTTGCCTGGCCATCATTATTCTTCTCGATGACCCACATCTTCAAACCGTCATGGGATACAAAAAAAGCTTCGGCATCTCGGCTGCCACCCTCATAGGTCAATGTATACGTCGCGAGGATATCTCTCTCATGGTCACCGTCGGTGTTCGGTTCGGGGACGACGTACACGAAAACATTCTGACGGCGGGCATTGTTATCTCCGATATCTGCGATCCAGATACAAGAGCGTGTTTGTCCAGGACATTGGGCAATCGCGATGTCTTCCCAATCGATAGCGGGCACATCAATGGTGAGTTTACCCCGGCCCAGGCCAGTGCCGTCTACGCTGTAGAGGATGGGGCCGTGTCCTGAGTCATTATGTAGCCAGTACCGGTCGTCTCGGGTTCGAGAGGCCGCGATTCCCGAGACTTCAATCAACTCACTGTACGTCGGTTGCCCGAGATCTTCAGCGAGTCCATAAACGCCGTTACAGAGATTCGGGGGGGTCGCCTCAGCGTCATGGTGAGCCTCTATTGAGGCCCCATCAGGCATCATCTCTACATGCGCATCCAGTTCATTTCGGGTTGCGTCGGTGGCGCTCACACCTGAGTCGGAGTAACCGCCTTCATCGATATTTGTGGCCGGCGGGACGCCGCTGCAGGCGCACGTGAGTATGAGGAAAATACACGTATAGGCGATAGTCCTCAGCGGTGAGAGCAGCAGCGCACTCGTCACATTTTTCTCTGTTCGAGCGTCACTCAAGCTCTTCTCCGCACTGCCAACACACCTCGAAGCTGTGCGGATTGGCTTCGCCGCAACTCGGGCAGCTTCGTTCAGGTCCCTCGGCACTCTTCGCATCTTGAATAATTTCGAGCGCTCGGGCTTCGTCCGCAGGGTGAACGTAGAGTTCCACGCGAGCGTCATCGAAGGGGACTTCGCCTGCGAGCGGGCTGAGGTGCTGCGATTGGATGAAAGAGACGATGCCTTCTCGAGTCAGCGTGCTGCGCACCAGGTGGACATCGATGGCTTGAATAGACGAAAATATAACCACTCGATCTTCCATCCAGACATACACCCACGTATTTCAATATCCGCAGTGTCGCTTAGTCGACTCGCTCTGTGCAACCCTTGCTGCACCTTGCCATCCGTCTCGCCCCTTGCGGCCGGTGAGAGTGGGCGCTACAGTCACCTGCCAGCGACCTTGGGGGCGTGTAAACACTGAAAGGGGCAGTGATGAGTCAAATCGTAAAATGTGGCCTAATCCAATGCAGCAATCCGATCAACGATGAGTCGGTACCGGTAGCAGAAATTCAGCAAGCAATGCTGGATAAACACCTGCCAATGATCGATGAAGCGGGGCAGAAAGGTGTACAGATCCTTTGCTTACAAGAGATCTTCAACGGGCCTTATTACTGCCCCAGCCAAGATAAGCGTTGGTACGATTCAGCAGAGCCTGTGCCAGATGGGCCCACCACGCGTCTCATGCAGGAGTACGCAAAGAAGTACAGCATGGTGATTGTGGTCCCCATCTACGAAGAGGACATGCGCGGCGTCTATTACAATACCGCAGCCGTCATCGATGCCGATGGCACATACCTCGGCAAATATCGAAAGCAGCATATCCCGCAGACATCAGGCTTCTGGGAGAAGTTCTTCTTCAAGCCTGGCAATGGCGGTTATCCGGTCTTCCAGACAGCCTACGCCAAGGTAGGCGTCTACATTTGCTATGACCGACATTTCCCAGAAGGGTGGCGTGCCCTCGGCCTAAATGGGGCGGAGATCGTCTTTAATCCATCGGCGACCGTTGCGGGTCTATCCGAGTATCTCTGGAAGCTCGAACAACCCGCCGCAGCCGTTGCGAACACCTACTATATCGGCGCGATTAACCGCGTTGGTAAAGAAGCGCCCTGGAACATCGGTGAATTCTACGGGCAGAGCTACTTTGTCAACCCGCGAGGCCAATTCGAGGCGATGGCATCCCGTGACCAGGATGAGCTGGTGATCGCTGACCTCGACCTCGGGCAAATCGATGAGGTACGCAAGGTTTGGCAGTTCTATCGAGACAGGCGCCCTGAGGCTTATAACGAGTTGGTGGAGGAGTGATGGCAGGGGAGATGACCGAGGCGGAGATTGTTCGGCTGTGCAAGGCGCACAGCATGTTCAGTTGGTCTAAAGGCAATGATGTAAACCCTTGGCCCATCGAGCGGGCTGAGGGCATCTACATGTACGGCCCAGACGGTCAACAGATCATCGATTTCAACAGTCAATTGATGAGCGTCAACGTCGGCCACGGACACCCAAAAGTACGCGCGGCCATGAAAAAGCAGATCGATCAGCTGCTCTTTGTCTGGCCTGGTGCTGCGACCGAAATCCGAGCGCGCGTGAGCAAAATGCTAAGCGAGCTTGTGCCCGGCAATCTCAACACATTTTTCTATACGCTCGGCGGTGCTGAAGCGAACGAAAATGCCATAAAGGCAGCGAAGCTCTACACCGGTCGTCATAAGATCCTGGCGCGATATCGCAGTTATCATGGGGCAACGAATGCCACCATGCAGCTGACCGGTGACCCTCGGCGACTCGCAAATGAACCGGGTATGCCCGGCGTTGTTCACGTGATGGATCCCAATCCTTACGATTACTCATTCGGCGCAACGGACGAAGAGAAGGTGGCTCGAAACCTCCAATATTTGGAGGAGGTCATCATGTATGAGGGCCCTGAGACCATCGCGGCGATGTTCATCGAGACGGTCACGGGCACCAACGGCATTCTTCCGCCGCCCAAGGGATATCTTCAGGGGCTCCGAGCACTGCTCGATAAGTACGGGATATTGCTCGTCTGTGACGAGGTAATGTGTGGATTCGGGCGCACAGGTAAGATGTTTGCGTTCGAGCACGCGGGCATCGTGCCCGACATCTTGACCATGGCCAAAGGGCTCACAAGTTCCTATGCCCCCATGGGCTGTATGGCGGTTAGCGACCCGATCGCAGCCCACTTCAAGGAGAACGTGTTCTGGGGTGGTCTGACCTACAACGCCCATTGCTTAGGTCTCGCCACAGCCGAGGCGGTCATCGAGGTCATGCAAGACGAAGGCCTTGTAGAAAACGCACAGAAGATGGGCGTCGTGATGCGCCAGCATATGCAGGCCATGCAGGACAAACATCCATCGGTCAGAGGCTTCAGGCAGATCGGACTATTCGGGATGATGGATCTCCAGCGTGACCAAAACGGCACGCGTATGGCGCCTTATAATGGCACTCATCCTGGCATGAAGGCCCTTGGTGCGCACTTCCGAGAGAATCACCTCTTCACCTTTGTACGCTGGGGCAGCTTTATGTGTAACCCGCCCCTCTGTATCAATGAGCAGCAGCTCGAAGCTGCATTCGACATCATCGACCGGGGATTGGACATCACCGACGCGGCGATGGACTAGACCGAACGCTTCAGTATGAGTCCCTTAAGCTCGCGTCACCTCAACTCGAGTTTAGGTTTGAGAAAGTGGCATAGACCAGCGATTAAATCGTGAGCTTGTTGGCTGGTACGACTCAACGATGACTGCGCCTCAGCGCTTGCTGCGGATATAATCCCGCAACGAATCGAGTGCCGCATCACCTTCCGCCCGTTTGTTCTCCGGGAGCTCATCCACATGACGACGCAGCTCGATAAGTGCAAACTCGCCATGCCCGAGGTCAGCTTGTGCTTTTGCCAGCCCTAAGTGAGCTTCTGTCAGCTGAGGCATATTCGTGATGATGTCATCAAAGACTTTCTTCGCAGCCTGCGGGTTGTCACCACGTAGATGGTGGTCAGCCTGCTCGAGGATGGGCTGTACCATCAAACGCTTGAAATGCTCATCGGTCAGAAACGGTGAGAGCAGTATGCCCAAGCCATCGGTCACAACACCAGGCTGCGGTGAAAATGGCATCAAGTTCAATCCAGCACCAAACACAGCGGCTAATGCTGCCGCCTGAAGACCTGCAATGGCGTATGAATCGGTCTCGGACATCATCACATTCCAGCCCAATGCGATCACCAATATACCTGCGAAGAGAAGCTCAATCCCTGGACCCGCGGCGTAGATAAGCGCGTTCTTCAAGCGCGGCGATTTAAGGTCCTGCGGTAACACTTCCACCAAGCCAACGATTGGAAACAGTCGCCATTCCACGGGCACATCGAAGATCACGCCTCTCGAGACAACAGGACCAAGGCCAACGCGAAGACCAATGACTCGCCAGCCAACGGTCCGGGCCATCACGGCGTGGGCGATCTCATGAAGTGTTGTGAGTAAAACCCAGGCGACAAAGAACCACACCATCGCCATTTTCCCAGGCGAGACCTCCCAAAAGATCTCTAAGCCGAGTAGACCGAGCATCACGAGCGAAAAGAGCGCTGTAAACACCCTCTCAAAGCGTTTGTCCGATGCAGATTTTGGCTGGTTGTCACCCCCGGAGGATTCCGGGGGCTCGAATGGAAAATTCATGGATCGACGCTAGTCGCGACTCGCGAAGAGCATGAGGATGTAATAGAACATGGTGGCGATGGTGGCAAAGAGCGCCAGCGA
>JBMHDS010000003.1:0-33365 GCA_049889275.1 Bradymonadia bacterium | reverse complement strand
GAGTGGAATCTCAAAATCGGTTGACCGCCACTCTGCCCCATCATATGAACTCATGGATGTCATCGTGGCCTCAGCGGCGTATACATTGTTTACCGGCGCGAGTCGGACAGTGTGATTCGACCTCATGTGCAGCGACCTCATGTGCATCGGTCGACGAGTAAGCGAGGGCAGCCCGCTGACGGACGTAGGTTAGAATAACAACCTGTCATACAGATGGAGTAGGCAGATGCATTTAAAGCAGACAGCAACCTTGGTGATTTCTGTGTGCCTCCTGTTGTCGACCGCCGTCGCCTATGGACATCAGAACGGCGGTTCGACCGGGTCTACGCCATCAAAAGCGGTTCTCGACATCAGCTTTGGCCAAAGCCAGCTCTTCATTAAACCGACGCAGCGTGAGCTTGCTCAGGACAAGGACGTACAACGCCTGCCAACCACCTCAGCGCTATTTCTGGCCGAGTGGTTGTTTACAGACCGTTGGAGCCTGATGAGTGCGTTCACACTGCCGTTGGCTACCCAACAAATACTTGTCGATGGCGAGCTCTATCATGAGAAGGCGGCACCGACTGCAAGTTTAGGGTTCAGGTGGGCCCCGTGGGCTGTGGACATACTCCAAGATACCCGCTTAGAGACACATTTAGCCGGCTTAATGGGCACCTCAATCGGTAGCCAGCTCGGTGATATTATCTTTCCAACGCTTGGTGGCCGAATCGTCCTCACCAGAATCGATGGCTTTAACTTGTATGCAGGCTCAACCTGGTCCTTCCGGCGCGACACCCTCGCGTTGATATACGGCATCGGGAACCGCTTCTAGGCTTAATTAAGAACAACTTCTCAAATGCCTCCGAATGGCTAAACTGAGTTGAGCGACGGTCATCTTCTGCTCGACGCTGATCTCTGGGGATTGCTGCTAACGGGGGAAAACTTGTGACGTTTAGGGGTCGAGGACAAATTTTTATGATGGGGTTCTGGCTGCTCAGCTTTGGGTGTAACGAGCAGCCGGAGAGCAGTGGGCTTGTGGTCATCGACGCAATGATGCCAACCGATGCGTTCAATGACTTCGATTCAAGTCTAGACGATCTCGGACAAGACGCTGACGCAGCACAGCGTGTCGATGCGCGGCCGCAAACCCCAGCCGATATGGGTGTGCGGCGGTGCCCAACGGCAAAGCCTCCATGGCAACCAGGTATGTCTGCATTTCGCCCTATCACCGATGCTTGGGGACTCAACGGGGTCGAGGGCGAATATTTGAGCGTCACCGACATCGACGGTGACCATTGGCCTGACCTCTTGATTAGAAAAGGGGGCGGACCCGATGATTTTTCGCCGAATGGTGACCGGCATAAATGGGTTCTCCGCAACACAGGACAAAGTGGCTTCGATGACCGAACGAAGCGCACGCGCTTGTTCGCCTCCCGGTTGGACATCTCACCGAGTTTTGGACGTCCCGGTAAGGTTCTGATCTCAGGCGATGTGGACAACGACGGCGACTTGGATGTGTTCATCGGTCAAGCACGTACAGACGTAGACAATGACGCATCTCACGGATCGGACATCCTGCTCAACAATGGTGATGGCACCTACAGCCTAGGTCCAGTGGATAGCGCAGCCCGCTTTATGGATTACCCATCCAATCCGGCCGGCGCGAGTTTTGTCGACTTTGACCGCGACGGTCACCTAGACCTCTGGGTCGTTCACAACGAATTGCCCGGCTTTGTCTTCATACAAGATACGCTGTTGAAAGGAGATGGCCAGGGCAGCTTTGAAGATGTCACTGCCGAGCTGGGCCTGACCACTCAACCTTGGATGAGACTCTCAGACATCAACGCCGCGAGAGCACATAGCTGGGGTTGGGCTGCTGTGGCATGCGATCTCGATAGCGATGGTCTACCCGAATTAATGGCGAGCTCTTATGGCCGCGCACCAAACCATCTATGGCATTCGATACTAGGCCCCGAGGGTATTCGCTACCAGAATCAATCACTCTCATCGGGCTACGCCTTCGATGAGAACCTGGATTGGCGGGACAACTTGAGCGCCCAATGCTACTGCGCTGATATGCCCCAAGCACCTGAATGCGACACCTGTCCGCAACCCGCCGATAATCGGGTTTGTGATGCCCTCAGAAATGCATTTGGGCCTAACTACAGATGGAATCATGACAACGGTCGAATGCCCTTCTCACTGGGCGGTGTCACAGGCACAACCATATGTACAGACGTTGATAATGACGGCCATCTCGATCTGGTGAACTACGAGATCGTACACTCTGACACCGGCGCGAACTCGGACCCAACCCAGGTGCTCTTCAATCGCGGTGAAGATCCGATACGATTCGAGCGCCCTGGCCCCGATGCAACGGGGCTGACGCGAGCTCACGACAATTTTTTCTGGGATCATGGCGATATGACCGGGGCCGTCTTCGATTTTGATAATGATGGTCTTCAAGATGTGTACATCGGTGCTGCGGAATATGCTGGCAATCGAGCCTTGCTGTATCGGCAAACGGCGCCTCGACAATTTCAGGCACTCGACCCCGCCGACTTCTTCGAACATTACCGGGCACACGGTGTCGCAGTCGCCGACTTCGACCGAGATGGTGACCTGGACGTTCTAGTGGGACATTCACGTTTTCGCTGCGACGGTTTTGAAGGCACTGAATGTATGCCCACAAATCAAGTGCAGCTCTACGAGAACCTCGTGGGCCAAGACCAGCGTTGGCTACAGCTCAAGCTGATCGGCCACCAAGGTGTAAACCATTCAGCCATTGGCACTCGCGTGACCGTCTATGCCAATGGGCAAAGCCAGACGCAGGTCGTAGACGGAGGCCATGGCCGCTTTGGTCTTCAGCGCGACCTCACACTTCACTTTGGACTTGCAGATGCATGTCAGGCGCGTGTCAGCATCATATGGCCTGACGCCGAACGCAGTGAGACCACATTTACCACCGAATTGGATCGGCGACTGCTGGTGCGGCATGGCCAGGAACCTCTGCAACTGGAGCGCTGACGGCGCATGCCCGAGACGCAATTCTGTCACTCTTTGCTCCGGCGGCTCGTCGGAGGTATTGCACATATCCACCGAGTCCTTACTAAAAACCCCGAAACCACTCCATGGTTACACTTGGGTAATAATCAGGGATTTGGTGGCCTGTCGATGGTCCGTAGAGGCAGTAACGGACATCATCGCTACAGCCACTATAGACGAAACATTCACCGTCCGGGTCAAGGTCCACCGTGACGTTTTGCTCGACTCCGTCGCATGCGTTTTGGCGGACCCAGAAATCACGCACCAAGTCACCAAACTCTCCGGGATAAGACTGCGCGCCGAGAAAAGCATCATCGGCGATTCCAAAAAACGTCCAGACAGCGATCTCGCCGACGCAGCCGACGGGGCCACCGCCGTTTGGCTCAAACCAATAAGGCCGATTGGCCGCCACAGGCACTGCAGCACGAAAGATATCGCCTAAGAAACACGAGACCACATGAGCCATATCACCGCCCCAACTATGCCCCGTCGCAAAGATTCGGTCTGGATCGATACAATAATTGTCTTGCAGGTAGCTCACCATCTGGCGGGTAAAATTGAGGTCTTGGTCACCATGAGCGGGCTGCCCGTGTGGGCCGAGTAACCAGCCCCGATACATGCCCCAACCTTGAAAGGTTCTTAACAGTGGGTCTGGATAAACAAAGATCTCATCATCTCTCGGTGAACGTTCAAGACCCAAATAACGTTGCATCAAGTCACCGAGCGCGTCCCGACCTGCAAAACCAACGTAGAGTCTATGTGGTCGGTTCGGATCGTAATTCGCCGGCACGGACAACAAAAATCGCCTCATCCCGTCGCCTTCGAGACCAGCGTCAAAGTCCACATAAGTGCTGCCGGGTCCAAAAACCGGTGCGCGACCACAACCAGGCGAGGCCAACTGCGCGTCCGGACTGACACCCTCGTCTGGAAGCCCTAGGCTTGCGTCGGCCTGTATGAATCCGTCTGGCGATGCATCTAAGCTGGCTGCGTCTTGGAGAGTCATGCCGTCTGACATGGCATCCAGGCTGACGACCATATCCAGAATTTGAGGGCCAAAATCGGCACGCTCGGAGTCCACGTCACCACTTGATTCATCGCAGGCGACAAAGCAAATCGAGAACGCAAGGCAGGGAATTGAAAGTCGGCGTCGAAAAGAGCGTGTAAACACTGAAGGTCCCCTAATTTGGCTGCAACACGTTGATTCGGCGCCAAAAAGCTGCCGTTCAATACGTACAGATTACATTGCTGGATGCGCGCCTCGGTGATCATAGGCTTCAAGACGCCACCGAGCGAGCGCAGCACCGAGGAGATACCAGTAAAGACACGCTCAGCGCATGAGCCGGGATGCCGATTCTATGCGCTGAGTGACGTTATCTACTCGGCGTCCTCGGTATCGAGTCCGGCTTCTTTCCAGCCGACGATACCGCCGTCGATGACGCTGACATTCTCATAGCCGTAATCGTTGAGGACGCCCGCAGCGATGGATGCCTGGCCACCCTTGGCGCAGGTCACAAAGATCTCCTGTGACTTATCTGCCAAACGCGCATCGCTCACGCCCGCTGGCATATTCTGGTCGGCTTTGTAAAACAAAGTGCCAAGGGAGATATTGATGCTGCCAGGGATAACACCGGTGCCCGCGAGATCACCACCGTCTCGTACATCGATAATGAGTGCATTGTCGCTCGCGTCGATGGCCGCTTTTGCTTCTGTCGTTGTCAGAACCTTTGCGTTTGCCTGACCCGCTTTTACCCGATCGCCAAAATTCTCTGCCATTGTAGATATCCTTATCGTCATATTGTGTTCAGCGCGGCCCGTAGAGGAGCACACTGAGGCAGTTTGCGTGCATGAAATCCGAGACGCAAGGATTCATTGGAATGGAGCCGATAGATTTCATCCGCAGCTTCGATAGAGCAGGTCATCTTACGGCCAGAACAAGCGCTTTCAGCGATTGAGCCCTGTCGCCACGCAGCTCGACTAGCTGGGCGGGTCAGGGGTTGTTCATTCGTACACCGGCGAGACCCTCGTCTCGTTTTGAACCCGTCAGCTGTCCACAGCGCTCATTCTCCAGATGAACCCGCGAGCAATGACAAAACGCGCTGGGTGGCGCCATCGTCGACATAATCATAAATGAGGTCTCTGACGAGACGTTGTTTTTGCATGAGCACTTCGGGCGTGCGACACGCACGCTCAAGCTGTTCGATGAACTCATCTTGACTCGCTGGATATGGCCCCGGCGCGATCTCTTCAAACGGAATGTAGAAACCTGGTCGTTGCGCGTACTCATCGAGGTCATAAGGCAGAAAGATGGTGGGTCGATCAAGCATGAGGAAGTCGTAGTAGACACTTGAATAATCGGTGATTAAGCAATGGAAATGACCGAGCTCGTTGGTGACTTCTGGTGCGATATCACCTTGCATCGGAACGATACGAGAATGGCGTGTCTTGAGCTTACCGGGGTCGTTAGGATGCGTACGGACAAAAAGAATCGCCCCAAGGGCCTCGAGCGTCTCATCAAGTCGAGCCCAATTTCGATCGGAGAACGGGAAGAGTTTGACCGGGTTGCCATCGCGCCAGGTCGGGCAATACAAGATCTTGAAGCTGTGCTCGGGCAATGGCGGCGAATAACGTGACTCGAGTGCTTGTGCTGGGGGCGACATCAAGATGTCAGTACGCGGTTGCCCCGTTCGATGGACCCGTTCATCCGGTAACCCAAACGTCTTTGAGAACAGCGCCGCCATCGCATCGCTCGTGGCGACCATACACTCGAACCGGGCCATCTCCTTCAAGTTCGACTTTGCATAGGACCGCGTGTGAAAATCAGGATCTGCTGTTGAGATACGCTTGATGGGCATGCCATGCCATAGATTAATGATCCTGGTTTTTGGACTTGAAAACTTCAGCGGAGAGAAGTCGCCCAGAGAATGGGTGAGCACAACGCCTTCGGCCCGAACAACTGCCCATAAGCCAGCCCATGAACGAGCGCTCACAACCGCCGGCCGCCCCGATTCAAGAATTGTGGACCGGGTGGTCACCCAGGTGGCCTTGAGCCCTTTTGATGCTGCAGCTTCGAAAACGGGCGCCGTGTTACCGCCATATTGGCGGCCACCAAAAACCCAATGACCACGTTTCTTGGGTATGAGACGACCGAGAATCACACTCGTAACGGTCCACATTAAGTCGTTGAGTTTACCTAACAAAGTCGTCTAGCCACTTGAAACATCATGACGCTTAGGACATACCATGACGCCAAAGGTCTCGAAAGCGGAGTGATCGTATGAAAGCTGTCATCTTAGTCGCTGGTGTCTCAAGACGTCTCTTTCCACTGACGGAATATCGGCCCAAATGCCTCATGGAGGTGGGTGGTCAGTCTATCTTTGACTACCAGATGCAGGCGCTCATTTCCGTGGGCGTGCGCGAGGTTTGTCTTGTCTTGGGCTATCGACGTGAACAGATCATGGAATACGCGGTGGAGCGTTATCCAGAGATCGACTTCTCGTTTAAGGTGAATCATTTCTTCTTCGAGACCAATACGGCTTATTCCCTTTGGGTTGCGGGCGAAGAGTTCCTGGACCGAGACTTTATTTATCTAAACGGCGACGTTTTATTTGAGCCCAAGCTGCTCGAGCGTGTGGTCGCGTCTGAGCACACATCGGCTCTGGCGGTAGAGAAAAAACTCTGCGGCGAAGAAGAGGTCAAGGTCATCGTTGATGACACAGGGCGAATTGAGAAAATTGGTAAAGAGCTCGATCCCAGCCGCTGCGCGGGCGAGTTCATCGGTGTTGCGCGCTTCAGAGCACCGGTCACAGCTTATTTCTACAAGGCCCTTGAGCAACTCAAGATCGAGGGGCAGCGGAATGTCTACTTTGAGGCGGCGCTTGCTCGCATGGCCGAGAAGCATCCATTGCAGCTCGTCGACGTCACCGACATGCCGTGCGTAGAGATCGACTTCCCTGAAGATTACGAGCTCGCTCGAACCTCGGTTCTGTCTCGATTTGGGCAGGCGTAAGCCGGCGGTGTCCCAGTTCAACGCCCAACTCAAACGCGGCGCTCTCGTCAATTTGATCGGGATCGCAGCGAAGCTGATCTACCCTTTATTCTTCGTCGTCCTGACGTGGTTATTCGGCCCGGAGGTGGTCGGACTCTACTTTCTCGTCGTCTTCATCGCTGAAGTCGCTGTATCCGCCGTCTCATCAGGATTCAATGACGCGACGGTCATCTACGCGAGTCATGCAGTAGACGACGAGTCAGGTGCAGCAATCAAAGTCAGCGCCCGAGCGTATCGAGTCTTAGCCAACGGGTTGGTACTGACCCTTGGCTTTAGCATTCTACTCGTGATCGCCTTCATGCTTGGTGCCGACGTGCTCGTTGACCGCATTTATGATGGTCGAGAGGGCCTCGCATCCGCCCTCAAGCTCGCCGTCTGCGCGCTGCCATTTGTGGCCATCGGCCAGATCGCCATCGGCGGTACCAAAGCACTCATGAAGATGGAATACGATGCAGCGATCAATGGATTCTTAAAACCCTTTTCCTTACTTGGTTTTGCGCTCTTGGCCTGGTGGCTAAACGCAGGTGTCATGGGCGTGGTCGCAGCATACGTCGGCACCCAAGTGGTCATGGCGCTGACCGGCTTATGGGCACTCTTCCGGTATTATGAGTTGGGCTCGCTCCTACAGGCGATCAGGCGATTTGAACTCGATAGCGAGGTCTTAAGATTTGCGATCCCACAGAATCTGAATATGACCTTCAACCGCTATCTGAGCCGGCTGGACGTGATCATGCTCGGCGCATTTGGTTTTGGCGACGCCATGCTTGCTTTTTATGCGAGCGGTGCATTGATTACGAGCAACATCCGAGAGATCAAACTCATCTTCAGCCAAGCCTTCGCACCCATCGCTGCACGTCATCATGCTGCTGGTGAGCGCGCGATCTTCGAGGCTGTCTTGAGCCGGGTGTGTCGCTGGACCACAAGCCTTGCAGTCCCGGTCATCCTCATGGTTTTTATCCTGCGCGAGGACTTATTGAAGCTTGTGGACTCGAGCTACACTCACGATTCACTGTTTATGGCCGTCCTCTTGTTGCCACCGCTCTTTAGCTGCGCATTTGGCTTGGCGGGTAACAGCATTGTGTACTGCGGCCATGCCAAGTGGAATCTGTTTAACAGTCTGACGGTCGCCGCACTCAACACCCTGTTCAACTGGATTCTCATTCCCCGGTATGGGCTCATGGGTGCAGCGCTCGCGACGGCATGCGCCGCAGGCTTGATCACCATCTTACAGTTGATCGAGCTGTGGTGGATCGAAGGCATTAAAGTGCGGCTAAGCGCGGTTTGGAAACCGCACCTTGCCCTTGGCGTACTCGTCCTTGGCCTTCTGTTTTTCGGCGATCCAGCGCAAATACAGGGCCTTGAGAACCGTCTTTTCACAGCGGCTGGTATACTCCTTTCTTATGGCGTCATATTGATCGCGCTCAAGCACGAGGAGTGGCTGGTTTTTCGCAACCGAAAGCAGCGCTAGATACATCCTTCACCGCCTAGGTCGTTGAGTAAACTGTGCTTGCAATTGGCGTTTGAAGGCGGCATTACCCTTGGGTGATTAAGCGCTATATGCAGACGCTTTAACAGGAGAGTATTGATGGCAAGCAACGAGCCGACAAAGCGCCGCATGGCGTTGTTTAGAAATAACTTCTTGCCCTACTCAGAGACATTCATCCACGACCAACTGCGTCACCATGTCCGCTATGACTACGAAGTCTTCGCTCGACAGAAGCGTAACACCGACCGTTTTGTTGGCCATACGGTGCATGCTGTGGAGTCACTTCCTGAGAGCCCAAACCCAGTGTCGTCGGCGCTCTACGCGGCGACGGGTCGCCATGGCCCATTTGAGCAGGTGTTCAAGTCCAAGACCTTCGATATTCTACACGCCCATTTCGGTCACAATGCATTGTATGCGATGCGCTATGCAAAGCAGGCGAACGCACCGCTCGTGGTCTCGTTACACGGCCGGGATGTGAGCATCCTTGTGGGCAACGACAAGTATACGCCCCGCTGGTGGCACTATACGGTGGGCTCAAAGCTTCTCTTTAAACGCGTGTCCCGCTTCTTGGCTGCGTCCACAGAGCTACGGGACCTGATCGTTCAGTGTGGTTGCCCACCTGAGAAGGTAACGGTCTACCGATTAGGGATTGATGTGGGTGCATTTTCCCCGGGTCAACCACCCGCAGTGGGCGAGGCAGAACGCGTCGTGATGGTCGGACGTTTTGTACACAAAAAGGGACACATGTGTGGAATTCGCGCCGTTGGGCACGCGATTAAGGCGGGTCACAACGTCAAGGCGGTGCTCATTGGAGACGGGCCGCTACGACCTGAATATGACGCGTTGATCGCGGAGCTTGGCATCGAGGATTCGATTGAATTTACGGGACCTTTGGCCCACGGCGATGTGGTCAAAACGCTGCAAGGGGCCACGGCCTTATTGGCGCCGAGCGTCGTCGCGAAGAATCAAGACCGAGAATCTGGTCTCATCGTCGCTAAAGAAGCGGCGGCATGTGGGCTGCCGGTCGTTGGCACCATTCATGGCGGGATCCCTGAGATTATCGACGATGGCGTCACAGGATTCCTCGTACCCGAACATGACCACTTAAAAATGGGTCAGCGCTTGACCGAATTATTGGACAGTCGCGCACTACGAGAGCAGATGGGCCAAGCAGCCCGCCAAAAGATGGAGCGGGAATACGATATCTCGGAGCGCGTCGCTGTACTCGAAGACCTCTACGACGAGGTCATTGCACAATACGGCGCAAACAATCGCTAGGGCGCGTTCACAGCTAACACCTCAAGTGCTTTCATCGGGGGTCCCGCGACGCTGTAGATGATGGGCTGCGACCGGGTCTAGAAAGTGTGCTGGTAGCCCAAATTTAACTGAAAGCGTTTCCCAGGCCGGGCACCGAATGGGCGGCGTGAGACCATGTAGTCCTGGGCGAGAAGGTTGTCGATGGTGAGATAGAGTCGGCCCTTTGGCGTGGGTCGATAAAACGCGGCCAAATCCACAACGGTGTTCGACTCAACGAGCTCAGCTGCATCCGCTTCCCCTTGACCTGCAACATCCCGCATCTCGCCGACATGAGTGGTGGTCACGGTCACGCCAGTTGTCTTGTCTTGGACACCCACCCTGACGCTTGCCTGGTGCTCAGGTACATACGGCAAGATGTCGCCTTCTTTGACCGAGCCCCACTGAGAGAAGCTCGAATCAAAATCAGACTTAAATCGAGCCTTGGTCCAGGTGTATGTCACATCGACATTCAATGCGTATCCGAATCCCAAGCCCGTCGCTGTGCCGATGACCGCCTCAGCACCGAGGATATGAGCACGTCCCGCATTGAATTGTTCATCGATATCTTCTTCGGCACAGCCAGCCGACTGCGTACAGTTGCCGACGAGATTATTGTAGTCGTTAAAGAACCCGATCAACTCACCGCGCACCTTGCTGTATTGCCAGCGTGTACCAAACTCATAATTGGTGCTCTTCTCGGGCTTTGCTTGAGCGTTTGAGCCCGGTGCGAGCGGGCTAAATCCCTGATGCACACCACCGAGCAGACCCCAGTGCTCCCCGAGCGAGACCCAAGCACCCACACCAGGCACGAACACCAAGGCATCATTCTCAACCAAGCCACCATTCCCCTCGCGATCGGTCAACTCTGTGCGTATCGACTCAACTCGAAGACCAGGACTTAATCTGAGGCCGTCGCCGAACTGCAGTTCATTAAGCACATGCGCGCTGACCGCATGGGCGCGCCCTGTGTTTCGTCTGATGGTCTCAACATCGGTCGCGCGCACTGTGGTGCCTGCGACCATGTCGTATTCTGCCTGAGTGTGATGACGTTGAATCTCGTCCATGTGGTAGCGCACACCTGCCTCCAGCACATTGCCGAACCACTCACCCTCGTAACGCCACTCACCGCGCGCCTGAACCCCCTGAGAGACAAAGGTGCGAGCGTTGTTGCCAATGGCGAGCCGTTCTGCCGCGTCGCCCGTCCACTCGTGAGTGCCATTCAGAAGCCGGTAGTAGGAATCGAAGCGGCTGGGAGCGCGAAGGACGTCTTCAATTGTCACACGTGCGCCAGAACCGGTGATCGCCCCTTCGCCAAACCCGTTGAGTTTGATCCAATCGCGCTCGAATTCATGACGATACCCGGTCAAATTGAACTCAATATGTTCTCCGATGGCGAGGTCGTAGGAGAGCTTTGCCTGGACACGAGACCAGCTCATATCCCCTAATTGACTGGCTGCATAGCGGCGATAGGGCGTCTTCTTGAAGTCCTCATCGGATAAGCCGAGATAAGTCTCATGTGAGAGTTCAGTGGCGTAACCAAGCTTCAACTCCAGGCGATGATGCACCTCGGCTGCTAGGTCATTATTGAGCCTAAATTTGACCATATAATCAGCCTTGTCATAGCCAGTCTCTCCGCCGTCATCGAGCTCTTTGAAACCGTCACTTCCGATCTGTGCGAACTCGAATAGAACGCCGTAATGATTGGCACCATGACCGTAATATGCGTGCACTTTGCGACCACCGTACCCACCGATTGAGAGATCGATAGAGCCGGCATCGCCCCTTGCGGGGATGGCGCGCGTGACCAGATTCAACGCACCACCGATTGTGTTTGGTCCGTACTGGATTGAGGCGGGCCCTTTAAACACTTCAACGCCGGTCAACCGTGTGGTCAGCGGAAAATAATAGGCGGCAGGCGCCGAGTAAGGTGCTGGCGCCATTAACACGCCGTCCTCCATCAGCGTCACCTTCGCGCTGCGGTCAGAGTTCGCCCCACGAAGGCCAATGTTCGGGCGCAGTCCATGACCATCCTCGTCGCGCACGTACACTCCTGGGACTTGCTTGAGCACCCGGTGAACATCGTCGTATTCTTGGTTCTCAAGCTCTTTCTTGCCCACTCGGTGAGCGCTGCCTGTGACCCGTTCGAACGCTTCGGCGTTACCGACGATGAACACGGAGTCGAATTCTGTCTCATCTCGGTCAACGCTCTCTTCGTCAGCATCTTGCGCTGTTGTGTTCTCCACCGAGGTAACGGCAGGCGACTGGGCCGTCTCGGAAGGCGCAACGGTCTCTGTACCAGGTGTCATCCCTCGGATCGCGACCGCGCATTTTTGGCCAGTTGCCGATTCTTCGGACGCTCCGTCACCGCTTTTTTTGCAGTCCGTCTTTTTCGCTTTCTCAGCACCCGTCTGAGCGGGTGGGTCACTCTTAGCCGATTCATCGCCGCCGGAAGTATTTAGCGGCCTCGTCTCGGACGTACTGCCCGCCGAGGTCGACGTCGCCTCAGGCTCTTCTGTTTGAGCATGCCCAGGGCCTGAGATAAGCAGGACGCTGCAAGCACACAATGCGATTGCTGTTCTCACGAAATGAACTCCTCTTGGATCCCAATGCGAATACCCATCATCGTCGCTTTGCCCATGGATCGAGTGCCTCCCCTTTTGGACCATCGAGAATGATCGACTGTAGGTCATGGACCCGCGTCAGATCGACATTGGGATCGATCAAACGACTCGCCGGTCGGCCATTCAGCGATACGAGTGCATCAGCTCGTACGGCAACGTCGCCTCGGCCCTTTGTGTAAAAATCATAACGAATATAGTGTGCGAGCTGCACGATCATGTCGGGTTGACTCGACATCTCGCTCAGCTGCCGCGGCTGTAGATAACGACTCGGGTTTACATCCCAAACCCGCCCATCCTTAAGTCTTTCGACTCGATAGGTCAGGCTACCCATCTTTTCTCGGACCATCACTTTCCACGAATAACGCATGCCCTGCTCGTTCCAGAGGACATCACCGGCCATCGCATAGTGACGCATGGGTACGAGAATGTGAGCCGTACACCAGAGAGCCAAGAGCGCGGTTTGCCAGGTTCTTAACGGCCGAATACCTGTGGTTTGCTGCGTTTCATGAACGTCTTTGCGCAGCCATCTCGTGGGCCAATCGGGCGCAAAGTAAATTGTGGTCGCGGCGATCATGATAAATGGAAACATGCCTATATCGAACAAAACCCAGGTCATCGCATGAAATCCAACGACCGCCAAATATGCCCAGCGTCGAGTTCGATTCCATAAGAGAAAGCCTACGATGGTCGCATCGTACAAAAAGCCACCCCAGCTCATGGCGTACGCAACCAGGGGCTCACCGAAGAGGCCCCCAACGAAAGGTGTGTGTGTACGCGCTGAGAGCCAAATCGAAAGCGGCTGTGCACTGACCAACCAGTCAAACGTCAACTTGGCTAAGGCGGCGAATACATAAACGATCGCGACCTGAAATCGAAGCAGATAAACCATCCACGCGGGCACCTTTGAGCGGCGGCGGTCAGGCCAGATGGCGGCGTCGAGAGATAGACAGCAATGCGCGGGCAAAAAGAGCAACAGCCCGAATGCAAGGATGACGAAGTAATAATGATTGAGATAATTCGTCAGGTCCATGAGCTGAATACCCAGAAAACCGACGAGAAACACAAAAGTGGAGATGCGATACAAGAAGCCGATACAAACGAAAAACGCCGCGACAGCGACGATTGAAAAGTGGACGTATAGTCCGGTGGGACCCCAAACCGGCATCCATTCAAATCCGGCGTACTTAAAAAAGAAGTCGGGTCTGACAAAGAGCTCTTCGATCCAACCGGAGACCATGAATCGGATGAGTCCAAAAGTCATGACGATACCAAGAAAAAACCTGAATGCGGCCATAGAGTAAGGCGCAACAGGTCGATTAAGCGTCTCTTGGAGGGTCACGAAAACTTACCTTTGCGTCAGTCGTTATCGCCTGCGCCCTCTTGAGGAACAGAGAGGTTCAAGACCGTGACAAACTCAGTTTTGAAGTCATCGTTGAGGGTTTTGACTGCCTCATACGCCACAGTGACCTGCCCATTATTCTGACGAATCGCCTCGGCGAGTGAGCCCTCGATTGCCTCGACCGATTCGATGGCAGCTTCAATTTTCGCCATGAGGGTTACCGCCAAGCTGTCTGAGCCCTCAGCGATGAGGAGGTCATCGAACCCGTCGAAGGAGTCATCCGGACCGCCTGTGAAGACCATCTTCAAGCCGCGCAGGTTGTTCACCAAGTTCTCCTTGGAGACCGTGGCAAACTTAGACTCAACACTGTCAGGACATGTCTCAGCGTCACAATCGGGGGTGATACCCGCCGGCTTACCAAGCTTTAGATCTTTTACGAACTTATCCAAATAGAATAGGCCTGCATAGACTTGGTCTAAGGCCTGTTTGGGGCTCTCATAGGGTTCCGCGCCTTGCACAAAGTTCGCGGTAAAGGTGCCGTCCGTCGCCCATGTCTCGGCGAGCGCCTCGGCGGATTGGCTCAACGACATTGCGAGCACATGTGCGAAGCTCGCCCGTCGAGATTGCAATGTCGTGGTGCCCATATCCACCAGTTGGTTCCATTGTCCTTGTCGATTCAAACTGACGGACTCGGGGCAACTGTTAGCGCTCTGAGTGAAGAACAACAAATACTCGAGCGCGTCTAGGCCCCGCACATTAAACTGCGCACGATCTGCCCAGCCGTCATCGAGGTAGCGCTCGGCTTCTAACTCTTGATCGATCCGACATGGATTGCTCATTGGAAATGAGTAGATGACGTCCCGAAGGTCTTCACCGCCAACTCTGCGTCCAGCCGTTCCGGCGGGACCCACCTGCATCACCTCGAGTCGCTGCCAGACCGCGTTCGCATCTCGCCAGGCGTCTTGGGCAACCTGATGGTTTTCATCAGTGAGCTCTTCCCGCCAAGCGAGTGTCGCGTCAACGAGCACCGATGTCTTCTCGGCAAACGTTGAGTAGGTCGCGCCATATACGTTTTCGGCGATGCTTCGGAGCACCTTCTCACGCATTGCCGATGTCGCCGGATTATCGGTCTCAACACCACCAGATCTTGCACTCTGCGAGCCTTCGGTCGACTCGCAGGCCAGACACAAGAAAATGGCCAAGAACATTGAAGACCGTGGGCCAACTCGGAATCGTCCATATCCATTTTTAGATAACATCTATCAACCTTTCGGGCTTAAAACGTCCCAAGCCCAACACGACACCAAGCGCTTCGTTGAAATCTCGAGGCACTTGTCTCGTTCTCCAAAGCGACGCAACAACGTCGCATAAAGCGGCCGCATCGACCGCTCACCGATTTACCAGCCGGCCACATCGGCTTCTTCAAACCCATAGGCCTGTTCCATGATGGCACGGGCTTCGAGTAATCTTTGTTTATACGACTCAAAGTTTGCTGGATCGAGTTCAGGTGCTGTGCCCATGGCCTGATGGATGCGAGCAAAACCCTCGGCAGTTACAGGTGAGCGGCGATTGAACTGAAATGAAAGCGCGAAGCCCTTCATCTCGCCCCAGTACTTAGCGTGCTTATAAAAATCGTAGCCATCGGCCTCCATTACGCCAATGGTGGCGTTGATGTAGTGGATGACGGTCGCAGCGATGGCCTGCTCCCAAGCTAATAACGCCACATCACGATGGGTCTGAAGCGCCTCTAATTGCTCTGGGGTCAGGTCACCACCAGCTTCAGTAATCAGCGCACGACCCGCTAGGAAGGCTTGAAATGCATCACGGGTCATGTCAGTGCTCGCACCTCTGTCTCGCTTTGCAGCATTCACCGAGTGACCGAAATTATATTCCGTCTTTAGGTCGATCGCGCCGTCGCCGTTGGTATCGTGATACCCTTGCCAATCGGCTCGACCGTCCTGACCCGCCAATTCATCGTCTGTGTAGTCTGCGTAATCGCGAGCGGCGCCAAAATATCCGAAGCCTTCATCCCAATTATGCTCGAGTGCAGTGTATGACTTGCCGTCGACTGCGACGTCATTCGAGGCCAGTATGCCCTTACCATCGACATCGTCATCTAGGTAATCATCAGCCCCCTGCGAGAACGCGACCGCGCCGAGTAGAAACTTTTGGATGAGCTGCTGTAAGTCATGCCCTTCAGGCGTGACGAACACTTTTGAGATTGGGTTGCCGGCTGGATCCGTTGGGATATCACCGTTGACCCGTGCGACGGCCGCGGCGTCGAGCATCCCGATCCATGCGCGAACTAAGTTCTCAGGGCTCATACCGTCAGACCAACCGACAAGGCCTTCTGAATTCCAGTCTTTATACTGTCCAGCAGGGTCGTTACCCGCGATCTTGCCGACAAGATTCTTCCCGCCTGAGATCTCTCCAAAGGTCGCTTGAAGTCCAGCTGGCGCCGTCGTGATTAAAATCGATTCGCCTTCACATGCATTATCAGTGCAGTCGAAATAGAGATTGAGTTCGTCGGCCACATCACCCTCATCGGCGGTGAGAGAGCCATCGTCAAGTCGGTCGGTCAGCCCGCTAATGTGTGCCTTCAGGCCTGAGATAAGTGCGTGACGCGCCATTTGTCCGCTATTCGAAACGCTGCTTGTGTCAGCGTCAAAACGGCTATTGAACGCGTACATCGTTGATTCGTCACCGCCGGCACCGCCTGCACCGCCTTCTGCTCCGGCACCACCGGCACCAGCATGGTCATGGTCGTCTTCACAGCCCACAAATATAAGCGTAGCCACTACAAGAGCGATGACTCGAATACTGAATTTCATAATCTTTTTGACCAACTGCGAGCGTTACCAATAATGATTTTGATAATGATTTTCAAAATCGACATTACTTTTACCGAAGTGTTGCTGTCAGATCAAGTTAAACAGCCAATTTCTTGGTGATGACTGAACAAAGTCACAAGAGCAGCAGACGCCGATTTCAACGCTCATCGGTGCCACGAGCTTAGACTACTGAGCGTCACGGGACGGTTTAGCCGAATTCTGCATGCGTCCTATAGCCATGAGCGTCTTAAATCTATGGGCGGTAAAGGCAACGACCGTTGGGGGTTGTGGCGCCAACGGCTCTTAAGCAATGTCAATCAATGGCTGGATGTAGCAGGAGGCAAGTACACGGTATCGACCTGTGTGCTTTCGTTTTGACTCGAGCGCATGCGGTGGCGGGCGCGTATTCACATGGATCTGCACGGTGAGGTCACCATCGAGTTGGGTACATCTCCACGTGTCGAGTGGCCGTACAAGATGGCCTCAGAGGCGGAGAATTTTCTCCATAGCCTTACCCTTCGCTAGCTCATCGATCAGCTTATCGAGATATCGAATCTCCCGCATGAGCGGTTCTTCAACGGACTCGACACGTACACCACACACCACGCCTGTAATCTTGTCTCGGAGTGGATTCAAACAGGGGGCTGCTGCAAAAAAACCTTCGACATCAACATTCGAACCTAAAACAGTGTGGAGATTGCTGGAATCGTAACCTGTGAGCCATGCAATGATCTCGTCGACCTCTGCTTGAGTCCGACCCTTACGTTCTGCTTTTGCCACATAACAAGGATAGAGTTTGGAGAAGCTCATAGAGTAAATTTTATGCTTTGCCATGGAGTCGAACCGATCTTGAACTCAAAGTTTAATTGCGTGCGCAGAGAATTACTGAGCTGACACCGATAGAACCGCTGGTCACAGCGCTCGCTAGAGCGCACGTCCCAGCGCCTGCCCCATTTTGAGATAGGCCTCGGTACCCTCTTCCGTATAGCCCAAAATGCGCTCATCAACGGCCCATTTTCCCGGCTCCCCAAGAACGATCACGGTGGAGCCGCCAAACAGGAACATGCCCTTTTCGTCGCCGCGTTCAAACGTCTCTTCGGTGTGGGTCTGCTTGATCTTGCCAACACAGGTTGCGCCCACTTCAACATAGGCGAGCTTACCGAAGTTCTCGGTCTCCAAAATGGTGACCTCGCGCTCATTGATCATGAAGATATCTTCACGAAAAGCCAGCGCCCAGGGATTTACAGAGTGAAGCGCACCAGGAATGCGCCAGGAATCAACCATTCGGCCAGAGTCGGGAAAATGAAAACGATGATAATCCACGGGGCAAAGCCGAGCGATGAAACCCGGTCCCCCCTCGAAAACGGCATTCCACTTGGGGTGGTTCAGCAGCGCGCTCGCCTTGAAACAAGAACCCTTGACTGGGATTGAGACCTCATCGTCGAGGGATGCATAGGCAAAGTAGCGCGCATCACAGGGCGCCGGGAACGCCTCGCCCTGCGCGAATGGCCGGGCCGTCTCCGTCACACGACGTGTAAAGAATTGATTGAATGTGCTGTAAGGATCATCGGTGCTGCGGCCTTCTTCGGGCAGGAAGTCCGTCATCTTGATCTCAAACTTCTCGATGAAGGGTTTTACCTTACGCTTCGACTTCGGGCGGTCTTGCAACCAGCCGTAAAAACGACTGAAGGGCGGTGCTGCGATCAAGGCTGAGATCGCCCGGCCCAAAAAAGTACCGTAGAGCGCCTTAATCCAAAACCCGCCGTAGACTTGTTCTTCTTGCACAACGCCGCTGTCGAGCTCCACAAATCGAATGGGTCTTAATTTACTCATACTCTTACTCCGTGACTTGAACACAGACCATCCAGAACCGAATTAGGAACGCCTTGTTCGAACTCGAAACCCGCGACGATGATACGATGTCATCCAATGACGAAACGTGCCGATACCGCGATGGCCGATGATACGTAGGGGAGTTAAACCAATCCTCGTTTGACTACAAACAATTCCGTGTTCGCGGCCGAAAGTTTGCGCAAGAGTCAGCCCGCCCATCCGTACGTCATAGGCTCTGTAAGCGCGTCGCCGTCAGAGCCCAAATCGGGCATGGTGAAGTGGCCATCCAATATTGGGACAGGGCGCCGCAGTCTTATCACGAGATGCCATTCCAGAACGCATCATTGGTCCACGGAAGTTGTGCATACGTAAAGATCATGGTGGGATGGTTGTCACTCAACAAGACAAGTGCAGGGGGGGGATACTTTGGCCACTCGCGTAATCGTGATTCTACTCAGTCTCTTATGGCTATCTGGTTGTTCTATTGGGGGCAGCGACGGCGCCTCCGGTGCGCCAGGCGAACAGGGCGCGAACTGCTTCGATGGGCTCGAAGACCAAGATGGCGATGGTGAACTCACAAGCGCAGATTGTCTGTGGGCTGTACTTTGTCCCGCACCGATCGACCAATTACAAGATGCGAATGGAGACGGCACTATTGACGCAGCCGACTGTCGGGAGGCCTTGCGTGGGGAAGCGGGTGTCATAGGACCGGCTGGCGAAAATGGGATGACCGGTCGTGATGGCCGTGACGGCCAGACCGGTGCTCAAGGACCTGCCGGTGCAGATGGACGCGATGGTCGAGACGGTCAAGATGGACAGCCAGGTCCAGCCGGTCCTGCTGGACCAGCCGGAGCTGACGGCGAAGACGGCGCACAGGGGCCTGCTGGACCAGCCGGGGCTGATGGCGAGGACGGCGCACAGGGGCCTGCTGGACCAGCCGGGGCTGATGGCGAGGACGGCGCACAAGGGCCTGCTGGACCAGCCGGGGCTGACGGCGGATCAGATGCGGCAGCGGCACTGAGGCCAGACGCCGACGTCGACGAGGATGGTGTGGCCAACGCGAACGATAACTGCGTTTTCACACCCAACCAAGACCAGGCTGACCTCGACCTCGATGGACGTGGCAACGCTTGCGACCCCGATGATGATGGTGATGGTATTGCCGACGGCGAAGATTGTGGCCCTCTCGATGCGACGATACCGAGCGACGAGCCCGATTTGTGCGATGGGGTCGACAGCGACTGCGATACGCTTGTGGACGAAGACTTTCAAAGCGCCGCCTGCGATACAGAGCCACCAAATCCATGCGGCCAAGGGGCGTCCGTGTGTGCGGACGGTGCCGTCATCTGCGACGGGCAAAATATTCCGCAACCAGAAGACGAGCGCTGCGATGATAGGGACAATGACTGTGACGGCGTCATCGATGAGGACGCTCCCGACTGTATTGATGTGAACTGCGCTGCCATCGGTTATGACACATTACTCATCGGAGGCGTCACGCTCTGCTACAGCACCAACGCTGGCACCTGCCAATCGGCACATGAAGCCTGCGAATCTTTGGGCAACGGCTATCGGTTAATGTGCGGAGACGACTGGCAACCAGGCCGTACGGGTGAAGGCTGTGGGGACGCTGGTGCATATACAGCCTATGATTTGGTCAATGAGCGCTTTGGTGGTGCTGCTGCCATAGGTGGCTATTCCGCAGGTGAGTTTAACTGCGTACTCGGTGGCGCGAACAATCAGTGTCGGGGTGATTCAGGGCGCTCCGCGGATAGTAATATTAACGGTAACTATGCGTTTTGCAGTCCGCAGAACTATTTTACCGCCGCCGATGACGGGCCTGATTTCGCTCAGGTCTGCGGTAACTAATCCAGCGCACCGTGTTTAGCCATCGAGGCAAGCTCTAAACCAATCGGCAATAACGCTCAGCTCTTCAACACAGACCTCATGCGCCATTGGATAGTCATGCCAAGCGCAACGCCTATCGGGGGTCGCGTAGGCTTCGTAAGCACGGCGACCGCGACTTGCGGGCACCACAGGATCACCTGTGCCATGACAGAACAACATCGGTGTCTCCTGGTTTGCGGCGAGCTTTTCCGATTGTGGGGCGTCAGCCCGTAGCTCGTAGGCGCTCAGCACCATAATACCGCCGAGCGTGTGAGGAAAACGAACGCCTGCATGGAGCGCCATGGCCCCGCCCTGACTAAATCCACCGAGAATGATCTTCTCAGACGGTATGCCCTTGGCCATTTGGTCTTCGATCAACGCATGGACTTGAGTGGTCGCCTCGAGCACCTGGTCTGCCGGCTCTCGATTCGGGCGCTCTTCCATGTGGAGAATGTCGTACCAAGCAGGCATGACGAACCCCATGTTGATGGTCACAGGCCGTCTTGGTGCGTGCGGGAAAACAAAACGCGTCTGAGGTCGCTGCATCATGGGCACCACAGGGACAAAATCATGGCCACTCGCACCCAAACCATGGAGCCAAATCACGACATCTTCAGGCTCCGGGGCACCGAGAGTTTCGCAGGGTAACAGCTGGTTAGATTGGCTCATGTCTTTGACCTCTTCGAAATTGCATTCAGCCGACGGAGGACTCAAATCCGGGTCTACACGTCTTGTCTAGAACCGGGGACGCCGTCGGCGCGATTGCGCCTAAGGGCATGTGTAACAAGTCATCAGCGCCTGCGAAATGGTTATTTGCCCACTGTCGCGGACAGCTGGGATACCGATTAAAATCGTCCGGTACGTGGCCCATTCACAGCGATTTTGATGGGCAGAGAAAACCCTGTTCCAGAACACTACCGGCATATGTGCCCACTCGCTAGAGAGCGTTCGCTGGACAGCACCGTGTGCCTGTGTATTGATATGCAGCAACGCATAAGAAGTTCCAAGGGATGGCCATGCAATTACTCAAGAATCGATTCAATCACTTCGCCACATTCATTGTCTTTTTGTCGACCGTGGTGGTCGTCTCCAATGCCAATGCAAAAAAGAAGAGAATGCCCAAGAGTAAGACCGCGCTGACCAAAGCCGAGAAAGCGACGCTTGCAAAAAAGCAGGTGAAACTCTCGACGATTATTAAGCAGCGGGGCAATAAAAAGCTGAACGAAGATAAAGCGCGCAAAGCGCGTAAGCTCGCCAAGAAGCTCCGCATGCTCGCAGAGGCAAAGCGTGCAGCAGCGCAAAAACTTCTGGAGGCGGCTGGCAAATTTAATGGTCAGGCAGACAAACAGAGCAACCTTGCCCTAGCCCATGAGCTAGCGACCGGTCAAAAGACCGCAAATCGAATCAAAGCAGAGCAGATGAGAGACAAAATCGCTGCGATCAGAGCGCGCATGGAGCGATTCAGAGTGGAAGTCACCATGCTCAGAGAAGAGAGAGCATCCCTGACCGATGCGAAACAAGAAATGTGTCAGATGGCCTACGCCTTGGAAAACAGTAACGACTCGGCCGCCGCGGCCAAAGCGCAGGCAGCTTGCGACCAGTTGCGCGCAGAGGGCCTCGCGCTCACGAAGCGTATTCAAGAGCTGATGTTGAAGATTCGCGAGATGAATATCCAAATCTCCAAACTATACAAGGAAATAGACGCACTCGACTGACCGAATCAAACCGCCCTGGTCTCTGCACCCACACCCCTCCGAACCGCACACGACCTTCACTTGAGCGAGACGAGACCGCACGAGACGAACGTAGACCTCGCTGCATTGAACTCTATGAGATGAGCGTTCACATGGTTTTGGTCCCGGCCTCCGCAGCGCCATGCTCGAACCCACAATCCTCAAGACTGTGATGGATTGTGATATGCTCAGGTGCACTCTTAGATTCGGGGTCTGCTTTGCGATACGTCACTCAACCCTACATCGGTATAGGACTCATGGTCTTGTTCATGGGCTGCGATGCCAATGACGCTCAAAGAGCCGACCCCATCGCCTTGACGCTGATGTCGTATAATGTTCATGGACTGCCCTCGGTCATCACCATGGATGACACCTCGGCGAGAATGAAGGCGATCTCACCTCGACTCAGCCCATATGCTGTGATCGCCATACAAGAAGATTTCGATGAGATGCATCGACAAGAACTCCTCACAGACGTTGACCACGCTGAGCAACGGACATTCAGCGAAGCGCTCGACGGTCGCGTCTACGGCTCGGGGCTCACTTTCTTGAGCCGCTTTAACGTCGTCGCTGCGTTTGAGATCCACTACTCAACCTGCTTTGGACGTTTCGACTCCGCCTCCGACTGTCTGGCTTCTAAAGGACTACAAGCGATTCGAATACAGATTGATGACGGCGTGGAGTTAGACATCTACAACACTCACCTCGAAGCCGGTAATGGCACCGACGATGCCGAGGCAAGGGGCGTTCAAGTCTCTGAGCTCTTGCAAGCGCTCACAGCGTTCTCAGGCGACCGCGCCCTGATGGTTCTCGGTGACACCAACCTCCATGAGGACAAGCCGGTGGATGCGGCAGAGCTCAGGCGGCTCTACGACGAGGGCGGCCTCAAAGATACCTGTATCGAGCTCGACTGCCCTGAGCCCAATCGCATCGACCGCATCTTATACCGAAGCTCTGATGATTTGGTCATTGAGCCACAGGGGTGGCGCGTAAGCGATGAATTCAACGATGAGTCAGGCATACCACTCTCCGACCACGACCCGATCATTGGAGACTTCGCACTCACCCCAACCCGTCGAGATTAATCAACAAGATCATCGGTCGATACTGACGTGCGCTGTGTGCCAAATCTGAACCATATCTGCAGCGTTGAGATGCATTATGCTGGGCTTTTCAGTCATGCCCGCGGGCCCGGACCAATGAACGCGCAGGTCGCCAACTTACAGGGGGTGACATCCATACAGAGCGAGCCGCTACATCAGCATTGATGTTGATGCACTGAGCCAGCAGTCTTCGACAGACCGTAAAGGCTATTTTTACTGTGGATGAATACGGAGACAGGTGCGTCTGCTCCCGGTAGGGTTGAGTCGGCCGAAGCCGACTCGGAGGCGGCGCCTACAGGTCGCCTGCGTTCTCTGAGAGATATGCGGCAACGCCGTCTGGTGTGTTGGTCATGCCGGCATCGCCTGATTTCCAACCAGCTGGGCAAACCTGGCCGTTCTGCTCGAAGAACTGCAGCGCTTCAACCAAGCGAACCACGTCGTCCATGTTGCGTCCGAGCGGCTCATCGTTGACGACCTGGTGGCGCACGATGCCAGCCTGGTCGATCACAAATGTCGCGCGCATGGAGACGCCCTTCGGGTAGTAAGAGTCGCCGCCCTTAGACAGGATGCCGTAGTCCTTGGAGATCTTGCGGCTCATGTCAGCTGCAAGGGTAAAAGGCACAGCACCGATACCACCGTCGTTGACCGAGGTGTTACGCCAAGCGTTGTGCGTCCAGTGTGAGTCAATGCTGATACCGACAACTTCGCAACCGAGCTCCTGGAGCTTCTCTGTGCGGTTGGCCATGGCGATGATCTCTGATGGACACACGAAGGTGAAGTCCATTGGGTAGAAGAACACAACCGCGTACTTGCCGTCACGGGCTGCCTTGAAGTTATAGTCGTCTACGATTTCGCCGTTTGCCTTGACAGCTTGTGTTGTGAAGTTGGGTGCCTTGCGGCCTACGAGTACAGACATAATCTCGATTCTCCGTTTACGTTCCGATGTTGAGTCACGCCGTCACAGCGACGGCATCGGTGGAATACCTAGCGTAAATCCACCGAGTTTTCAGTCCTTTTTTAAAATCCCCTGGCGATCACAAAAATCACCGCCACCATCCGAGCACGTGTCCATCTTCGGTCCACCAACCATGAACTCTGCCATATCGGCGCGCGCCGACAGGACGGCTGCTCTGTATGCGCCAAACACGCGCCAACCAATTTCGGTACAGCGACCAGCGATTCCTACGAGTCAGTGGAGACGATCAAAGTTGCAGCGATATGGCGAAGAGTGATGAGTTGAGTGGATGGGTCCAAAACGAAAACGAGCTCGCGTTCGGAACGTCGGACGTCCTTTCGTTTGATCGATGACACCACGCGATGCAGATGTCCTCATTCAACCTGTATGATACATTGCTTGCATGGATACCAATAACATTCGCTACATCTGCGTTCAGTGTGTCGCCGCATACTCAGCGGCGGGATTCTGCCCAAACCACCCAGACGAGCCCTTGCTCGACACCCGCGATGAGACTGTCAGAGAATATCTGGCAACACTTGATGCGAAGCGTCTGCGCAAAAAACTGGCCTTCGGATTACTCGCTATGGGTACGCCTTTGCTCGTTACCGTTTTTGTAATCCCCCAAGATTATGTAGGTTTTGTCCTGACGCCGCTCACCTTAGCACTCGTCATCTTCAGACGGTTTCTGATTGCTCGACACCAATACATCTTTACACCGTGGACCCTTGATCAAGGCCCGCAAGCTGACGTCGAATTGGTCAAAACGATGGACAGCCTGAGAAACATGTAAGCTCCGGATAACACGATTGGCTGGTCAGACGTACGCTCGCGTACCGGTCGGCGATCCTATATTCGCCGAACACTCACCATCCATTCTTTGCATAGCGGCCCGCCAATCCTCCGAGACACTGGAAACGTTCAAGGCGGCCAGTTGAGTGCCTAAAGTCGATGAGATGAACAGTAGCTTTGGGGAAAAGATGGTGTCTATGGTCCATACCTCGAAATTGAGAGATCCCTCGGACCGCCACAGAAAATCATGAGCACAAGTAAACTGATGACGCCAGCGCCCTGTGGCTGATGACGGTGCCGTCAGCAAAAGCACCTCTGAATGCCTGAAAGTACGTTCCATACGCTCCAACCGGGGCGTAGATGGTCAATAATATGCTCTAAACCTGCCATTTAGCGCCGTCGAGCATCGAGTCGACGGGCCAAACCGTCGGATCGTTCTGTAGCAACACCCACTCGATCCGCAGCAAACTTGCGAAGCGAGTCATTCGAGGCATACTGGCTGCTCACTCTGCCGGTCGACAAAGACCATCAACGATGAGGAGCTTTCAATGATGCAGTCTCGATTCGGGCTCAGCTTAATTCTCACCACCTCAATGGCATTTTTTTTTGGCTGTGAGGGACCTGCCGGCGCCGATGGCCAGGCCGGTGCAGACGGACAATCCTGCCAAGTTGAAGCCGTTGAAACCGGTTTTGTGATCAGCTGCCCTGGGTCAGACCCAGTCACCATCAATCACGGCGAAAATGGTACCGACGGCATGAACGGCGCAAGCGGTGAACAAGGCGAAGCGGGGCCGCAGGGCGAAGCGGGGCCGCAGGGCGAAGCGGGGCCACAGGGCGAAGCGGGGCCACAGGGCGAACCGGGTGCGGACGGTCAACACGGGCAGCCATGCACGGCCGTGGATAACCAAGATGGCAGCGCAACCATCAACTGTCCCGACGGTTCATCGGTGATTATCCGAGATGGCGTTGATGGCGCCGACGGACTCGATGGAACATCGTGCACAGTGACCGACAACGACGATGGCACAGCAACCATCAGCTGCGAGGATGGCACAAGCGTCACACTCGGTGAACCTAGGCTGACCGTGTCGCCGACGCGAATCGCCTTGGGCGAGGACTTTAGCTGTGCACGCCTCGAAACCGGTCACGTTCGCTGTTGGGGTGACAATCAATACGGCCAATTAGGCAATGGGACCACCGATATTACATACGAGCCCACCGATGTTGTGGGTCTTGTAGATGCGATCGGCGTCTCCGCTGGCCGACACAGTGCGTGTGCCGTTCGAGAAAACGGGTCCGTTGTGTGCTGGGGCCAAGGGACAAATGGACGGCTCGGACAGGGTGACACATCAGACAGCAGTGTGCCTGTGCCTGTGGACAACATCGCCAACGCCATCTCAGTATCCGTTGGCCGTGATCATGCCTGTGCCGTACTGGCGACAGGTACCATCCAATGCTGGGGCAAGAATAACTACGGCCAAGTCGGCAACGGTGCCACAGGTGACCAGACATCGCCCGTCAATGTTGTGGGAATTGAAGACGCTGTGGGCGTTTTTGCGGGCGGCTACCACACCTGTGCACTCCGGGCGAACGGGCGTGTCCTATGCTGGGGAGTGAATGACTATAATCAATTGGGCGTGAACACGGGTGAGAGCCGTTGCGGAGGCGGCTTCGATGATAGCCCGTGCGGCGTTGTCCCTCAGCTCGTCAATATCGATGACGTGGTCTCATTAAATCTCGGGACTCAGTATACCTGTGCAGTGAGGGCGAGCGGTGAAGCGCTTTGCTGGGGCAGAAACGTGTACGGACAACTGGGCGACGGCACAGCTGTGAGCCGGAGTGTGCCCACCCAGGTGCTCAATCTGATCGACGCCAGGCTGATCGCGGCCGGCAACAATCATAGCTGCGCTCTGCTGTCCACGGGACGCCTCCACTGCTGGGGTTACAATCGATTCGGACAGCTCGGCGATGGGAGCAGAGAAGACAGTGATCAGCCTAACGCGGTCGCCGACCTCGACAATGTAGCCGAGGTTGCATTGGGTTCAGGGCACAGCTGTGCCCTGCTGACCACGGGTGAAATGCGTTGCTGGGGGTCTAATGCGGCAGGCCAACTGGCCGATGGCAATGTCCCTCAGACCGCCTCACCGGTCAATGTTGGTCTGAATGGCAACGCCACGGCCGTGACACTCGGCAATCAACACACTTGCGCGCTGATGGACACGGGTGGTGTTCAGTGCTTTGGTCGAAACACCCTCGGCCGCCTCGGTAATGGAACGGTCACGGACAGTCCTGTGCCCGTCGCCGTGCAGGGAATCGACGACGCAGTGATGGTCAGCGCTGGATACGAACATACCTGTGCGGTTCATGCCACAGGACACATCTCATGCTGGGGTACCAATAGCCAAGGTCGTCTCGGTGATGGCACAGTTCGAAGCAGCGCCATCCCCGTTCGGGTTGTCAACATTGACAATGCCGTGTCAGTGAGTGCGGGGTATCAAATGACCTGTGCCTTGTTGGCGGATTCCACCGTCAAGTGCTGGGGCTATAACTTCATCGGGCAACTGGGTAACAGCTCGAATGAAAACAGTCTCATCCCAGTCACCGTCACGGGTATCGACAACGCGACTCAGATCGCCGCCGGTGCAGCGCACGCGTGTGCAAGGTTGGTGGACGGTACTGTGAAATGCTGGGGGTACAATGTGAATGGACAACTCGGGAATGGTGACAGAGTGAACTCGAACCGACCGGTGCTCGCGGTCGGTGTGAATGGGGCAACCGCCGTATTTGCCGGCGTCAGCACCACCTGTGCGCTGGCCGATGGCCAGGTCGCATGTTGGGGCCAAAATTTGAGGGGTCAAGTCGGAAACGGTGGGACGAGTTCATGGGTTGTGAACCCGACGATTGTGGCCGGTCTAAACGGCGTGACCGATGTGCTCGTCAGCTTCGAGCACACCTGCGCCCGACTTGACGATGGCACGGTTGTCTGCTGGGGTTTCAATAGCAGAGGTCAGCTCGGCGATGGCACGTATACAAACAGTCTGGCACCGACGCCAGTCGTCGGCCTGAACAATGTGTCGTCCTTGGCAACAGCCAAGAATGGCAGTCACAGCTGTGCTGTGCTCGCAACGGGTGAAGTAAGCTGCTGGGGCTCGAACGCAGGTGGTCAGCTCGGCGATGGCACCGTTTTGCAACAAACGACGCCTGTACCCGTACTCGGTATCGATCCATAGACTCCATTCACGCGGTTCGATGACATGCACGCTGTACCAACACATCGTGGTGATTCGGCGGTCACAAAAGCAAGCGCAGCGAACATGCGAACGGCACCTTGACACCGCGCCATGACTCGTCGACTGGTGAATGTCTGCTCGCCTAAATTCAGTTGCGGATCCTCGGCGGACGCTGTAGACCCGGCTAGGACTGTCATTTCAAAGGGTTAAGTTATGAAGCTCGCAACCAGAAAGAACAACACCCGCGACGGCGAATTGCTCGTCGTCTCCAGGGATAATCAAACCGCAGTTTTGGCCAGTGAAGTGGCGCCAACACTTCAGGCGGTCATGGACGACTGGTCTGCAAATAGCGCAAAGCTTCTCGCCATTTACGATGCGCTCAACGCAGGTGAGCGCAGTGACGCATTCCCCGTGGATGTGGACACGCTGCACAGCCCATTGCCACGCGCCTACGCTTGGATCGATGGCAGCGCGTATATCAATCACATCGTCTTGGTGCGTAAAGCACGCGGCGCTGAGCCACCCGCAACATTAAAAACCGACCCATTGGTCTATCAAGGGGGCAGCGACACTTTCTTAGGGCCACGGGACGACATTCCGCTCGCCGACACGGCCTGGGGCTGCGACTTTGAATCTGAGATCGCCATCGTCATGGACGACACCCCACAGGGCGTCAAGGCAGAGGATGTCGGCCAGTATGTACGCCTGGTGATGCTCTGCAATGATGTCTCGCTCAGAAACTTAATCCCGGGTGAGTTGGCCAAGGGTTTTGGTTTCTTCACGTCGAAGCCATCGTCTGCATTCAGCCCCTTCGCCATCACACCAGATGAGCTTGGCGATGCCTGGCAGGATGGACGCCTACACCTGCCGTTAATCACCCATTTAAACGGCGAGAAGTACGGTGACCCAGACGCTGGCCCAGAGATGCACTTCAGCTTTTACGAGATCGTCGCTCACGTCTGTAAGACCCGTTCGCTGAGCGCCGGCACCATCGTCGGTAGCGGCACTATCAGCAATGAAGACCGCAGCCGCGGCTCATCCTGCTTGGCCGAAAAGCGCATGATTGAAAAGATCGACACAGGCGCTTTTATCACGCCATTTATGAACTACGGCGACAACGTGGCCATCGAGATGTTTAACGCAGCCGGTGAGAGCTTATTCGGCCGCATTGAACAGACTGTCGTCGAGAAAAAGTAGGGGGCAAAGACATGTCGTTCGTCCTCAGAAGCTACTGGCGTTCGTCGTGTTCTTGGCGAGTCAGAATTGCGCTTAATCTCAAGGGCATCACCTACGAGACCATCCCAGTGCACCTGGTAAAAGATGGGGGGGAACAACACGGCGCGACGCATCAAGCGGTCAACCCAATGCGCGAACTGCCCGTGCTCTTGGTCGATGGTGAGCCTATCGCCCAGAGCATGGCCATCCTCGAATATTTGGAAGAGACCCATCCAACACCGGCACTGCTGCCCAAAGATGCACTGAGTCGCGCGCGCGTGCGGCAGATGGCCGAGCTCATTAACAGTGGGATTCAGCCGATTCAAAATTTACGGGTCATGCAGCGCCTTGGCCGTGATTTTTCGCTGGAGAAACCTGCTCAGGTCGAATGGTCGAAAGGCTGGATCAAGTTTGGGTTTGATGCGCTCCATCGATTGGTGGACACCCATCGCGGTCAATATGCATTTGGTAACGAAGTCAGCTTCGTCGACCTATGCCTCGTCCCGCAGATTTACAACGCGCGCCGCTTTAATGTCGACATGGCTCAGTACCCACACTTCCTTGAAATTGAGCAAGCGCTCGCAGAGATACCCGCTTTTGCCAATGCTCATCCAGACAAGCAGCCAGACGCGGTCTTAGCGTAGGTCAGGGATCACGTCCATCAACGCACCGAGGTCTTCACGCAGGCGGTCGAGTCGAGCAGCGGTCAAACGATCGTTCGCCCACTCTGCCATCACCTGGATATCCGGCAGTACCTCTGCATAAAGAGCAGCGCCATCATCGGTCAAATGCAGATGGCTGAGTCGCCCATCCGACTGAGACGCCTCACGTCTGATATAGCCCATCTCGAGTAAGGCCTTGGTGGCCCGACTGACAATCCCTTTATCCATGGGTGTGACGGTGACAACGTCTACCGAGGTGCGACCTGGCACCGCAGCGATGGCTGCGAGAACACGCCACTGCGACAGATTCAGACCTCGCTCTTTGACGATTCGGCTCGTTCGCCGGGCGATGCGGTCAGCGAGCACGGTGACCTGATACGGCCAGAACTGCTCGAGCGGCAATGCGCCGCCAGATAAGTCATATTGAACTTTGTTTTTATCCATTTAGTTGTAATCACAACTTGACTCGATAACAACCAAACGCTAATTGAAATGGGTCTGCATCGCAAGAAAGGAATCAGAATGGCCGATCTATTTGAGAACCCCATGGGTTTACGCGGGTTTGAGTTTGTTGAGTTCACAGCACCAGAGCGGGGTATTCTAGAGCCTGTTTTTGAGGCCATCGGGATGACTAAGATCGCGCGTCACCGCTCAAAGGACGTAGACCTCTGGCGGCAAGGCGGTATCAATCTAATCGCCAATTACGAGCCCAATACACCGGCCGCATTCTACGCCGCCGAACATGGCCCATCAGCCTGTGCGATGGGCTTTCGGGTTGAAAACGCCCAAGCAGCGTATGAGCTTGCGCTGAGCAAGGGTGCACAACCGGTTGAGGTGGCTGCGGGGTTCAGTGAGCTGCGCCTGCCTGCCATCAAAGGGATCGGCGGCGCGATGATCTATCTCATCGACCGCTTCGAAGATGGTCTGTCCATTTACGATGTAGACTTCGAATACTTAGACGGTGTGGATGTCCACCCAGAAGGCTGCGGTTTCAACATTATCGACCACCTCACCCATAACGTTTACAAGGGCCGGATGGATTATTGGGCGCACTACTATGAGCACCTTTTTAACTTCCGTGAGATTCGATTCTTCGACATCAAGGGCGAGTACACAGGCTTGGTGTCGCGCGCACTGACAGCACCTGACGGACTCATCCGTATCCCACTAAACGAGGAAAAGTCTGAAAAGGTCGGTCAGATCGAAGAGTACCTGCGCGAATACAAGGGCGAAGGCATTCAGCACATCGCGTTTTCATGCGACGATTTAATCAGCTGCTGGGACCGCTTAAAGGCCAGCGGCGTCGACTTCATGAGTCCGCCGCCAGAGACCTACTACGACATGCTCGAAGAGCGTTTGCCCGGGCACGGAGAACCCACCGAGGAGCTTCGGCGTCGCGGTATCTTACTCGATGGCAGTACCGATGGTGGCGACCCGAGGCTCCTCCTGCAGATTTTCTCTGAGAAGGCCATCGGGCCCATCTTTTTCGAGTTCATTCAGCGGAAAGAGGACGAAGGCTTCGGTGAAGGTAATTTCGAAGCGCTCTTTAAGTCCATCGAACGAGACCAGATGCGTCGGGGTGTACTCGGCGAGAGCGAACAGTAGGGGCAAACGATGGCAGTCGAGCTTAAACGAATACACCACGTCGCCTACCGCTGCATGGATGCAAAGCAAACGGTCGAATTTTATCAGCGGGTCTTGAACATGGATTTCGTCCTCGCCATCGCCGAAGACGAGGTGCCATCCACCAAAGAGCCCGATCCCTACATGCACGTGTTCTTAGACGCCGGTATGGGCAATGTGCTGGCATTTTTTGAGCTGCCAAACTCTCCTGAGATGGGCCGTGATGGCAACACACCCCTCTGGGTTCAGCACATCGCCTTTGAGGTGGCCGACATGCCTGCACTCCTCGCGGCCAAAGAGCACATCGAAGCAGAAGGTCTCGACGTACTCGGCCCGGTGAATCATGGCATTTTTAAGTCCATCTACTTCTTCGACCCAAATGGGCACCGAATTGAGCTTGCAGCGAACATCGGTACACCGGCGCAGATGAAGCAGCTCCACGAAGTGGCGCCCGCCATGATCGAGGAATGGAGCGTGACAAAACGTGCCCCCAAACACGCAGCCTGGCTACACGAAGAGATCGCAAACAGCGGCGACTGACTCAGCGGCGTATACCTACTGAGAAAAGATCAGAGTGCCTGTAGAACGGGCATAACGAACACCTCGAGACACCGGAAAACGAGCGAGCCCTTCCTCTCTCAATCGAGGCGCATGTACCTTCTCGTAGGACTTAAACGTCTCCTGGTCGGGAAACTCATAGCGGACCTCAAATGTGAGCGCCGCGCTGTCTAAATCCACGATTTCAACCGCAGTGGCGCCACCATCGAGGACCTCTTGGCAATGTCCATCGCGTAACCAGTCAAGCCACTCAGCGGCCACTTCGCGATTCTCAAAGCACGCCTGTACAATGTATCGATAACCCATGATGCCCCCCAGACTGATTCAATATAGCGACGCAGAGAATGCCCGCTCTTCGCGTAGAGAACAATGCTCGACGTGTCATCAGGTGATTATGACGCAGCCATCACCCCCCGCCACAACAGCATTCGGCGATTTGTCTACTCAGAGACAAATCCGGGCCACCGACGCATGTAATCAACAAAGACATCGCTCAAGCCCTCCGCCTTCAGATAGGCGGGCGTGACAGGCAGGGATGTCGGCTCAAAGTTTGGGTCAGCGATCACCTTGAGCGGATAGTCATGGTGCAGGATCCCTGCCCGCCCGATGGTCACAAAGTCAGCGCCTGCATCAAGCACATCTCTCACTTGAGCAGCGGTCTTTATCTGACCGGCCACCGTTAATTTCACAGCACCGCGCCGCAGTCCCATCACGTGGTCCAATAGGGATTTATCCTGGGCCTCTGCCTCTTCAGGCATTTTGAAACAGTCCCACAAAGATACGTCGAGAAAATCGATTAAACCGCTATCGATAATCCGCTGCGAGTAGGTCAGCACTTCGGCGAGCTTTAGGCCGTGTCGCTCAGGTGAGAGGCGTAAGCCGAGCAAGAAAGCATCTCCACAGGCAGAGCGAATCCCCTCGAGAATCTCGACGATAAGCCGACCGCGATTCTCAAGAGAGCCACCGTAGACATCGCGCCTCTGGTTGTAGACCTCGCTTAAGAACTGCGTGAGCACATAGCCGTGGGCACCGTGGACCTCAACACCATGGTAGCCCGCTTGCTTGGCCCGGACCGCGGCTTTGATGAAGTCGTCTCGAAGCGCGTGCACCTCTGCCAAACTCAGTGCCCGTG
>JBMHDS010000002.1:0-2723 GCA_049889275.1 Bradymonadia bacterium | reverse complement strand
CGGCCTTGGATTTTGATTTCACGCTCAAGATTAGAGACGGTGAGATCGTGTCCTCTGAATCGGAGTTAAGGGGTGAAGTGCAAGGCGCCCTCACGCTCAGGGCGGAGAGTACACTCGAACTTGAGGCATCGCGCGATATCTCGCTCTTGTCTCTACGCCCCATCGTCTTGGTCGGCGCTGTTGGTTTTCTCCCCTTCGTGGTCACGCTCACACCGGAGCTTGGTCTGACCTTCGGCGGACGCATCGGTACCAATGCGAGTCTTTTTACAGCGCGCATGAGCGCCGGCAGCACCGCCTCCGCTAAAGTCGTGTACCAGACCGCTGAAGACCGCTGGAAGAGTATTTATGAAGTCTCCCCACCGACCTTTAATGCCGACGTCGATGTACAAGGGTCTCGAATCAAAAACTCGGTCGCGGCGTCCGTGGCGTTGGTGCCACAGGTAAACGTTCAATTCTATGAGTCGAGCGGTGCACGGCTCAAGGTACCACTCACAGTTGAAGCGACGGTGGAGACCGATACGCAGGAACCCTGTGCGAACGTCGGTCTAGACTTAACCGCGTCGGTCCTACTCACGCCGGAGAGCCGATGGGATTGGGTCACCGATATCTTTACCATCGACGACATCGAGTTGATCGAGACGTCGCTTGCCTCAGCCACCTTCAAGCCCTGCCTGGGAGCGGCTGGTAACGATGGTCAGGCCGGCCAGGATGGTGGCACGGACTCAATGGATGAGCGCGACCCGCCGCCTGTGGCGACCGATGCGAAATGCCCGCTCACTTCAGCCTGGCCAGTGGAGAACGCCGAGGGCGAGTTTACAATCAGCATTAATGGTGGTGCGCCACAAACTCTGCGGCTGGACCCGACCCTAGACTTCGGTCGTCAATACCTGACAGATTATGAAGACCAACATGCATTCTGCGCTGAAGTCTTTTGGGCCCATGCCGATTGGGGTCGAGATGGCGCAATCATCCCGCCGTCTAGCCTGTTTAACTTCGATGCCATACTTGTGGATGATTCGGGTACGCCGAAAGCCAAACTCTCAAACATTGGCCAGGGCGTAGGTCTTCGGGCCCCTGGCAATATCAATCTCAACATGTACGCCGCAACCGGCCGCGGCGAAGAGTATGTTTCCAACTGTTCGTTTAACGATCTTGCGGGGCCCCCGAGCCAAGGCTCTGTATCCATCGACGTCGCTCAACCTGCGTGCGGCGGCGACTATGTGCTGGTCATGGAAGACTTGCCTTTGACAGGCGGCTTTTATTCTCCCGTAGAGTATCGAAGGGAAGACCGAGAAGACCCTGTGGTCACCGTAAGCGGCCGTTTGAGATTTCAGCTCCCAGAAGTAACCGAGCTCAGCAACTCTGCGATACAGCCCGTGTCCGATTGCAACGAGGCCGAGGCTGCGGCATTCGACGTGCAGTCGAGTGCGCCCGATATCTTACCCTTCACAGGCCAATGTATGAGCGGACGTGCCCAAACACTGTTTAACTTTAGTGAGTGGGCACTCTTATCGTTTAAAGCCGAACCCGTAGATGCCGTCCAAACCCAGCGCTTCTTTAAATCCGATGTATGGGAGATGGTCGCGCAACTGCCGAACAGAGTTGAAGCCGACCAGGTCTTGACATTGGTGACCGTTAAGGAGTCGGAAGACGGACCAAAAACTGTAGAAGATGGAGTCGCCTTCATGTCCCTCGGCTACGCCGGTGACGGCATGTCTGGGCTCGACTGGCGAGCGACATCAGGTGAGATTACCATCGACTCAGTTGAGCTCGGCGACAACCGACAATCTCCACCAAAACAGCTCTCGGCTCGTTTCGAGGCCACCTTTGAGCGAGCCGCTGACTGTCCAACGGGCCCCAACACCCCCAGGGGACCTGTGACCGTCACGGGTCGTATCGAGCTTGACAAACCGGATCCATAGTCGCGGTACCACGACGACAATACGACTTAACCGCTCGCAGGCTCCAAATTCGAGGGGCGCCACCTGTGGATGCAACTTTTCTAATGTTCGGCGCAATGTCTCACAGGCAGGGTTGCCATCTCGGTGCTGACGACGGCTCGCGGCAGCCTTTGGCAATCAGGTCTGGCGCCATGACTGCGCCTTACATCTACCGTTCATCACCACTCGACCAAACTCGCGTTCTTAGGGCGTGGGCCAGCGGTCAATGCCACCGAGGTTAAGAACCTGTGTAAATCCCGCTGCTTCAAGAATTTCCTTGGCCTTTCCAGAGCGATGACCGCTTCTACAGTAGAGCACGATCGCTGAGCCTTTATCGCCAAATGCAGCAAGGCGGGCTTTGACCTGTGATAGCGGAATGTTAATGGCGTTTTGAATATGCCCGCCGGCGTATTCAGCCTGTGTACGCACATCCACCAAACGTGCACCTTTATCAACCAGTGCTTTTGCTTGAAGGGGGTCTACGAACTGCGCCCGGGCTTGAAGATTGAAGAAGACTAAAGCTGCGACCAAGGCCAGCGGTAAAATGTATTTAAAGTCAAACCATACTGGCATAGCCCACCTCCGCTCGTCGCTGACACTCGCGCATTCAACTTTTATTTACGGGTAAAAACAATACGAAAACGCCGCCGGCATACGCAGCCACCGGCCTGAGTTGGCGTTGCCCCACAAGTAGATACTTTCTGCGCGTCACAGAGCGAAGGTGCTTTCAAACGTTCGCCAGAATATCTTTGAGCGTACGCACCAAATACTGCGCGTGTTCGC
>JBMHDS010000001.1:0-5989 GCA_049889275.1 Bradymonadia bacterium | reverse complement strand
GGCGCCGCGTTGGTTCTCGGGGTAATGGGGTTAGCCGATATTCCATTGGACATGATGACTATCACTATCGCGGCTATAACCATCGGTATCGCTGTGGATAATGCTATCCACTACCTGTATCGATTCCGTGAGGAATACGCGATACACGGTGATTACCTCAAGACGATGAATGTCTGCCACGCCAACATTGGACGTGCGGTGTTGTACACCTCTATTACCATTGTGTTCGGCTTTTCGATCCTGGTCATGTCGAACTTTATTCCCACCATTCTGTTTGGGCTGTTAACCGCTTCAGCCATGCTGATCGCGCTGCTATCGGCGCTTACGTTGCTGCCCAAACTGATCTTGTGGTGGCGGCCTTTCTAGCTCGTTGTTAGTTAATGCTCCGATCGAAGAACACCGTCGGTCTCTGAAGTTTCGGCCGGTTGTCATCGGCCGGGTTCACGTACTGAATTGTGCGTTTGTCTTTCCACTGCGCTGGCAAGAACATAACGCGCGCGAAAGCTGACGGACCGTTTGAATCGGCTGTCGCTTCGACCGGAGCTGGTCCCACCTCAAACCATGGCTGAAACGCGCCGTAGCGTTGCTTGTGCCCATCTGCGTCGATGGTCAAACCGCCGAACAACGTGCAGCGAATGCCCGGCCCAGGATGTATATGTCGGTAGGCGACGCTGCCGGGTGGGAAGTCAACACGGTCGCACCGAACGATCCATGGCGTGTCGCCAGAGAGGGCGAGCGAGTGCGAAAGTAGGGCACCTTCGACTGCTTCGTCGGACCAGGTCCACACCAAGGACGGACCGGTTGCTTGCCCATCCCGGAAGTACGCTACATCTGTTCCAATGTCGTACAAAATGGCATCAGCACCGCTGATTTCCGTGACGTGGTCAAATTTTTTTATGCTCAGAATCATGATGAGATAAACCGCTTTGTCGACGTTACAGTCGCTTGGATGCCTAGACGCTGGTTCCAACCGATGAACTGGACGATTGGCCTCGAAGCCACGCATCGCACTGCAGATAAAGTTCTTGTGCCGCATTGTCCTCAAGTCCCGTCACTTCGAGCGCTTCGTTCGACTCGGTAAAGAACACCAATCGAAACTCTGGGTCGTCCACGAGCCGTACCTTCAGCGCTTCCTTTGCCACAAGCTTCCTTCCTCGTCTGCTACCTCGCTTTACGGCAACCGTGTTGTCTTCCAGTCGAACCCGCATGGCACGTAGTCCTTTGAAGGTTCCCCAGATGAGCAGATAAGTGGCCACCGCAAGTTCGATAGAACTCAGCCAAGTGAGTTCAGGGGTAAGTGCGCCTATCAACCCTTCTGGTGTCAGGTTGAACACGAAAGGTTCACTGGGTTGAGGTAGCCCCAACATACCGCCGAATAAGCTTGCGAAAAGATGGCCGAAACCAGCGAGAAAATCCGCCATGATCACGACGAAAAATAAGATTCCGTATTCGCGAACTGCTCGAGAGAAAGCATGCCAAATGGAGCGCGAGCGTCGAAGCGTGAGACGGTGCGGTTCACGCTCAGTGACCCAATCCCCAAAGTACGGCGTGCTCGACGTTGTGGACGACCTGCTCAAGAGACTGCCGTCCGTTCTTGCGGCAAAGCTAAACGGTACATTGAGCGTCGCGATAAGGTTGGAGGCTCGTCCCAGTAAATCATGGGCCGTTTCAGCTTCCAGAAATGGAATGTGTCCACCTTGCGTGGTTACCAGATTAGCCCGCCAAACCGACTCATCGATTTGACCAAACGCGTCCGCGCTGAGGTTTACCAGCTCAAATAATACCGACTGGATCTCGAAGCGCGGAATCTCAGCACGGTCTACGACCATCGAATTTCGCAACCTCCGCCAGCGCACGTGTGTCGGGGTCACTTGCAACGTCGTCCGCTCCGAGCGCCACACACCGAACACGCCGTGCAGGTAGCGGTCGATGGCCCACAAGCCAAAGAAGACTGCGACGGCGATCCCCTCCATGTGTTCGCCGTAGTAAAAGGCCAGGGAGAAGCCGACTGTCGCTACAAAAGCGACTATGTGTTGGAGCGACGTAAAGTGGTGCGACTGACGTTTGAAGAGTTCCTTCAACATCATGGTCAGAATCAGGAGATACAGCGCTTCGATAGCGCCTTTGATTACGACCAGCGGGCGGAGAATGAAATACCGTAGGCCACGTTTCGGCACGGTGAGTGTCGATTGTACGGACGCGAGTGGAGCGTCAGCAGGGGACGGTCCGCTTTGGAATCCGTTGCCTGTGGCCATGTCCTGCGACTCCTCTAAGAACGCGGGAACCTTATCATGTCGATAAGTGCCACAGTTCCCTCAGAGTGTTGAGGGCCGGCTGCGCTTGCTAAGAATCGTTTCCGAGCAGATTACGAAGTTTTTCGCTTTCTTGCGCATTCATCTTGTAGCTGTGGTCAGGATCCGGAAAAGTGCCGCTACGAACATCTTCGGCGTAGGCCTCAAATGCGCTAACCGCCACATCAACCACGTTGCCGTAACGTTTGGCGAATTTGGGTTTAAATGTGTCAAACGCGCCAATGAGGTCGTACCCGTTTAGCATTTGACAAGTGCCTGCGGCCCCAGCGCCGATAGAAAACGTAAAGATAGAAACGGCGTCGTCGACTGCCTTGCCTACTTCGTAGGGAACAGCCTCTATCTCAAGTCCGATGGCACCCGCTTCCTCGATGGCCTTGGCATTGTCGATGATCTTGAGTGCATCTTCGGCGGTTCGTCCCTGCATCTTAAAGCCACCGTGGTGGTGGACATGATGAGGAATGAGCCCAACATGGCTCATCACAGGTACGCCGGCATCGGCCACCGCCTTGATTATCTCAAACTTCTCCCGACCGCCTTGGAGTTTGAGCGCGTCCGCGCCGCTTTCTTTCATCATGCGAACAGCGTTGTGAACGGCGATTTCCTTTGTCGCATAAGAGCCGTAGGGCATGGCTGTGATGGCGAACGTATTAGGCGCGCCACGTCGTACCGCGCGCGTATGCTCGATCATCTGATCAACCGTGATGGCGAGCGTGTTCTCATGACCGTACAAAGTCATGCCGAGACTGTCACCGATACCCACGATATCGATGCCAGCCCTCTCGGCCCAAGCTGCGCTCAAGACCTCACCGACGGCGACCATCACAAGACGCTCGCCTGCCGCTTTCTTCTGTGCAAGTTGCGGGATGGTGAGTTTTGTTTTGTCTGTGCTCATGATGGTATCCGGGCCCCAAGACGCAGTTCGCTCATCGGTGTAACCTGACGGGCGTCAGTGCCACAGCAATGGTGCTAAGACCGATCCCCCTCGAGACGGGGCGAGGGCTGAATCAGTCGAACCGAGCGAACGTACCACTTGAACGCCTTAGCCGATCGCCTCAGTCGACAGGATGAAAGCCGCTTCGAGGCAGCCTTTGAAATTGCTGGCTCAGAAGTTCGCCAATTGCGGTTCAGCGCGGCGACTTCGACCCACGGGCTTTCTTAAGGGGCTTTAGGCTTCTCGTATTTGACTTCCTTTTGCCATTCATCCCAAACCGTCTCGTAACCTACAAACCCCTTTTCATTGGCTTCCATTTGACGTGTGGTTACGTATTTAGCTTTCCCCTCTGGGACTTTGGGGCGCTCGTTGCTTGGTTCGCTCATCTGTCGTTCCTCTTGGTTGCGAAAAATCCGCTCTTCGTGTTGTTGGGCGTCCGCGACGCTAGTTTTACCATTGTTTTGCGGGGAGGGCACAACGTCCTCAATGCTCAGCGAGCTTCTTTTGTGTACTCATCCGCATGTTGACATCACACTTGTAGGGCACTCGCTAATTCACGGGCGTCCTCAGCCTTTTGCTCGGCTGCACTTACGTAATGTTGGAAATCGGTCTCGCGAAATAGGTTGCTAAGTCGGTCAAATTCAGCGGCTGAGGTCTCTGCCATATCGAGATAGTCCGACTCCTCGGCAAGAGCCCGCATCGCCGCCGCTCGATTTGCGCTAACCATCGCTGACACGAGAGGTACGGCGTCGGGTGTCAGAACCTTGAGCGCCGCGTCGTATAGCGGAATGCTGGCCTCGAGCGAGCTAATGTCCTCTTCGTGTTCACCGGTTGCTTGCATGACCGCAGCGACGTTATTTTGCGTGAGTCCCCATGCCAAAGGGTCGTCATCGGGATTGCGAACCGACAGCGTGTTCCTAAGGGCTACCAGAGCTTGCTCGAGAGTACGCGCACCACGACGATGAGTGCCTAACTGACAAAGGACCACTCCGATGTTGCTCATCGCACAGGCCCAGGTTTGTGGATCCTCATTTCTGTCAATGAAGTTAATCGCCGATTTGTAGGTGTCCAGAGCGTCCTTAAGCATCCTCGAATCATCCTCGAGCACGCCGATCGTATGGATGATGACACCATAGTTCAGCTTGGTCTCGGCCCAATCGACCGGGGTTTCATCTTGAGTTCGCAACTCGAGCGCCTGCTCGTAAGACAACGCTGCCTGTTCGAGGAAGTGCAAGCTCCCGCTTCGCTGGCCGATCAAACCCATCACGTCGCCAATGTTGTGGTGAATGAAGGCCAGGCGCGATGGGTCGTCTTCTCGCGAGGTCATCATCTGCATGCCTTGCAACAACTCGATGGACTGCTGAAAGACATGTGCAGCCCCCAAGCGAAGCTCTCGGATGTCGGCAGCATCTTGCAATTCGGACTGCGAGTTGGCCCACTCGATGAGTGTGGGCTTGTTGAGGGCGAGATCGAACGTTGTGTAATCGAAGCGGTTGATGGACTGTTCGAGCGCACCATAAACGGGCGACTCACGGTCCATCAAAGACAGTAAATCGCTTTCAGAACCGCCATAGCGCCACTGGAATGGAATCCCCAATCCTGGTGTTAACAGTGTTTCTGCGTACAGGTGCTTAGCCATGGGAACAAGTCACTGCGACTTCCGATCAATCGTGAATGCTTCTGACCGGGTTGCCGCCAGCCAGAGCGCTTACGTCCGGCTCTTGGGTAATCGGACCGCCGTTTTCGATCTCTTCCGGCGTAGCGTCTCGCACGTTGACGATTTCAAGGCGGAAGATGACTTCACGCCCGCAAAGCGGATTGTTGCCGTCGATGGTGACAGACTTCTCGTCCACCCGTGTGACCAGGAACGTTTTGGTTTCGCCCCGGTCGTTCTCCATCAATATTGAAGTACCGACCTCTCGGTACTCCTCAGGCACATTTTCAATGTGGTCGGTAAAAACGAGGTCTTCGTCTCTAGGGCCAAATAGCTTGTTACAGTCGATCGGCACCTCGATGACGTCACCCGGTAGACGACCTTCAAGCTCATCAGTGACTTGGGGGGCCAAAATCTGGTTGACGCCGTGCACATAGCCAATTGGAAAATCGACACTGGTCAAGATGCCTTTAGTTTTGGCGTCTATGACTTTGTACTTCAGTTCGACCAGTTTCTCCGGACCAACCGGGTCTTCCATCTCCCATTCGCTCATCGTGCTTTACTCCGTGCTGCTAGAAGATAGAAGCGCCGAAGATTTTGACTTCGCCTTCTTTGTCATAGCCGAGGACCAGGCGGCCTAACCACTCGCCCTCTTTCTTGGTACTGCGCACACGGTACAAAACAGTAACGTGCTCGCCGCGCCTTATAAGACCCAGGTAGTCGTAATTCGTGTCCAGGGAACGCGTGAGTTCACTTTTGGCGAACTGTTTACCCACCTCGACTTCATTTAAGCCGATGAGCAGGTCGTAGGAGAAGTGGCGGATAAATTTCCCGTACTCACCTTCGTTGGAAAACTTTACTAAGTCCGCCCAGTAGGTGTGTGCGGTCTCAAGGATCTCTTCATCGGTACACTCGATGATGTTCATCTTTGCTCCTGCGTTCACGCGCGGATTGTTCGGGTTCTTAACCAAAAGAAGACCAACAAAGAGGCTGTTGGTCTTCTTTTGGATAAGGCCGTTGTCGGCTCTGGGCCATCGTCGGCTCTGGCTTCTAAGAGCGGCTGTGGGGGGGACCCGTTAATATTGACGCCCC